>CAYGBP010000048.1:831-7082 GCA_964348105.1 uncultured Nitrospirota bacterium
AAGCTGAAGGGTTGGCCCGTTGTCAAAGTCGGGGTGAGGGCATTCCTGAGGGCCGCCGCGGCCATCGCGGGCTTATCGGGCGCTGCGGCCCAGGCCGGGATGATCGGCGCCCCGACAGCCCTGCTGTCGAAAGGCGGCGCGGCTGTGGGTCTGGAAGGCGATCTGGTCCACCGCGAGCTTTCCTTCGGGATCGGGGCCAATCCCGACATCGATCTGCTCAAGATCCAGGCGCGCGGGGGGTACAGCCTGTTCAAGGGGGCGGATCTGTTTCTGACGCTTGGGATCGTGGATGACGACATCCGCATACTGAATTACGCCGGATCCCAGGTGACTTTTCTGTCGGGGCCCAGCCTCGTTTACGGGGCGGGGTTCAGGTTAACCGTTCTCCAAAGGGATTCGTTCGATCTGGGGGGCGGGGGAGACTACGAGCGATTTACGCTGCAAGCCGGAGCAGTCACTTCGAGTCCCCCTTCGGATGCCGAGGTGGTTTGGCAGGAATTTCGTTTTTTCGGGGGATTTCGTTTGAAGGACGTTCCATATTTTGTGCCCTACGGGGGCTTTTTCCTGAGTGCCGTTCGGGGGGATATGACTTTTTCGAATCCGGCGTTGCCAGGCAGCGACATCGAGGAGAGTGAGTCCCTTGGCATCTTTTTTGGTGGTGATTTCAGGGTTTGGAGGGATCTTCTGATCGGCATCGAGCTGCGATTGTTGGCCGAAACGAGCGGTGCGTTTTCGGCCAGGTATCCCTTTTGATCTTTCCTTCGGGGGAGGGCGCTCATGTTATTCGCAGGGAGGAACCGCAAGCGGGTTGATCTACAGCGCCGGCACCGGCGCCATCGGTTGATCTGGTATACGGTCGGCGCGCTGATTGCAGGCTATTTTCTGGTCTTGCTGATTTTCAATGAAATGGGTCTGATGAAGTTCATCTCTGTGGTGAAGACGCATCGTGATCTCTCCCAGGAGATCGAACATCTGGTCCGGAGAAACCATGAGCTCAGGGAAAGGGCGCGGGCCCTGCGGGACGATCCAGAGACGATCGAATCGATCGCCCGCCAGGAGCTCGGACTGGTCAAGAAGGGCGAGCTTGTCTACCAGTTCAAGCAGGGCTCGGATGAATGAGCGCGCAAGGCGCGAAGAAGTTTCGCAGTGGCATGGTGGCGGTGGTCGGTCGTCCGAATGTGGGAAAATCCACCCTGATGAACCAGGTGATGCAGGAGAAGGTGGCCATCGTTTCGGATACACCCCAGACCACCCGCCACCGGATTCTGGGGGTCAGAACCCTGCCCGACGCGCAGCTGGTGCTGCTGGATACGCCGGGTATCCATAAACCCAGATTCCGGTTGAACCGGCGGATGGTTCAGGCCGCTCTTGAGGCAATCCAGGGCGCGGATGTCGTCCTGTTCATGGTGGAAGCCGTTCAGGAGCCCGGACCGGGGGACCGTTACGTCCTGGAGGCTGTTCGCAAGGCCAAGCTGCCCACCCTGCTGGTGATCAATAAGATCGATCGGGTCAAAAAGGAGCGGCTGCTTCCGCTCATGGACCATTTCAGCAAGGAGTTTGATTTTGCCGAGCTGGTTCCCATATCGGCACTGAAGGGGGATAATGTGGATCGGTTGGTCCAGGCGATCGTATCCCACCTGCCGCAGGGAGAGCCGTTATTTCCGGAAGAGACCCTGACGGATCAGTCGATGCGCTCCCTGGCGGCGGAATTGATCCGTGAAAAGGTTCTCCAGAGAACCCGCGACGAGCTTCCCTATGCGATCGCCGTCGCCATTGAGGCCTTCGTCGAGGAGGAAGACAGAAAGATCACGACCATCAAGGCCGTTATTTTGGTGGAGAGGGAATCGCAGAAAAAGATCGTGATCGGCGAGAAAGGGCGCATGCTCAAAGACATCGGGCGTGCCGCCCGGCTGGAACTGGAGCGTATGCTGGATCGGAAGGTTTATCTCGAGCTTTGGGTGAAGGTAAAGAAAAATTGGCGGCAGAACGATCGATTCATCAAGGAACTCGGATACTGACCGCTTGTCTTGCGCGGTAACGGAACAATGGCCGTTTCGAAATTCGATATCATCCTGGAAGGAATCCAGAAATTCATGCGGCGCGGGGCCGTAGGCCACCTCGCCAACATGATCAACAAGATCCATCCGGCGGATGTCGCCAAGGTGATCCAATATTTGACCACGGTTCCCGAGAAAAAGGAAATTTTCGAGCTGATCCGCGGCAACCAGGTCAAGGCCCGCGTTCTCAAGGAGCTGGATGCCTTGAGCCGGAAGGATCTGCTGGCGCAGGTCCCCACCCCGGAAATCGTGGCCATCCTCAACGAGCTCTCATCAGACGACGTGGCCGCCATCATGGACGATCTGGAGCCCGCGATATCCGAAGAGGTCCTCAAGCTGATGCGCCACGAGGATTCCCAGGAAGTCCAGGGTCTGCTGGAGCATCCGGAGGGGACGGCCGGCCGAATCATGAACACCGACTTTTTTTCGCTGCCCGAGGACACGACGGTGGAGGAGGCCATCCGGCAGGTTCGCATGACCAGCGAGCGTAAAATGGTTTTCTACGTCTATGTGACGGACAGGGATGAGCACCTGGTGGGAGTGGCATCCCTTCGGCAACTCCTGCTGGTTCCGCCGGACACATCCCTGAGCAAGATTATGAACCGGGAGGCCATCAGCGTCACCACCGATACGGATCAGGAGGCGGTGGCCCGCCAGGTCACGCGCTACAATCTTCTCGCGATTCCGGTCGTGGACAAAGAGGGCCGATTGGCGGGGATCATTACCTTCGATGACGTGATCGACGTGATGCGGGATGAGGCCACAGAAGACATCCTCATGATGGCCGGCGCCGGCTCCCCGGAGGAGGAATTCATTCTGCAAGCCTCCAGTCTCAAGGCGGCCCGCTACCGTTTGCCGTGGCTGATGACCACGCTTTTCGGGACGATGATCACGGCCGGGATCGTCTGGTTTTACCGGATGACGATCCAGGAGGTGATCGCCCTGGTGACCTTTCTTCCGGTGATTGCGGCGATGGGGGGCAATGTCGGGGTACAGTCCTCCACGATCGTGGTCCGGGGGCTGGCCACCGGAAGGATCGAGGTGGCCAATCTGTGGCAGGTCGTGGGGCGGGAGGTCAGGGTGGGGCTCTTGATGGCGTTGGCCTGCGGGATCGTCCTGACGCTCGTGGCGTACGGATGGCATGCGCACATTATGCTGGGGGTGGTTCTGGGCGCCGCGATGTTTTTTGCCATTACCGCCGCCGCTCTGGTGGGCACGATGGTCCCCGTGATGCTCAAAAAAATGAATATCGATCCGGCGGTGTCCTCCGGGCCCTTCGTCACCACGACGAACGACATCACCGGGGTGGTCATCTATCTGGGGTTGGCCACCTATCTGCTCCAGTACCTTCGATAGAGGGCGGCGGCGGGAGCCAGGTCAATCCGATGGGCTTGCTAAAAACCCCGGCCATCGTGCTGGGGAGTCGCAATTTGGGAGAGGCCGATCGACTGGTCACCTTTTTTACGCGCGCGCAGGGAAAGATCGTGGCCACCGCCAAGGGCGCGCGCCGGATTCGCAGCCGGTTTGGCGGCACGCTGGAGCCCTTCACGCATTGTCAGTTGATCGTTTTCCTGAAAAGCCGGGATTCCCTGCCCCGCATTCAGCAGGTCGATATCGTCCGGTCTTTCCGGGAGTTGCGCGAGGAGCTCGGCCTGATCCGTCGGGCATCCCACGTCACGTCGCTGACCTCGGCAATGGTCCCTTTCGGGGAGGCCAACCCAGCCCTCTATGATCTCGTTCTCAACGCCCTTGGCGCGATCTCCCAGAACGGATGGGAGCTGGCCATTCGGCTGTTCGAAATCCGATTGATCCAATACAGTGGCTACCAGCCGCAGTTCGATACCGAGCAATGCCTGCGATGCCGGGGTCGCCTGACCCGGCCGGATCTGTTCTTTTCTCCCGCCTCGGGAGGCATCGTCTGCCGCCGCTGCCGGGTTCAAGAGGGGACTCTTTCACAGCCCATTACCTCGGGCACCGCGGCCTTCTTTCGCCAGGCATTCCGGATGTCCCCCAAGCTCGCGGGTCGCCTGCGCGCGGCTCCGGCCATGAAGGAAGAGATCAGAAATCTTCTTGAAAATTACTTCGATCACCTGCTCGACCGGGCCTGAATTTTCGGTTCCGTGTCGAATATTCCGGCCCCATCATCCGTCCAACGGTTTAGAAGGAGTCGCGTGACTGGATCCGACGAAGACCTGATCCGGGAATCTCAGCGAGGCAATCCGGAAGCCTTCAATGCGATCGTGGATCGGTACCAACGAAGGCTTTTCGCCGTTGCATACGGGATGGTCCATGATTCGGACGATGCCCGCGAATTGGTGCAGGAGGCTCTGATTCGGGCCTACAGGGCCCAACACGGCTTTCGGGGCGATGCCCGGTTGTATACCTGGCTTTACCGGATTGCCGTGAACACCTGCCTGGATTTCCTTCGGAGGCGGGGCAAGGAGCGGGCGAGCCAGGACCCGGGGGATGACGTGGACATCCCGGCCGCCTCCAACCCCGAGGCACTCGCCTCCCGCCGCGAGACGCAGCGGATGATCCGACGGGCCATGCAGGGCCTGCCCCGGGAGCAGCGGATCGTGCTGACCCTTCGCGAAATCGATGAGCTATCGTACAAGGAAATTTCCGAGATCGTGGGGGCCTCGATCGGAACGGTCATGTCACGGATCTTCTACGGTCGCAGGAAACTGCGGGAGTTGTTGAAATCCTATGGGGAGGCAGATTAGATGAGCAGGGAATGCGATCAATTCTCCGAGGCGCTTTCGGCATACCTGGATCGGGAGGTCAGCGGAGAGCGCGCCCAGCTGCTCCTGCGGCATCTGGAGGCGTGCGAGCCGTGCCAGGGCGTCCTGCGGGTATATCGCCGCGTCGGCGATCTGCTCAAACAGGATGCCGAACGCGCGGCTCAGCAGGTCGATTTTGATTTGCTGCGGCGTGAAACTCAGGCGCGGATCGAGGACGAACGGCGCGGCAGGCGGCTGGCCGCGATCGGATCTTTTCGCCGCCGCTTCGCTTGGCGAATGGCATGGAGCCTGGGCGCGGCGGCGGCTCTGCTGGCGGTGGTCTATGTGGGGCCCTCCCTCTGGACCGCTTCCGGGCCGCAGACGCAAACGGCCGCGAACGGCCTGTATCAGGAACAACTGGGCAGCGCGATCCGGAACGCCGCGGGGGTTCAGCATTCCTCCCGCCAGGTTTTCGCAAGCCATCAGGAACAGCTCGGACTTTATATCCGCGACCGGGAGATCCGTCGGCTCTCGGCCGGGGCGGGACCCAGCGGCGACCCGCAACTGCAGGAAAAGATCGGTGCGCTGATCCGCGACTATGCCCGGATGCGCTGGGCGATGGATCGGCAACACGGCGAGATCCAGGAGCAGATGGGGCGGTTGATCCAGGATCATGCCCGGGAGGGAGCGAGGCGGTTATGAGCCTCAGGCCCGATTCCGTCCCTGCCCCTCAACGCGACAGCCTCCTCTGACGGGAGTCGCGGACCCACGGTGAAGGCGCCGGCCCTCTTCAAGTTGGTCAAGCCGTGTCATCCCCCTTCCCGCTATTGCAACTGGTCTTTTCGTTTTCCGAATCGTTATTTGACGCCCGGCAGGGGAACGAAGTGATCCCCGTGAAATCATTCGGCCGGGGGGCGCTGCGATCCCTGTCGTCCCGCCAGCAATATGCCTGAAGGCCATGTTATTGTTGGAGATACGGGCGGTGGCCGCAACCGGTGGCGCCAAGTGCTTGACATCCAACTTATTGAAAGATATAATGATTTTTTGATTTTTAAATTGATAATATAGGGGAGGTATGGCCAACATCCTTTTTTTTACATGGACCCTCGGCTTTTATCTTCTCGGAACCATCCTTTTTCTCTGGTATCTGATCAGCAAGAAAGAGGCCTCCGGCAAGTTTTCGATCTGGGCAACGGTCGCCGGGTTTGCCACACACACCCTGGCGCTACTGACCCGCACGATAGAGGCGGGCCATATACCGCTGATCACGGTCTACGAGTCCATGGCCTTTTTTTCATGGGCGCTGGTGCTGGTCTTCCTGCTGGTGGAATACCGGTATCGGATTCAGGTCCTGGGATCCCTCGTGCTCCCGCTTGCCCTTCTCTCGATCCTGTCGATGGCGATCTTACCGGAGCAGGTCAGACCGCTTGACCAGAACATCCGGGTCCTCTGGCTGGTGGTGCACACGAGCCTC
>CAYGBP010000048.1:7152-15540 GCA_964348105.1 uncultured Nitrospirota bacterium
TTTACCCTGGCCTTCGTGGTGGGGGTGACCTACCTGGTGCAGGAAAGGCTTTTGAAAGCGAAACGCCTCAATGTCCTTGTCCGCAAGCTTCCCTCTCTGGACGTCTTGGATGACCTCAACCAACGCTGCATTTACTTCGGTTTTCCGCTGTTGACCCTGGGAATGATCACGGGCGTTTTGCTCAACCGGTTCATTATGAATGTCTATTTTATCTGGGATCCCAAGCAAACCTTCACGCTGGTGACCTGGGTGTTTTACCTGGCCATGCTCCACGGGCGGCTAACCATCGGGTGGCGGGCCAAGAAGGCGGCTTATCTGGCCGTGATCGGTTTCGTCGGGGTCGTGTTCACGTTTGTGGGGGTTAGTCAGGTTGCCTGAGATCGGACGGATTCAGGCGCGGTAGCCAGAGGCGCATGCAGATCATCATCGTCGGACTCAATCACAAAACCGCTCCCGTGGAAGTCAGGGAGCGACTGGCCTTCTCGGGCGATCTGCTCGGGCGCGCCCTGGAGGATTTGAAAAGCTGCCGGGGGGTGGACGAGGGTCTCATCCTATCCACCTGCAATCGGGTGGAAGTCTGCGCCGTCACCAGAAATACCGAGGATGGATTCAAATCGATCCAGCAGTATCTGGAGTCGATTCATCGGGGTCAGCCCGAAGGGGTTCTGTCTTCCCACTTTTACTTCTACGAGACGCGGGAGGCCATCCGGCACATTTTCCGGGTGGCCTCCAGCCTGGACTCGATGGTCATCGGGGAACCGCAAATCCTGGCTCAAGTCAAGGCCGCCTTCGAGGAGGCAATGGGCCGAAGCACGACCGGCGTGGTGCTCAACAAGCTTTTCAAAAAGGCCATCTCGGTCGGCAAGCGCGTCAGGACCGAAACGGGGATTTCCGAAAACCCGATTTCGGTCAGCGCTGTGGCGGTGGAGCTGTCAAGCCGCATCTTCAGCCATTTCGATCAGACCTCCATTTTGCTGGTGGGCTCGGGCGAGATGGCCGAGGCCAGCGCCCGACACCTGGCGGGCCGGGGGGTCCGGCGCATCAGGATCATGGGGAGAAATCAGGAGCGGGCGGGCGAGCTGGCCCGCGAGTTCGAGGGGCAATCCGTGGCGTTCGACCGTCTCGATCAGGAGCTGATCGATTCCGATATCGTGATTGCCTCGACTTCCGCGGCGCACCACCTGATCACGAAGGAGCAGATGCGCCAGATTATCCATGCCCGGAAGAACCGGCCGATTTTTCTCATCGATCTTTCCGTTCCCCGGAACGTCGATCCGGCGGTCAACGTGATTGATAACGTTTACCTTTATAACATCGACGATCTGAGCCAGGTGGTTGAATCCAACATGCAGCAGCGCCAGCAGGAGGCGGCCCGGGCGGAGCGAATCGTCGAGGAGGAGATACAGACGATTACCCAGTGGCTCAAATCCCTGGATGTCGTCCCGACGATCGTCGCCATCCGGAACCAGGCCGAGGACATCCGCCGTCTGGAGACGCAGCGCGCTCTGAATCGAATGGGTGACGTGCCTGAGGAGGTCCGCCAGAATCTGGAGGGGTTGACGCAATCGATCGTGAACAAGCTGCTGCATGCCCCCCTCATGGTGTTGAAGCGGGAGGCGAATGCCTCGGACGGGATCCTGTATGTCGAAGCGATCCGCCGTCTTTTCAATCTGGATGCGGAGGTTCCCATGCGCTATCGGCGGGAGGAGCGCAAGAAAGGCAAGCCTGACCCCGGACCATCCGAACCGGATCAAGGGGAGTAGGCGCTTGGTTGGGGGAACACAAGGACGGGTCTTGCGAATCGGTACGAGGGGCAGCCAGCTGGCGCTCACTCAGGCGCACTGGGTGAAGGCCGGCTTGGAGGATCGGCACACCGACCTTGAAACGCAGCTGATCAAGATCAAGACCACCGGCGATCAGATCCTGGATGTTCCCCTCGCCAAGGTGGGCGGAAAGGGGCTCTTTGTCAAGGAGATCGAGGAGGCCCTCCTCAGGGAGGAGATCGACCTGGCCGTTCACAGCATGAAGGACGTTCCCACCGCCCTTCCCCCCGAACTGCACCTCGGGGTCGTGACCCGTAGGGAGGACGCCCGGGATGTCCTGATCAGCGCCGACGGAAGATCCCTGAAAGACCTGCCGCGAGGCGCCCGTGTCGGAACCAGCAGCCTGAGGCGCCAGGCGCAGCTGCTCCACTTCAGGCCCGATCTTCAGATCGTTCAGCTCAGGGGAAACCTGGACACCCGAATCCGAAAACTGACCGACGAAGGATTGGCCGCAATCGTCCTGGCTGCGGCCGGTTTGAGGCGGATGGGTTGGGAAGAGCGGGTAACCGAATATCTCGATCCCGAGATCAGCCTGCCGGCGGTTGGCCAGGGGGCGCTGGGCATCGAGTGCCGGGTTCGGGATGAATCGACCAATCGGGTTCTGCAATTTCTGAATCATGAACCCACCCGCTGCGGCGTTCTGGCGGAACGGGCCTTCCTGCGCCGGCTGGAAGGCGGCTGCCAGGTGCCGATTGCGGCCCATGCCCTGATTTTGAACGGATCGACCCCTGCGCGGGAAGAGACGCGATCGGCGTCACCGGCCTCTCAAAATCCTGAAACCCGCATCCGCCTGGAGGGAATGGTGGCCGGCGTGGACGGCCGCAGACTGATCCGGGAGTCGGAAGAGGGGCCTGCGAGTCAGGCCGAATCACTGGGCGTGCGATTGGCGGAGCGTCTCCTGCAGCGCGGGGCGGACGTCATTCTCAACGAAATCTATTCGGGGGGCTGAGGCCCGCTTCAACCCGGAGGCATATTCGGCGGCTGTCTTAATCGGCGATAGGGCGGATGAAGGGCGTGAGTGGCAAGGAAGACGGCAAAGTTTATCTGATTGGAGCCGGGCCGGGGGACCCCGGCCTGCTCACGATCCGCGGCAGGGAATGCATTGAGGAGGCGGACGTCATCATCTACGATTATCTCGCCAACGAGCGGCTCCTCAAACTGGCCCGGGAGGAGGCCGAGATCGTATATGCCGGCAAGCGGCGAGGCAAGCAATCGATCGCGCAGGCCGATATCAATCGGTTGATGGTGGAGAAGGCGCGAGAGGGCAAAACGGTCGCCAGGTTGAAAGGGGGGGATCCCTTTATCTTCGGACGGGGGGGAGAAGAGGCGGTCGCCCTGGCCCGGGAAGGCGTCTGCTTCGAAGTGGTTCCGGGCGTTACTTCCGCTTCGGGCGTTCCGGCTTATGCGGGCATCCCCCTGACCCATCGCGAGCACAGCGCCCTCGTCGTCCTGGCGACGGGGCATGAAGACCCTTCGAAGCAGAAGTCGGATATCCCGTGGGAGACGATATCCCCGGGCAAGGGGACGCTCGTCTTTTTCATGGGAATCACGAATCTGGCGGGCATTGTATCGAATCTTCTCAAGCATGGGCGGTCTCCCCGGACGCCCGTGGCCATCATCTGCTGGGGGACCCATCCCGAGCAAGAGACGGTGGTGGGGGTGTTGGAGGACATCGTGAGCCGGGTCCAGGAGCGTCACCTCGCCCTGCCGGGCATGATCGTCGTCGGTGAGGTGGTTCGATTGCGGGAGCAGCTGAACTGGTTTGAAACCCGGCCCCTTTTCGGACAACGCGTCCTGGTGACGCGTCCCGAGGATCAGGCCTCGGACCTTTCCGCCGAGCTTTCGCGCTACGGAGCCGATCCTGTTGAGATCGCCACGATCCAGGTTGTTCCCCCGCCGGACTGGGGCGATCTGGATGATGCAATCTCGCAGATCGGGTCTTTCGACTGGATCATCTTTACCAGCGTGAACGGGGTTCGCTTTTTCCGTGAGCGGTTGGAAATCTCGGGCATGGACGCGCGAGCCCTTGCGCGCGCCAAGGTGTGTGCGATCGGCCCGCGAACCGCGCAGGCCGTACGAAATTGGGGCATCCGCCCCGACCTGGTCCCGAAGATCTACCAGGCCGAGGGGATTGTGGATGAGATGCAGCGCCGGGGGGTTCGCGGCCTCAAGGTGCTGCTGGCCCGCGCGCTGCACGCCCGGGAAGTGCTTCCGGAGGCGCTGCGAGCGATGGGGGCGCAGGTCCGTGTGGCGGCGGCTTATCAGAGCGTCAAACCGGTCGATCAGGCCGAACGAATCCGCTCCTTACTGAAGGAGAAAAGGATATCGGTCGTAACTTTTACAAGCTCCTCCACCGTGACCAATTTTGTCTCCATCTTCCGGCGGGAGGAGTTGGCCGACCTGATGAGCGGGGTGGTGATTGCCAGTATCGGTCCCATCACCGCCGAGACGGTCAGGCAGTCCGGGTTGAAAAATGATATCGTGCCACGGGAATATACCGTAAGGGAGCTGGCCCGTGCGATCGCCCGCTATTTCATGGAGCGTCGATCACGGGGGCATGAGACTTAAGGGGGTGATGCGGATGGGATTTCCATCATTCAGGCCCAGGCGGTTGCGGGCGACTGAGCAGCATCGGCGGTTGATTCGCGAAACGCAGCTGGGCGTCGATGATCTGGTTTATCCGATGTTCGTGGTCCATGGAAAGGGGGTCCGCAAGGAGATTGCCAGCATGCCCGGCGTCGCCCAATTATCCGTGGACTTGCTGGTCAAAGAAGCCCAGGAGGCCTACAATCTCGGGATACCCGGGGTGATTCTCTTCGGTATACCGAAGCGCAAGGATCCGAAGGGCTCGGAGGCTTACGCCCGGGGTGGAATCGTTCAGCAGGCCGTGCGGGCCCTGAAGGATCGCGTGCCCGACCTGCTTGTCATCACGGATGTCTGTCTGTGTGAATACACGGATCACGGGCATTGCGGCGTGGTCCAGGAAGGCAAGATCCTCAATGACGCGAGTCTCGACCTGTTGGCCCGTGAGGCCGTATCGCATGCGGGGGCGGGAGCCGATATCGTGGCTCCTTCCGACATGATGGACGGGCGCGTGGGCGCCATCCGCAAGGCCCTCGACGCGGACGGCTTCGAGGAGACGCCCATCCTGGCCTATTCGGCGAAATTTTCGTCGGCTTTCTACGGTCCCTTCCGGGAAGCGGCCGAATCCGCTCCCCAGTTCGGGGATCGCAAATCATACCAGATGGATCCGCCGAATGCGCGCGAGGCACTCCGGGAGATGGAGCTGGATGTCGATGAGGGGGCCGACATGATCATGGTCAAGCCGGCAATGCCCTATCTCGATATCATTCGAATGGCCCGCGAGCGGCTCAACCGCCCCGTGGCCGCCTATCAGGTGAGCGGCGAGTACGCCATGATCAAGGCGGCCGCCCGACTGGGCTGGCTGGATGAAACCCGCGCGGCCGAGGAAGCCCTCACGGGGATCAAGCGGGCAGGCGCGGACTTGATTCTGACCTATTTTGCCAAAGACCTGGCCGGTCGCATGCTCAAGTGAAGATGCCCCGGGCAAAGGGCAAATCCTCGCTCAAGCGGCGAGGGTTGATTGGATTTCATAAAACCGGGATGATCGGGCTGCCGGCCGGCGAAACTCCAGCGGCCGCTCCCGATGAAAGAGCGGATTTATAAAGTGGACTGAAACGGGGCCGAGAGGTGCAGATCGTAAGGGGCGTTCCAGAAGAGGACCATCGGGGCAGAGAGCCGGTCGTCGCCGTCGGCAACTTCGACGGCGTCCACCTCGGACACCGGGCGATCCTGAGCGGCGTGGTGCGGCGCGCAAGGGATCTCGACACAACGGCGACGGCACTGACCTTCGACCCGCACCCCGTCAAGGTCCTGGCGCCGGATCGCCCTTTTCATCAGCTGACCTCCACGGAGGAGAAGGCCCGCCT
Source organism: uncultured Nitrospirota bacterium (assembly GCA_964348105.1). GTDB lineage: Bacteria > Nitrospirota > Nitrospiria > DATECO01 > DATECO01 > CAYGBP01. The sequence continues at coordinate 12,926 of CAYGBP010000048.1, forward strand.
GTTGGCCGGGCTCGGGCTGAACCGGATGATCATCCTGTCCTTTACCCGCAAATTCGCGCGACAGAAGCCGACCGAGTTTGTGGAGGCGGTCCTTCACAAAGCCGTCGGGGCGCGAGAGGTCTTTGTCGGTCGCAATTTCGCCTTCGGCCGTGATCGTGAGGGTACCGCCGAGGATCTGCAGAGAATCTCGGAGTCCTTCGGGATCAGGGTCTCGATCATCGACCCGGTGATCATCAACGGGGCGGCGGTCAGCTCGTCGCGAATCCGCACGCTTTTGCTGGAAGGGGGCGTGGAGGCGGCGGGGGATTTGCTCGGCAGGCCGTACGAAGTTTCGGGTACCGTGGTGGGGGGCGAGGGAAGGGGGCGTCGGATCGGATACCCGACGGCCAATCTGCGATTTCCTTCGGAGATGGTGCCGGGGCCGGGGGTGTACGCCGTGCGGGTCCGAATCGATCCCGATCCGAAATCTCCTCGCCCGAAATCCGACGACGCGCTGGAGGCCATCGGTTATATCGGTTCGAGACCGACCTTTGGTGCGGGTGAGCCGATGATCGAAATCCATCTCTTCGAGCGCACGGGCAGGCTGTACGATAAAAACCTGCGAATCACCTTTCTGGGACGGATCAGGGAAGAACGGACCTTCCCCGATGCCGGGGAATTGTCGCGACAGATCGAGGCGGATGTCCAAAGGGCGCATAAAATCCATGAAACAGCCAGGAAGACATCCAGGTCAAGCACTGGTTGAGCGGGTGGCCCTCGGCCTAAGGGGTTTCGGCGTGCAGGAGGGCGACGGAATGATCGTGGGGGTATCCGGCGGTCCCGACTCCGTCTGTTTGCTCCACTGTCTGAAGTCATTTTCGGAAAAATTTCCACTCCGCCTGACGGTGGCCCACCTGGATCATAAGCTTCGGGGAGCCCAGGCGCGTCAGGACGCCCGATTCGTGGAGCGTCTCGGGCAGGACTGGAAAATTCCGGTAACGGTTGAGGCCGTAGACGTTAAATCCATCGCCCGGTCGAAGGGAATCTCGCTGCCGATGGCCGGCCGGGAGGCACGCTACGCGATGTATGAGCGCGAAGCCGAGCGGACGCAAAGTCGGTGGGTTGCGCTGGGACACACGGCGGATGATCAGGCCGAGACGGTTTTGATGCGACTTTTCAGGGGATCCGGCATGGGTGGGCTTTCCGCGATTCCCCCCATGCGGGCCGCAGGGCGGGGGGGGATGGGTCCGCCGTTCATCATCCGGCCCCTGCTGGGAACACGGCGTGACGAGATCCTGAGATACTTGAAGGCCCATGGGCTGTCATCCCGGGAGGATCCGTCCAATCGGTCGAAAACCTATTTGCGGGGCAAGGTTCGGTGGGATATCATGCCGGAGTTGACCGCCCGGATGGGACCGATGCTGGTGTCCTCCCTTTGCCGCATCGCCGATCGGGTCAGGCAGGACTTCGGTTTTCTGCGCTTATCCGCGCGCAAATTTCTGGCCCGATTGCGCATTGCGGATGCGGGCCCGGGTCTCTCGATCCGCCGATCCCGGTTCACGGCGCTTCACCCCGCAATGCAGCGCGGCGTGCTGCGGGAAGGGATCGGGATGGTAAAGGGAAGACTGGCTGCCGGTTCATCCGCTCACCTCCAGGCCGCAGTGGACCTGATCCTTCGCGGGCGCAGCGGAGCCCGTTTTACGCTTCCAGGGGGGCTGAGCATCCTGGTATCCTCGGATCGTTTTACAATTCTTGACTCGGCCTCTTTTCCAAAAGGACTTCGCTCTGTTCCGGTCAATCTTCCGGGTGAAACCGATCTGATCGAAGCGGGTGTATCGCTGAGGGTGTCGATCGGAGCTGGGACCGTCGCGCCCGATCCCCGCCGCCTCGGACTGTTCGACCTGTCCAAGGCTGAGCCGCCATTCATCGTCAGGGCGTGGCAGCCCGGCGATCGGTTCTGTCCCGCCGGGATGAAGGGCCGCCAGAAAAAGCTTCAGGATTATTTCGTGGATGCGAAGATTCCCAGGCATCTGAGGGCCCGCATTCCGATCCTGTCGGGCGGGAACGGCATTCTGTGGTTGATCGGACACCGATTCGATGAGAGATTTATGGCCGGGCCTCAATGCCCCAACGTCATGCGGGTCGAGCTCAGACCGAAAGGAGAAGGTGAATGGAGCTGATTTACGGGAAACCCATCATCACACAGGCTGACATGCACAAGCGGATCCGAGAGCTGGGAAGCCGTATATCAGAGGATTACGAACACGGGGCCCTGACGCTGGTGGGCGTGCTCAAGGGGGCGTTCGCATTCTATGCCGATCTGGTCCGTGCCATTCATCTTCCCCTCCTGGTGGACTTCCTGGTGGTCTCCAGCTACGGATCCAAGTCGAAGTCATCGGGCCGCGTGAAGATCATTTCGGACCTGACCACGGATGTCAAGGGCCGGGATGTCCTTCTCGTGGAGGATATCGTTGATTCAGGGATGACCTTGAAATTTTTGAAGAAAAAATTAATCGCGCGCCGTCCCCGCTCGATTCGGGTCTGTACGCTGCTCGACAAGCCGGACGCCTAGTTAGCTAGCCGCGAACATTCTGGAGAAAGTGAACATACTCGTGATGCAGGACCCTTTGAGTGTA
>CAYGBP010000048.1:15550-16962 GCA_964348105.1 uncultured Nitrospirota bacterium
CTCGTCGGAGGGCCTGCCGATCGGGGTGCAGGTGGTGGGCCAGCCCTGGCGCGAGGATGTGGTGCTGGATTACGTTGGATTTAGCATACCGAACAAATACGTGGTGGGTTACGGTCTGGATTATCAAGGAAAATACCGTAATCTGCCCTATATCGCCGTTTTGGACAAGGTCGGGGAGTAGGTATTTTAGATTGTCATAAAAGGGCCGGGTGTGGTAAAATCGTTCTACATGGGTATGGAGGTTAATCAATGAATGCCCGGATGAGAAATCTTGCCCTCTGGATCGTGATCGGCCTTTTCATGATCCTGCTCTTCAACCTGTTCAACGTCTCAAACCGTGCGGCCGAGACCGAGATCATCTTCAGCGATTTCATGTCCAAGCTGGAGAAGGGGGAGATCAGCGAGGTCACGATCAAGGAAAACGATATCCGGGGAACGCTGAAAGACGGTTCGAAGTTTCGCACCTACACCGCGAGTTATCCGGATCTGGTCACCCTGCTACGGGACAAGAATGTCCGGATTACGGCCAAGCCGACCGAAACCTCGCCGTGGTACGCCTTCCTGGTCAGTTGGGCTCCTATCATTCTGTTTGTGGCTTTGTGGATATTTTTCATGCGGCAGATGCAGGTGGGCGGAAACCGCGCCCTCTCCTTCGGCAAGAGTCGGGCGCGCCTGATCTCGGAGGACCGCAAAAAGATCACGTTTGCCGACGTGGCCGGAGTGGATGAGGCCAAGGACGAGGTGGTGGAGATCATCGAATTCCTCAAGGATCCGCCGAAGTTTCAGCGGTTGGGGGGAAGGATTCCCAAGGGGGTTCTGATCGTGGGCCCGCCGGGAACCGGCAAAACTCTGCTGGCGAAGGCCATCGCGGGGGAGGCCGGTGTTCCCTTTTTCAGCATCAGCGGGTCGGATTTTGTCGAAATGTTCGTGGGGGTCGGCGCTTCGCGGGTTCGTGATCTGTTCGAGCAGGGGAAAAAACATGCCCCGTGCATCATCTTTATCGACGAGATCGATGCGGTCGGAAGGCTCCGGGGCGCCGGATTGGGCGGGGGCCACGATGAGCGGGAGCAGACGCTCAACCAGCTCCTCGTCGAAATGGATGGATTTGACACCAATGAAGGCGTGATTCTGGTGGCCGCCACGAACCGACCGGACGTTCTGGATCCGGCCCTGCTCAGGCCGGGGCGCTTCGATCGGCAGATCGTCGTGTCGAGGCCTGACCTCAAGGGGAGGGTTGAGATCCTCAACGTCCATATCAAGAAGATCCCGCTTGACAAAGATGTGGACCTCGAGGTGATTGCCAGAGGGACGCCGGGGTTCTCAGGGGCGGACCTGGAGAATCTGGTCAATGAAGCGGCTTTGCTGGCCGCACGAAAAAACCGGAAAACGGTCAGCATGTATGATTTCGAAGC
>CAYGBP010000048.1:16972-17949 GCA_964348105.1 uncultured Nitrospirota bacterium
ATGGGCGTGGAGCGAAAGAGCGTGATCCTGAGCGAAGAGGAGAAACGCACCACCGCCTACCATGAGGCCGGGCATGCCCTCGTTGCAAAAATACTCCCGGGAACCGATCCCGTTCACAAGGTGACCATCATTCCCAGGGGGCGCGCGTTGGGGCTGACCATGCAGCTTCCGACGGATGATCGCTACACGTTTCCCCGTGAATACCTTTACAATAATATAGCGATTCTGATGGGAGGGAGAGTCGCTGAGGAAATGGTACTCAATTACATGACCACCGGTGCCGGAAACGACATTGAGCGGGCGACGGACCTGGCCAGAAGGATGGTTTGCGAATGGGGGATGAGCGAAAAGCTGGGTCCTCTCACGTTCGGCAAGAAGGAGCAGGAGATCTTCTTGGGTCGTGAAATTTCCCAGCATCGTGACTACAGCGAACACACCGCGATCGAGATCGACAATGAGGTCAAGCGTCTGGTCATGGAGAATTACGAGAGGGCAAAGTCCATCATCCGCACCCACATGAGGGCCCTCGAGGCACTGGCGCAGGCGCTTTTGGAAAAAGAAGTGCTGGATGCGCCGGAGATCGATAAGATCATCCAGCAGACCGCGGCCGCTTGATCGGGCCGGTCGATCCGCTATCCTTAATCAAATTGAATGGGATTCATCGGTAGGTGGATCTGGGCTCCAATGAGGCATCGCTGGAGCCCAGGGGCGCCCGTGCGGGCGCGCCTCGCCGCCTAGGCCGACCGGGCCGGTCCTTCGCGGGAGAGGATCGGTATTTTCTGCGAGAGGCGGGCATGCCTGAATTTTTTCAATTGATGCGATGGCAGGATCTCCTGGACATTCTGGTCGTCGCCTTGATCTTTTACGGGCTCTTTCTGGCCCTGAAGGGGACCCTCGCCCTCAAGATGTTGGTCGGGCTCGCCATCCTTCTGGCGGCCCTTTCGCTGGCTCGATGGGCAGGGCTGTACACGGTGGAT
>CAYGBP010000049.1:0-17253 GCA_964348105.1 uncultured Nitrospirota bacterium
TCGATCCCAACCATCTCATCATCTTGCTTGAAAAGGCCCTGGAGAAGCAGCGCCTAGTGACCGAAAACCTCATACTGAAAGAAGAAGCCTCGAATCAGAACCGATTCCCAAGCATCGTGGGCAAAAGCCACAAGATCCGCGACGTGCAGGAAAAGGTGCAGAAGGTGGCCGAAAGCAAGACCACCGTCCTGTTGCTGGGGGACCGCGGCGTGGGGAAAGAACTCGTCGCCCGCTGCATTCACGAACTGGGGACCCCCGACGGCTCTTCGCGCGCGCGCTGCATGCCTTGAGCCCGAGGAACGAGGGGCCCTTCGTGGCCATCAACTGCGCCGCCATTCCCCGGGATCTTCTGGAAAGCGAGCTGTTCGGCCATGAGCGGGGCGCCTTCACCGGCGCGGTGGACCGCCATCTGGGAAAATTCGAGCTGGCCGACCGGGGCACGATCTTCCTGGATGAAATCGGTGATATGGACCTCTCGCTTCAGGCCAAGCTTTTGCGCGTCCTGGAAGGCGATGAGTTCATGCATGTGGGCGGCACCCACAAGATCAAGGTGGACGTGCGGGTGGTGGCCGCCAGCAACCGGGATCTTCAGTCCGCCATCTCGGAGAAAACCTTCCGGGAGGATCTTTACTACCGGTTGAGCGTCTTTCCGATCACGATTCCCCCTCTGCGGGAGCGACGGGAGGATATCCCGGCCCTGGTGGAGCATTTCATCTCCCATTACTGCAAAGAGCTCAAGAAGGAGCCGAGGAACCTTCATCCGGATACGCGGGAAATATTAATGAGCCATGTCTGGACGGGTAATGTCAGAGAGCTTCAAAACTGCATCGAGCGGGCGGTCATCCTGAGCGATCACGATGTCATCCTGCCCGAGCATCTGGGTATCCGTGCCCGCAGCCTCAGCGATTCGATCGCCAAGGAAGTCTCCCTGGAAGGGACCCTGCAGGAGGTCAGCACCACCGCCGCGAAGATCGCGGAATGCCGGCTGATCAAGAAGGTGCTGAAGGAAACCGGGGGAAACAAGAGCAAGGCCTCGGGCATCCTTCAGGTCAGTTACAAGACCCTCCTTTCCAAGATCAAAGAGTTCGGGATCGAAACCCCTGAAAAAGTGAACGGCTGATCCTCCCTTGAATGTGCGTTCAGGGTCCCCTCGGCGGGGATCCCACGCTCCCTATGCATCCCCGTTTTATCAGCACGCCGAATTCCCTTTTTAACTCAATTCTTTGGGTGCGATAGGCCCCAGCCCGGGCGGAATTCCAGACCGCAGACGGTCCGGCGGCACCATTTTTGAATATATGTCTCCGGTATGGGCCGGTGGACTTTTCGGCAAGACAGGCCGCCGCGGCGAGGTGACGGCGGGGAGATTCCTGCGCCGCGGGCTTCCATGCGATCGGCGGGTCCCGGCGCCGGGGGCTGGACTCTCATTGAAGCCTTGATCGTGCTGATGGTCCTCGGAATCGTCTCCACGGCCTCCTGGGAAGTTCATAAGTCTATCGCCCGATTCTACCGACTGGATGGGGCTTCCCGGATGCTCTACGAGCTGGCCCGGTCGCTTCGACTTCAGGCGGTCGCCACCCGTCAAACCTGCTGGATCCAGTTCGAGCCGGATCGAAACGGATATAGCGTCTGGACGGCCGAGGCGGACGGCGGGAGCCGACTCCTCCGGAGGGTGGCGTTGGCGGAAGGCGTCGGCTTCGGGGCGGGCGAGGGGGTTAAAGGTCCCCCCAGCGCTCCAACCCGTGTCCCCGAATCGGACGGCATCACCTTTCGCGATAACCGCCTGGTGATCAAACCGGGCGGGGGGATGGGAGGCGGAGCCGGAACGGTCTACATGACCGAGCGGCCGAAGGGGGAAAGGACGCACGCCATGACGGTGACCGTCCCCGGTCGGGTTCGTCTTTACAGGTGGGCCTCCGGCGGCTGGAAGTAGCATGAATTACCGGCCCCGACGCTGCTTGGGGAACGGCTCGCCGGAAGTCCGGCAATGGATTCAGGGATGGCGCATGGGGGAAACAAGGGATTGACGCTCGTTGAGGTGGTGATCGCGCTCGGGCTCTTTCTGGTCGGGGCCCTGGCGGTCACCCGGATGTTCGGCGTCTCGGACCAGGCAATCCGGGCGAGCACCGCCCGGACCCAGGCCGTCCTGCTGGGACGGGAACGCATGGAGTCCCTCAAAGGCCTGTCCTACAGCGATCTGGCTGACGGAGCCGGGGTCGAGGAGAAAGTGGGGCAAGAAGGGAACGCCGGAACCTCTTACCGGATCAGCTGGACAGTTGAAAAGGACCGCCATCTTCACGGACTGGCTTCGGTTGCCGTGCGGGTGCGATGGCGATCTGCGGGGATGGAGCGCAATGAGGTCCATCTGGCCACCCTGCGGACGGACCTTTCGGGTGGCTGAGCCGATGCGGGCAGGCCGGCAAGGCGGAATGACGCTCATCGAGCTGATGATCGCACTGGCGATCTCCGGCCTCCTTTCGGGCGCCGTGTATCAACTGCTGCAGGCGCATCTCCAGGATCTACGCTCCCAGCAGGCCGTTGTCGCGGCCGGGCAGGAGGGTCGCGGGGCCCTTCTGGAGATCGTTCGGGATCTGTCATGGGCGGGATCGGGACTGCTGGCCATGACGCCCGATTGTCACGACTGGAAAGACAGGCGGCCGTATCACGTTTCGGATGGACAGACCGTCCGGTTCCTGGCAAACCTCCACGGCATTCAGACCCGCCTGAGGGAGGCGGTCGCCCCCGGAGCGGCGCGGATCCCCGTTCTGGAGGATGGTCAGGCCGGCAGGGAGGCGGATGCAAGCCGGGGAGCGGACTTCCAAAAAAACGATACGGTCTATCTGTATCGGTTGTCTGATCCGATCGATGCAGGGGAACTATCGGTCTCGTATCTTGAATGCCATCGGCTCCCGGCCGACGGGAGAAACGGGTATCTGCCCCTTCCGGAAACCGATCGGATCCGCGGCGCCTTCCCGGCGGGGAGTCCGGTGCTGGTTGTAAACGAGCTGGCCTTTTTCCTGGATGAGGCGCGGGGCCGGATCATTCGGAGGATGGATGGCGGACAGGATGTGATGGCCGAGGGGGTGGAGGCATTCCGAGTGGCCGAGGAAGGCGACGGATTCATCGGCGTGACGATCGGAGTGCGCGTTGGACGATTCCCCCGGTCGGGAGTTGCGCGATTTTACGGCGCCCGGGTGTTGGTGAGGAATCCATGAGCTTACCCGGCCGCCGGGGTTCGGCCATTCTGGGATGCCTCTTGGTTTTGTTGCTCCTTTCCATATTGGGGGGGATGGCCTTGAGCAGCGGACGGATGGAACTGAAGAGCACCTATTATCTGCAGGAGGAATCCGTCGCGTTGTACTTGAGCGAGTCGGGGCTTCAGTTCATGCTGTATGCCTTCGCGCATCCCGGTTCGCTCCCCGCGCCGGTCGCCGATCGCCTTCTTCCCCGCTATTTTACAAAAGACCATCGGCCGACTTATCTCGATTATAACGGCCAAAGCCAGTTTGGGGGTCCCGCGGATTCACCTGCCCTTGAAATCCGTATCCCGGATGACCTCGTCTCCTGGCCCCCGGGATGGGGGGCCCTGTGGCCCGACCTGAAAATCCTCGGGGGGCAGGTCATCGTCAGGGTTCTGGGGCCCCAACTTTCCGGCGCCGTGGCCACCATCGAAAGCATCGGGCGTTCGAAGGGAAATATACGAAAGCGATTGCTGGTGACGGTGCAGGAAAGGAGTGATCCCCTCCGGATTCTCCCGATGCCGGGGACCTGGAATGAGCGTTACTAAGGAAGCGAGACGCCGATCCGCCCTCTCCACTATGTAGCCGGTTACATACCCTCCGCGCACTTACCCAACATCAAGACCTTTCCGAATGATTCTCGCCCCGGGCATCGATCCCATAAGCCATTAAAATAACGAAACATTCTGATTATCGCGATTGCCGGGTTATTCCTGGCATGTCAGTTGCACTAACCCCCCGTGACATGATTACGAAGAATTCCGATACGGACCGGTCGATGGAGAAGGTTGTGGGAAACCAGAAGGGGATGAGCCTGATCGAGTTGATGGTGGTGGTGGCCATTTTCGGCGTGATGCTCATCATGGCCAGCTTCGGCGCCGATTTTCTGCAGAACCACCGCCTTTCCTCGTCCTCGAAGCAGTTCCTGGGCGATCTGTTGGAAGTGCGCAAGGATGCCCTGACGCGAACGTCGACCACTACGAGCAAGGGGTTCGGGATTCGTTTTGCGAGCAACACCAGCTACGTCATGTTCGAGTTTGACAGCGCGGACTTCGGCTACGACGGCACGACGGAAGAGATCAGCATAAAGACCAAGTCGTTGCCGGATGCCGTCACGGTGACGGTGGGGGCCTCCGGGGATCCTACCCAGCCACCCAATCATCTCTGGATTTATGACAAGCGGGGGCTCATGCGGGATGAGAACTGGCTAAAGGCGTCCGATCGAACCTACGTTCTGAGGATTCCGGGGGCCTCAAGCGATCCTCGCTGCGTGAATGTGACCCAGGTGATGATTCGAGAGGGAATTTGGAATGGAACCAATTGCATTGAAAACTGAAAATTGCGGGCTGCAGGTCGGAGCTTCCCAGGCCCGCCTCGGTGACGGCCGGGGTTTCTCGCTGATCGAGATGCTGGTGGCCCTTCTCATCCTGTCATTTTCGATGCTGGGGCTGATGAATCTGTCCGTGACCTCCATCCAGGTGAACATGCAGAACGACGTTCGCAATACCGCCATCCGGTTGACCAACGAAATGGCCGAGATCCTCCTGGCCCAGCCGATCGACAATCTGCAGAGCGGCAACCTCAATCCCTACGACGCGACCAATCCCGCGTTGCTGCCGGATTTCCAACACTTCCCGAATCCGGATCAGGCGATCCGCAATTTTACGCAAACTTACAATGTCGGCTGGACGGTCAACCAGCTGAGCAATGATCTCAGAGAGGTTCAAATCAGCGTGGGATATACGTTTCGCGGCCGGGCCTACACGAATAACGCCGTGATTTACAAGCACCGGGCGATTTAAGGTGGGGGTAGTCGGGATGAGAAACCGCAAGGGATTCACGATCATCGAGCTTATTGTCGGGATGGGGATATTTTCGGTCATCATCGCGAGCGCCTACATGATGTACGCCACGCAGGTCAAGCATGCCTCCCGGGAGTACAAGGTGGCCGGGGCCGAGATCGAGCTGGGGATCGCAAAGCATCTCGTGGAGCGGGATGTCTTCATGGCGGGGTACGGCCTGCCGGATGATTTTGGCTGCCTCAACTTCATTCCCGCTCCCCGGCCGATCGAGGCCGACGACACCACCAACACGGTGCCGGACAGCCTGACGCTGAGGGGGACGGCGCTGGGGGCCGAATCGACCGGTGCCCAGCGATGGACCTATATCGATGCGGTCGGTCCTGTTTTCATTCAATGGGGCGATATCCGGGAGGATCTTGAATACGATGACCACGTGATCGTCATGGAGCCGAGCACGCGCAAGCTGATTTACGAGGGCAATTGTCCCAGTGAGGAGTGGCTCTATCGGTACGTTTCGGATTCGATCAATGTGGAGGCCTTGCCCAGCTATACGGCGCTCACTAAGCCGAGCGTGGGAAATGTGGTCTACGGGATTGGCGTTCCGAGCCCGGCCCCGGCCAATGCCCGGCCCTTCGCCGCGGTCCGGTATTCCCTGGGCGGCACGCCGCCGTCCGCCTGCGCGACCGGAACCCAGAACCTGATCCGGGAGGAGAGCTGGACGGATACATTCACGGGCGGAGACATCATGATGGCCTGCGTCCTGAACATGCAGGTGGCCTTCGGCCTGGATGCGGACGAGAACGGCACGATCGATTTGTGGGATAACGGCGGGACCGCCGCCGCCGGTTACGACATCCAGTCGCTGGAAAAGAGGCTCAAGCAGGTGCGGGTCTACCTGCTCATGCAGAACAGCAAGAGGGATCAAAGCTACACCTTTCCGCAGGCGAGCGTGCGGGTGGGGGAGGCCGCGCTGGGAACGGGCGACAACATTGCCCTGACCGCGGAGCAGCGAAAATATAAATGGAAGCTTTTGACCTACAGCGAAACGCCGAGGAACTTAAGATGAAGCGATCAATCTTGTCTCGATCACGCTTGACGGGCCGAAAAGGCATCGCCCTGGTTTTGGCATTGCTGATGAGTCTTTCGATTCTGGCGCTGGCCAGCGGGGTGCTGTATTTTATCTCCCAGTCCACCTCCATGTCGGGTGCGGGTAAGCGGTACGCCACGGCGGCGGAGGCGGCCGAGGGAGCCGTGGATGTCATGAAGGACACCGTGAACCTGACCATGTGGGGCGAGCCTCAGCCGGGCGTCTTTCCGGGGACGAACTGCAAAGACCAGAGCGGGAACACACAGAGCTACAACCTGTCCTTCGCCATCTTGAATGAGGACACCTTTTGTCAGACCAATATCAATATGCCCGGCGTGATGGGCAGCTACACGGCCGAGGTGACCATCCTGAGGCTGTACACCCTGAACCTTCCCGGCGGCCGGCTGGAGTTCGCCAAGGCGGCCGGCGGGGCCTCCAGCACCGACATCGTCTTTCGCATCACCACCAAGGTCGAAGGCCCGGACAACGCCGTGGCCGAGAACACGGTGCTTTATCGGTTCGTGGGGTAAAGGATTGGCTGGAAAGAGACGTTCAAATGGATTGAGCAAGACGTTTTCAGACTTGATCAAAGGGAGGATCGCTCCATGAAAAGGCTGGCTTTCATATTCGGATGGATGCTCCTGCTCCTGGGCCCGCAATGGGCGCAAGCCGGGATGTCGGATTACTGCAGCGCGCCCCCGTACGTGACGCGCTCAATCGCGCCGAACATCGTCATCCTCATGGACAACTCCCAGGATATGTTAAACCCCGCCTTCACGGGCTCATATTCCCCGAACGGGACCAAGGACAACTACACGGGATATTTCAAGCCGGCCGCCTGTTATAAGTACAGCAGCAATAAATTCGCGGAGGAGCTCAAGATCGTCGGCCCTCCGGAGGTGAGCTACGGGGCGAGCGACACCTGTCCATCCACGGCGCCGTTCCGCGGAAACCTCATGAACTGGGCCACCACCTCCCGCTACGATCTTTTGCAAAAGGTCCTGATCGGCGGGAATACGGCCTCCAAGCAGGGCAATGCCCACACGCTGGTGAGCAGCACGGGGGCGTGGGCGGACAAGACGCACAGCGGCTGCATCTTCCGCGTGAGTAACGGGAATCTGACCATTACGGAGACCTCGGCCGGCGCCTGCACGCTGATCGCGGCGACGCCCACCCCGATCGCCCAGGATTTCAGGCCGGGAAGCCTGTTCGCCTGGTTTCCCGCGGGCGTGAAGGAGCTGCCGGAGCGCCTGACCGAGGGCAGCCGGGCGATGTTGGCCTCGGCTGCCGAGGCCTGGAAGGAGTTTCATATCGTCAGGCGGGCCTTCGCGGCCCAGTTGACGATCACGCCGGCCAGCGCCCTGAACGGAACGGTCGGTGTACCCTACAGCCTGGTCCTGGAGGCGGACGGCTGCAAGAACTGCACGATTTCGTGGAGTTTTACACCGAACCCGCCGGCGGGATTTCTCACGACGGGCCCGACCTATTCCAACATCGGTAACAAAACGAATGCGCGGGTGACCTGGTCCGGCACGCCGGGCTCAGCCGGCAGCTTCCCCTTTTCTGTGACGGCCTCGGCCACGGGTCACACATCGGCGAATGAATCCTATACCATCGTGATCGATACCACGCCGCTGGAAATCACGACCAACGGGTTGCCGGACGGCGAGGTGGGTATTCCTTACTCCTTCCAGGTGCTCGGTCAAGGCGGCGTGACGCCTTATACCTGGTCGGCCACGGGCCTTCCGCCGGGGTTGACCATCGATTCGTCAACAGGAGAAATATCGGGTACACCGACAACGAGCGGGGGCTATAACGTGACGGTGACGCTGACGGATGCGAATCTCACCAGCGTTCAGAAAACCTTCAGCGGGGGAAATAAGCTGACCATCGGTGCGGCCACCGGTCTGAATTCGAAAAGCTACACCGTCAAGGTGGATTTGATCGAAGAGCCGCTGACCGACCTGAACGGAAACGATATCTGGGACCTGGGCGAGACTTACACCGACAACAACGCCAACGGCGCCTGGGACGGCAAGCAGGGCGTGTTTCAGAAGTTCTGGGATGAGAACAATCCGCGGGCGCGGTGGGGATTGGCCAAATTTAACAGTGCCGGCGACCTTGCGATGGACGCCTGCGTGCCGGCCTCTCCCGCCTCGTCCTTCTATACGCGGATCCAGAACGCCAACCCGGTCTTCGCCTCCCCCCTCGGAAAAGGCCTTTACGGTGTGATCAACTACTACGGATTTTTGAGTCCTTACGGAACGGCCTTTTCCGGTTGCACGAACAGCGATCCGATCGACTCGGTACCCTGCCGGAAGAATTTCGTCCTGGTGATCAGCTCGGGCTTCGACGTCTCCTCCGGCAGTCCGGCCGTCGGTCCGTTCGGCGCGACCGCGGACTGCACCTACGGCGATTCGCTGGTCCAGAATGCCTGCTTCGGCTTCACGACCGACCTTCGCAGCGACAAGGACGGTGAGCAGAATGTCTATACCTACGTGATCAACACGATGGGGACCACCAACACCAGCATTCTACAGGACGCGGCCGACAAGGGCGGCGGGAAATTCTACAACGCCAACGATTCACAGCAGCTGGAAGACCAGCTGATCCTGGCGCTGACGGACATCCTGGCCCAGGCGGCCTCCGGAACGGCCGTGTCGGTGTTGACCACATCGTCGCGCGGGATCGGATCGATGGTGCAGGCCTACTTTCTACCCAGCGTGCGCGAAGAGGGAACCCGCGACGTCACCTGGACCGGCTATACCCAGAACATCTGGATCGACCCCAAGGACAACCTCAGAGAGGACACGGTCAACGATTTTAACCTCAAGCTGGATGAAGACAAGGTGATGAAGCTGTATTTCGACGAATCGGCCAATGAGACCAAGACGGCCTTGTTCTCGACGGATGACCAGGGCGAGGGGCCGAGCCTGTCCACCTGCACGGTTGAATCCGTCAAAGACTTCTCGGATGTGGACTCACTCTGGGAGGCGGGAAAGGAGCTGGCCCTGAAGGCCCCGTCGACCCGAACCCTCTTCACGAGCAAGAAGGTGATCCGGGGAAGCAGCACCGACCAGAGCTTCACGGAATCGCCCTATCCCGAATTCACCACCACCATGAACGCGACATTGCAGACGGCCTTGAACGCGGACCTGACCTATACCGCCGAGAATATCATTCGCTACGTCAGGGGGGAATGTCTCGAAACCGGCGTGACGGGAGATACGAGCTGCGGGGGCACGCCGAATGCGACCTACCGCGACCGCAGAATGGATGTCGGAGGGACCCAAAAGGTCTGGAAGCTGGGCGACATCATCAGCTCCACCCCGAAGGTGTTCGCCAACACCCCGTTGAACACCTATCATATCGATTACGGCGACAATACCTACTATGACTACTTCACGAGCAACGCGTATAAGCAGAAATCGTCGATCGCATTCGTGGGGGCCAACGACGGCGTGCTGCATGCCTTCCGGGTGGGATATCTGAAAGATACCGGATTGAGCGCCGGCATCAAGGCCCTGTTTAAGAATGATTTCGCGTCGGGCGATGGAGCGAATAATCTGCTCGGGGAGGAGCTCTGGGGCTATATCCCCTATCACACCTTCCCCTATCTGAAATACCTGGCCAATCCGGCCTACTGCCACATCTATTACAACGATTTGTCGGTCCGCCTGGTGGATGTCAGCACCAACGGCAATCCCACGGATACCCGCACCTCGGCGAGCTGGAAGACCGTCCTGCTGGGCGGGATGCGCTACGGCGGAGGCTGCACCGGCGGAACCCCCGGTCCGGCGATGGCCAATGTCGGCTTCTCCTCTTACTACGCCTTGGATATCACCGACCCGATGAATCCGGTTCCCCTCTGGGAGTTCTCGGATCCGGACATGGGGTTTGCCTCCAGCTTCCCGGCGATCCTCCGGACCGGGGCGAAGGCCGAGAACGGCCGCTGGTATGTCGCCTTCGGGACGGGCTCCACCGTCATGCCCAAGAGTTCGACCGACGTCAACCGTTCCACTGCGGGCTACATCTATATTCTGGACTTGATGAGCGGTGACCTGGTCCCGAAGGTCCTGCTGGATCATACCGCGATCGTCGGGGATGTGCTGGCGATCGACGAGGAGAAAGACTACGTATCGGAGAAGCTCTACTTCGGCACGGCGTATGAGAGCACGGGATGGAAGGGCAAGGTGGTATCCATCGCGATCCCGGATCAGGATCTTACAACGGCCTCGCTGTCGGCCCAGTATCTCTTTGACGGGGTCTATCCCTTCACGGCCTCGCCGGATGCGGCGCGCGACACCGATTCAACCGTCTGGGTCTACGTCGGATCCGGAAAATATCTCAGTGATGTGGACGAGGACGACGCCTCGGCCCAGCTCTTCATGGGGCTGAAGCACAAGTCCTCCGGCATCACCTACCCCCTGGCCGATACCGACCTGGCGGATCGCACGAACACGACCGTGACCGGTGTCGTCACCGGAACGGCCCAGCTTTGTCTCTACGATTCCGTCGCGGATGATTTTAACTTCAGAACGGTCGTGACCTCGATCAATCCGACCTCGACCCCGCCCTCCGTGCCCACCAACGGCTGGCGGCTGATGCTGGGGACCCGCGAGCGGGTCATCACCAAGCCCCTGGCGGTGGGCGGTTTGGTGGATTTTCTGACCTACCAGCCGGATACCGATCTTTGTTCTTACGGTGGGGACTCCTTCCTGTATGCGGTGGATTACACCACCGGCGTGGCCCCGACCAACATTGCGATCACCTCCCCCGAAATTACGGGGGGATCGACCTCGGGGACGGTAACTGTACAAAAGGGTGTCAAGCTGGGTCCGGGCGCCCCGCCGACGGGTGAAGCCATCATCATTCCGCCGCCCAAGGAAGGTCAGGACAAGCTCAAGAAAAAGATTCAGATCGCCACGGGCGTGATCATCGAAGCGGAAAATGAGCCGACCTTCTCGGTGATCTCCAAGGTGATGCACTGGTTGAAGAAATAATGGCCGGGCCGAATCGTACATACGATTATTCCCGCCGATCTGGGAGGACATTTGGGCGAGCGTCTGGGTGATTATCTGGTTCAGCACGGCATCGTGACCGAAGAGCAGCTCTCCACGGTGCTGGAGCGTCAGGTCATGATGGGCGGACGGCTGGGGACCAACCTCATCGAGCTGGGATATATCGGCGAGGACGAGCTGGTCCAGTTCCTGAGCCAGAAGCTGAAAATCCCTTCGGCACAGCCCCAGGACTTCGAGACCATCCAGCCCGATGCCATTCGCCTCGTTCCGGCGAACATGGCCCAGAAGTACGGGGCAATCCCGCTCAGCCTGGAGCGCAAGATCCTCCGGGTGGCGATGGTCAACCCGGTGGATGTGGAGGCGATCACCCAACTGGGCTTCGTCGCCGGCTGCAGCATCAAGCCCTGCGTCGCCTCGGAGGCCCGAGTGCAGTACGCGCTTGAGCGCTACTATCACATCGCCCGGGATCTTCGTTACCTGTCCATCCTGACGGATGATAGAAAGACAAAACCGGCGCAAAAATCCCGGACCCGGACGACAAAGGCCATGGGTGAGGATGCCCTCCTCCAGGAGTTCGAGGAGCTCAAGGAACGGCTCGTCCAGGCCTCGGACCGCGACGAAGTGATCCAGGGGGTTTCGGAATTCATGCTCGCCTGCATGGACCGGGACCTTTTCCTGGTGGTCAATGAAGGCCATCTGGTCGGCTGGAGCGGTCACGTCCCCGGGCTTAACGATGCATCGATTCGAAAGATTCGCATTTCTCTCAGTGAGCCCTCCCTCTTCAGCGAGGCAGTGGAAAAGAAGGCCTGGCTGACGGCCGAGGGGCCGGTTCTGGATGAGCTGGGCGACGATCGCCCTTCCTTCGTGGCGGTCCTGCCAATGGTGCTGGAAGGGGTGGTCATCGGGGTCGTGTATGTCGATGACGCCCTCAAGCATTGCCCGCCCGCAAGGACGGAGCTTCTCCCCAAGGCGGTGGAGAAGGCCGCCATGGCGCTCAAGATCCTGATCCTGAAGACCAAACTCTTGAAAATATAATGCTTTCTTGATATAATGGCAGCAGATTTCTAGGCTCAAAACCGCCATCCGTGGAATCCCGTTTATTGAAACGGTCCATCACCTCCAAAATCAAGCTCAGTCCCGGTATCGATGTCTCCAACCTGTACGGCACGCACGATCAGCATCTGAAGCTCATCGAAAGGGCCTTCAACGTCCGCATCCTGGCCCGCGGGGAGGAGGTCCTGATCGAAGGCGAGGAAGAGCAGGTCCCGTCCGCGCGCCAGCTTTTTTCCGATCTGGTGGATCTGGTCAGGGACGGTTTTTTCCTCAATCCCGAGGAGGTCACCTACGCCATCAAGTCGTTTCAGCGCAAGCCCGAAGGCTCGGTGAAATCGCTTTTTCTGGATACCATCCCGATCCCGACCAAAAAGAAGCTGATTTCGCCGAAATCGCCCACCCAAAAGGATTACATCGAGGCCATCAAGAAGCACGACGTCGTGATCGGGATCGGCCCGGAGTCCGGTTCAGGCCCGCTACCTGGCGGCGATCACCAACTTCGATGTCGTCTTCGGGATCGGCCCGGCCGGGACCGGCAAGACCTACCTGGCCATGGCCATGGCGGTCTGGGCGCTCATGAAACGGGAGATCAGCCGGATTATTCTGGCCCGCCCGGCCGTCGAGGCGGGAGAGCGCCTGGGGTTTCTCCCGGGCGACATGTACGCCAAGGTGAATCCGTACCTGCGGCCTTTGTACGACGCCCTGTACGACATGATGGAGGTGGAGCGGGCTAATCGTCTCGTGGACCGCGGCGAGATCGAGATCGCGCCGCTGGCCTACATGCGGGGGCGCACCCTGAACGAGTCGTTCATCATCCTGGATGAGGCGCAGAATGCAACGTCGGAGCAAATGAAGATGTTCCTGACCCGATTGGGTTTCAACTCGAAAGTGGTCGTGACCGGGGACATTACCCAGGTGGACCTGCCCTCCGATCGCCGCTCGGGCCTGGTGGAGATTCAAAAAATCGTGGCGGACATTCCGGGTATCTGTTTCATATACTTCAGCGAGAAGGACGTGATCCGTCACAAGCTGGTTCAGGAGATCATCCGTGCCTACGAGCGGTACGAAGGAAAAGGCGCGAAATCCCCCAAGCGAAGGCCGCCTGGCAAAGGGTAGGACCCGGTTTCCCTCCATGGCATGGTCCCTGATTGATTCCTCGTTATTTCCGATATTCCGCAAGCAGCCTTCCATCGGTCCGGTCCGGCAGGTTCCGGAAGTATCATGAAGATCTGGCTCGAGGACCGTACCCGGAGGTCCCGGCCCGAATGGGCCCGCCTCCGGAGAAAGGTGCCCCTCTGGGTCAGGCGGATTCTGATCCGGATGGATCGAACGGGGGTTGAGGTGGGCGTCCGCCTGACGGGCGACCGGGAGATGGGCATCCTGAACCGCCGGTACCGCGGAAAAAATCGGCCCACGGACGTCCTTGCCTTCGCGATGCAGGAAGGCCCGCCGTTGCCCGGTCCACGCCGGGACCGTGTCCTTCTCGGGGACATGGTCGTTTCGGTTCAGACGGCCGCCCGGCAGGCGGCGCGGCGGGGACATTCACTCGAGCGGGAGATGGCGATCCTCGTCATCCACGGCATGCTGCATCTGATGGGTTATGATCATGAGCGGTCGGCGGCCGCGGCCAGGAAAATGGCGGCAAAGGAAAGAGGCCTGCGGCGGCACCTTGAAAAAACCGGTCCCCCGCGTCAAAGGATCCCGAAATGAATCTCTGGAACGCCTTCAGTCGGGCATTGAGCAAGACCCGCGAGGATCTCGGGGGAAGGGTTTCGGCCCTGATTGGCCGCGGCAAAGACCCGGGCCCCGAGCTTCTGGAAGCGGTTGAGGAGGCCTTGATCGGGGCCGATGTGGGCATGAGCGCGACCCGGCGATTGGTCCAGCGGCTTCAGGCGCAGTTGAAGTCGTCGCCGGCGCGCTCCGGGCCGCTGGGATGGGAGGAAATCCGGGAGCTTCTCAAGCGGGATCTCGTGGAATTGTTCGAGGCGGAGAGTCACGATGAGAATATCGCCCCGTCCGGGGCGACACCGGGGCCTTTCACCGTGCTGGTGGTGGGCATTAATGGCGTGGGAAAGACCACCACGGTGGGAAAATTGGCCGCGCGGTTTCGAAAAGACGGCAACAGCGTGCTGCTGGTGGCCGGGGACACCTTTCGAGCGGCCGCGATCGAGCAGCTGGGCGTATGGGCCGAGCGGACCGGCTCCGAGCTGGTGGCGCAGGCCGCCGGCGCGGACCCTTCGGCCGTGGCCTTCGATGCCCTGGCCGCCGCCCGGGCCAGGGGGCTCGAAAGGGTCCTGGTGGATACGGCGGGCCGCTTGCACACCAAAACCAACCTCATGGAGGAGCTCAAAAAGATCAAGCGCGTCATGGGCAAATCCGTTCCGGGATGTCCCCACGAGACCTGGCTGGTGATCGACGCCACGACCGGTCAGAACGCCCTCCTCCAGGCTAGGATGTTTCATGAGGCCATCGGCCTTTCCGGCTTGGTGATCACGAAACTGGACGGGACGGCCAAGGGCGGCATCCTGGTTGCCATCGCCGCCGAGCTGAAGATTCCGGTGCGTTATGTGGGGGTGGGAGAAGCCGAAGGGGACCTGATCGCGTTCGATCCCCGGGCTTACGTGGATGCCCTTTTGGGTTAGTTGCCGGCGCCGGTTTCCTGCTGGGCGCCTTTGTCGTAGACCACGACCCGGTTTTTCCCCTGCGCCTTGGCGGCGTACAGTGCGGTGTCGGCCAGCTTGATCAGTTCATCGAGCTGCAGGGTGTCCTCGGGGCAGCTGGCCAGCCCGATGCTGACGGTCAGGCGGGTTCCGGCCACCTGCTCGGCGTCCGTCTGAAAGTTGATGCTCTCGATCTCCCGGCAGAAGCGCTCCGCGATGAGCATCGCGTCGTCCTTGGCGGTCTGGGGAAGGATGACGGTGAACTCCTCCCCGCCATACCTGGCCGCCACGTCGATTGCGCGGATGGTGTTGCGCAAGGCCCGGCCGGTGGTCTTCAAGGCCTCGTCTCCCGCGGGGTGGCCGAAATGGTCATTGAATTTCTTGAAATCATCGATATCCATGATGATCAGGGAGACGGGGAGGTGGTGGCGCTTGGATCGCTCGACCTCCTCCGCCAGCCGCTCCTGAAAATATCTGCGATTCAGTAGCCCGGTCAGCGAGTCGGTGATCGAGATCTTCTTGAGCTCCTCGGATTTCTGGTAGTATTCCGAGCGCTCGATGGCCACGGCCGCGTAGTTCGCGATGGCGTTGAGCAGCGCCGCGTCCGCCTCCGTGAAGGGCTCTCCCGATGTCTTGTCGGCCAGGTTGATCACCCCGATGCGGCCCCGGCCCAGCTGAAGCGGGAGGCTGATGAAGGACCGCGACCGGTAGCGGGCATGGCCCTGGCGCGCGGTCCGTGGATCCGTCTCGATATCCCGGACCACCATCGGCTGGCCGTCCGCGTAGACGCGGCCCGAAATGCCCTCTCCCGGCTTGATTCGGATCAGCTCCACGATCTTGTGATTCAAACCCCTGATGGCCTTGATGCTCAGGGCGCCCGTTTCCGGGTCGGTGAGCAGCAGGGAGCCCTGCTCGGCCTCCAATACCTCGATGCATTTATCCAGGATGGCGTCGAACAGCGCCTCGGATTCGAGGGGCGAGGAGACCGACTGCATGATCTGATTGATGACAGCCAAGTCCTTGTGGCGGTCCCGGAGCTGCTGCTGCAGCTGCCGCTTTTCGAGAATCAGGCCCAAAAACTCCGACAGATTGGACAGGACCTGGACGTCTTCATCCCGCAGCGCCGTATTGAAGATGGCCAGCGCCCCCGTGACCTCCTCGGATTTCAGGATCGGGATGAGGTGAACGGAAGACACCTCACGCGGCATCCCCACCTTCAACAACTCGAAGACCACCTTACAGGAAATGGGCTGTCTCTTCTCGACCAACCGCTCGAACAGCCCCTCATCCGCGGGGGCCCTGTAGTTTTCCAGCAAGGCCTTCTTCGCGCCGAAGGCGTCGGTCGTCTTAAACCCGCCATGATCCTCCTCTCGGATCAGGATCGAGGCCGTTTCCACATTGAAGAGAATACCGATCGCGCTGAGAAGCAGGGTATAAAGATCCCTCGGCTTTTCGACGCGGTTTAATTCCGCGCAGACATTAAAAAGGCTCATCAGCCGGGTGGTGGCCTTTTCAAACCGGTTCTGGTACTGGTGGCCCTCGAAATAGGCCGTGCCCACATCCCGGATCAGCCGGGTGGCCGTCTTGAGATATTCCGGGTCCCTGAAGCTGATTTCCTTGACCTCCCGCAGCAACTCCTGGGGGTCCATGTCCAGCTCCTCGGAAAGGTCGCGGAATTTCGAAAAATCCTCATAGGAGGAGAAGGTCTTCCCCCCCAAAAGCACCATCCGGATGTCCTGGTCCACCGCGACGGGGATCGAGAAGACGTTCAGATGGGCGTAGCAGGTGAACATGGAGGGTTCTTGGTTCTGGGCGGCCAGGACGATCTGCCGTCCGCAGTGGGCGTTACACTTCTCCATCTGGTGGTATTTCTCCTGGAGAAGGCGGCAAAGGCGGTTATCCTGGCCGGGTCCGGGGAGCGGCTGGGTCAGGATCGGGGGGGTCTTGGCGTCATAGGTGAGCAGGGAAATCCCCGTGATCTTGCACAACCCTTCCTGGATGGCTTTCCATCTGGGGAATTCGGGGCTGTCTAACGGCATAACGGCGGCTTTTTAGTTTAAAGTTATAGACTTATAATTCTTTTATAAACTCTTGGCAAAGAAGGTGTCAAGCAAAAACTTCCCCCCCTGCGAGGTGGCTGAAATCCCAGGGCTTATGGTATGATCCTAGGGCTGACGGAGGTCTGGATGGCTGATTTCAGGCTGGTTTCAGATTTTAGACCCAAAGGTGACCAGAGTCAAGCGATCGAGGCCCTCGTCCGGGGGATCCGGGCCGGTGAGAAGCACCAGGTTCTGCTCGGGGTGACCGGCAGCGGGAAAACCTATACCATGGCCAAGGTCATCGAGCAGGTCCAGAAGGCCACCCTGGTGATCGTGCATAACAAGACCCTGGCGG
>CAYGBP010000049.1:17263-17918 GCA_964348105.1 uncultured Nitrospirota bacterium
GTACGGCGAGTTCAAGTCCTTCTTCCCGGATAACGCCGTCGAATATTTCGTCAGCTACTATGACTATTATCAGCCGGAAGCCTACATTCCCCAGACGGATACCTACATCGAAAAAGACACCTCGATCAATGACGCCATCGACCGGATGCGTCACTCGGCCACCACCGCGCTTCTCCAGCGAAACGACGTGATCATCGTCGCCTCCGTTTCATGCATTTACGGCTTGGGCTCGCCCGAGGCCTATCACGGCATGCTCTTATATCTGGAGGAGGGAAGGGAGACCAGCCGGGAGTCGATCCTCAAAAAGCTGGTGGAGATCCAGTACCAGCGAAACGACACCGACCTTCGGCGCGGGACCTTCCGGGTGAGAGGGGACGTCCTCGAAATCTTTCCGGCTTCCTTCGAGACCAATTGTATCCGGGTGCAGCTCTTCGGGGATATGGTGGAGGCCATTTCCGAAATCGATCCGTTACGCGGCACGATCATTCGACGTCTTCCCAAGATCGCCGTTTATCCCGGGAGCCACTATGTCATTCCGCCGGAGCGCCTGGAGCGGGCCCTTTCCGGGATCGAGGCCGAGCTGCACGAGCGCATCGGATTCTTCAAACAGCAAAACCAGCCCCTCGAGGCGCAACGGATCGAGCAGCGCACCGCC
>CAYGBP010000050.1:0-1777 GCA_964348105.1 uncultured Nitrospirota bacterium
GGCGGCGGATGCCCGCACGATCAGCAGCACGAACAACCGGCAGCCGAGCCTCCTGGCCAACGCCCCCTGCGGAAGCCTGACCCTGGGGACCGGGGCCACCGTGATGACGCTGACCTTCACCGGAGCTCTTGGCCTGAATATCACGGGAGATGTGACCATTGGGGCCAATGGCAGGATCAGTCCCTCCGGAACGCCCTCCGGGGTGTTCACCATCGGAGGAAACTGGAGTGACGACGCGGGTACCACCAAATTCACCAACAGCGCCAGCCTGCAATTGATGTATGACGATACAAATGTTTCTACCAGTGCCCTGAGGTTTAAGGTGAATGAAAAATGAGGATCAACGATTTTATAAGCCCTAAGGAACGTCTGCCCTTCATCGGAATCCTGTTTTTTCTTGTGATTGCTGCAGGAGCATCTCAGAGCTGGGCCGCACCAGAAACGTACCGGGATGAATTTAATGCAGCATCATTTAGTGGGACCGATGGCACAATAGATTGGAGCGGCGATCCTTGGCAGGAGTTGGGTGAGTCCGACGGGCCGACTTTGGGTAATGTAAGCGTCACTACGTCGCCTGCTGCCCTTCGGATTGGCAGTACCGGTTTGATCGACGGGGACGGTGCCCTGCGAGAGGCAGATCTCTCCACAGCAGTTTACGCCACACTGACCTTCGATGCCTGGATATCCGCTTCCCGCGCTGCCACCATTACCCTCGCTGTCTCTGATAACGGCGGGACAAGTTGGACCAATCTGCAAACCTGGGCCTTCTCGGATTTGACCTCAACCCCAAGCCTTAAGACCTTCGACATCACGGCCTATATGGCGGTGAATACGCAGATACGGTTCCTCGGAGCAGGAGAAGCCGATAGCGCATTCTTCTATGCTGATAACGTCCAGATCGAATACAGCGGCAATGCCGTGACCTCAGCCGTCTCAGAAATCAGTCCTAATAATGTAGGTGTCTCCTCCACCGGCACCACCTTAACATACGATATCTTGCCGACGATCGGAGCATCGGATGCGGGCGTGAACGAAGTGGCCATCACGGCCCCGGCGGGTTACTCGACTTTTGCGGTTACGGGTGTGTCTGTGGGCGGTACCGGCCAGTCCTTGGGTGGGTCCTGTCCGACGGTGGGTGCGGGCGAGTACTGTGTTTCGATCTCGGGCCAGGTGATTACGGTGACGCTGGGCACGAAGGTGACCACCAGCCTGACGAACATCCAGGTGGTGTTTACGGCGGATGCGCCGGGGACGACGGGAAGCGCGGCCTTTACCTCGACATTGGATGACACGGCCACGACGAGTGTGGCCGCTCAATCCACCTCTGCGGGCAATGCCGACGGGGATGCGGGTGATAGCAACAGCCAAACGGTGACGGTATACAGCGCCGTCACAAGTGCCGTCTCAGAAATCAGTCCTAATAATGTAGGTGTCTCCTCCACCGGCAATATCTTTACGTATGACATCCTCCCGACGATCAGCGGCAGTGATACGGGCGTGAACGAAGTGGCCATCACGGCCCCTGCGGGTTATGCGAGCTTATCCGTCACAAGCGTGTCGTATGACGCTGGTGCTGGGTTTGGCCCAAGGACCTCCAACTGCGCGACTCCTGGGGCGGGCGAGTACTGCGCCACGATCTCGGGGCAGGTGATCACGGTGGCTCTGGGCACGAAGGTGACCACCTCGACGGGCAATAAGCAGATCCAGGTGGTCTTCACAGCGGATGCGCCGGGGAGCATGGGGAGCCCCAACTTTACCTCGACGGTGGATGATACGG
>CAYGBP010000050.1:1787-3039 GCA_964348105.1 uncultured Nitrospirota bacterium
GGACGGGCAGTGCACCAGCGCAAGCCACCACTGCCGGCAATGCGGATGGTGACGCGGGTGATGCCAACAGCCAGACGGTGTCGGTCGGCGGTGCCGTGACAAGTGCCGTCTCAGAAATCGGTCCTAATGATGTCGGCGTCTCCTCCACCGGCAACACATTCACCTATGACATCCTGCCGACGATCGGCGGCGGGGATACAGGCGTGGACGAAGTGGCCATCACGGCCCCGACGGGATACTCCAGCCTCTCGGTCACCTCGGTGTCTTATGACGCGGGAGCCGGCTTTGGCCCAAGGACCTCCAACTGCCCAACCCCTGGGGCGGGAGAATATTGTGCCTCGATCGCGGGCCAGGTCATCACCGTCACCTTAGGCACGAAGGTGGTGTCGGCGACGGGCAATAAGCAGATCCAGGTGGTCTTCACAGCGGATGCGCCGGGGACGACAGGCAGCGCAGCCTTTACCTCGACAGTGGATGACACGGCGACGGCTGTTTCGCCTCAGGCGACGGGCGCGGGCAATGCGGACGGGGACGCGGGGGATGCCAACAGCCAGACGGTGACGGTTGGGTCGGGCCTTTTCTGGGTGGGAAATACCAGTACTGCCTTTGAGACGGCCAGTAATTGGAGTCCGGCCCAGGTGCCGACGACGTCCGATAGCTGCACGATTAACAGTTACGGGACATACCAACCCAGCATCACCACGGCGAACGGGGCGCTTTGCGGAAGCCTCACCTTGGGGACAGGCGGTACGGTAATGACACTGACATTTCAGGCGGGAAACAATTTGAATATCAGCGGGGACGTCACGATCGGGGCGAACGGAAGAATGACGCCTTCGGGAACGGCGACCGGCACCTTTACGATCGGAGGGAATTGGAGCGATGACATCGGCACCGCCAACCTGACGGTCGCCAATCTCAACTTGTGCTATTCATTCAACGGGACGTCGAAAACCATTACGACGGATGAAGCATTTTACAATGTCTCCATCGTGGGTTCGATCAGCCTCAGCAGTGACATTACGGTATCCAATGATTTAACGCTTCCGACTGGGGGAACGCTCACGCACGGCCCCCATACGATCTTCCTGAACGGCCCCAGTTTCACGGTCAACGGCACCTACCTGCATACCTGCGCCTCCACGCTGGAGATCAACGGGACGATTTCAACCGGAAATGCGAACAACTATCCCAACGTCATTATCAATAACGGGGGGACCCTAAGCGGCTCCAATAGTGCCGCCATTGATTG
>CAYGBP010000050.1:3049-9753 GCA_964348105.1 uncultured Nitrospirota bacterium
TTCATGATGTTGATGAGTTTCTCTGTGTCCTTGGCTGGAAAAGCCGCTATAGGCAGTCTCTTTACGGCTGCGAATGCCTTGACCTGAGCTGGGCCAATAATGCCGCCATTGATTGCGATATAACCATCAAGACAGGCGGGACGTTCGACCTGACTGCCAGCATGGACTTCGGGGGGAGCTGGGACCGGGAATCGGGCTCTACCTTTACCTGCGGACTCGGAGTCGTGAGGTTGACGGGCGCGAATAAAACAGTGGGGGGAACGATCGGAACGAACTGGTTTCACAAGCTCACGATCGCTGCGGGTGCGAGCATCACGGCAACGGCACATGTCGAGACGGTGGATACGCTAACGATTGAGGCCGGCGGGACACTAACCGTCCAGTCGGGTATGAATGTGACGACGGATGGCAACGCGGTGAATATTAATGGAACGATGAACCTTAGCGGGACGAGCACCTGGTCGGCCGGGAATATTACCATTCAGGTCAACAGCGGCGGGCTTCTGAGCGCTCAAGGTACCGACAGCAGCAACAGGGTTACCTTCACGCGCAAAAGCCCCGGTGACCTTTACGATGTTCTAAACGACGGCGGAATCGATTTCAATTACGTGAATGTCTACTACACCGCCTCGGCGGACAAGGCAAATACAGGGTTTCAGATCCGCTCGCCCGGCGTGGAGACCATGAATTTCGACAATGTGGCCTTCGACTTTACCGAGGAGCTCAACGGCGCGGCGATGATGCAATACAACACGGCCCGGACACTGGTTACGACCGGGATCACCTTCGACTCCTCCACCTATGGGCCGGGAAATGACTTCAATGTCGAGGCTAGGGCGGGGACGATCCGGTTCAGGGCCTGGGGGGGGAATTACGGCGGCGAAGACAAGGACAATGATAATGGGGGCAGCGCCCTGTGGGCCCTCGACCTGGTCAAGCGGGCCTTCGATTCTGGCGGTACGGCGATCTCCGACACCAGCACCGTGCCCAGCGGGTTCACCGTAAAATTCCTTTTGTATATCAACAACATGGGCGGCGCCACCAACGATATCTCGATTCGTGACGTGCTGGACGCCAGCTTCGTGTATCAGGCCGGCACATTAAAAACGGACAATTCGGTGGCCAACTGCGCGTCGACGACCTGCACGGTCGGCGAGGAGAGCAGCGTCTTCACGGCGGTCGATGCGACCGCCGCGAAGACGGACGGCGTCGACGGGGACGTGATCAGCATCTCGGGAAGCACCATCGACGCCGGAAACCAGAATGCGGCGAATGCCCAATTCGATATCGCCGCGAACAAGGTCCTTGCGGTTTTATTCACCGTCAAGATCCAGTGATAGAGGTCCCAGGTTTTTTGAAAATGTGACGACGTGTTGAATGTGAGATAAACAGCTTTTGTATCACCGATAAGGGCTCCCCGCGCGAGAAATCGGCGGGCCGCAAAGCCGAGGGCCTAAATCCCCGGAGCAAGACCCGGGGCCAGGGCCGCCCGGTTGCCGAAGTGAATTCAAAAGGCGCCCACCCTTATCGGGGTGGGCGTTTTTTTTATCAACCGCCGTCCGGCGGATCGACCGTCGGATGGCCAAACCGAAAGGAGAGCAAGATGTTAAAGCAGGCGATTGAGAGACTGCAGGCCGGCATGACGGCCTTGGCCCTGATCCTGGCGCTCGGGGCCGTGATCCTTGCCCCGCCGTTCGCGTGGGCCGCGACGAACCAGGGTACCGGTGACATCGCGGGCGATGCGACCGACCTGACCGACTCGAATATCTTCAACTTGACGACCACCACGCTCGGGCTGGTCAAGCGGGCCTTCCTGGCCTCCGACGGGTCGGCGATCACGGACGGAGCGATCCTTCCCAAGGGGACGCTGGTGAAGTTCTTGATTTACGTCAACAACACCACCTCCGTTCAGGTCGATGACGTGAGCGCCCGCGACGTCCTGGCGGCGACCTTCGCCTACCAGACCGGCACCTTGAAGGTGAACAACACCACGAATGAATGCGCCGCGGCGAGCTGCACGGCGGGCGAAGAGGCCACGATTTTCTCGGACGTGGATGCCGTTGCCGCCAGCACGGACGCCGTCGATGGCGATGTGGTCAGCATCACCGGCACCACGATCGATGCCGGCAACCAGAACGTGGCCAACGGGGTGCTTAACATCGCGGCCGACAAGGTCTGGGCCCTGCTGTTCACAGTGGAGATGCAGTAAACCCGCGGCGATGCCGCGGATTTAAACGGTTTTCACTCTCGCGACGGAAAAGTACCTCCGTCGGGGGCTAGGAGTCTATCCTTGGCTTGGCTGAGACTTTCCTGTCTCCTTGCCTTGCTGGGATGGGTTCTGGCGATGGGTCCTCCTTCGGCCGAAGCGGCCACCAATTCGGTGACCGGCGGCATTCGGGGGATCAATAACGGAACCCTTTCCGGCGGCGACGGAACAGGGACGGCGCAAATTACGCTCAATGCCGTGGATCTTGCCCTGGTGAAACAGGCGCGGGATCTCTCCGGGAATGTTCTGCCCAACGGGGCCAACGTCGCCGCGGGGCAACAGATCTATTTTGTCCTGTACGTGGACAACACCACCGGCTTTACCGCCAGCGATATCCGCATTACCGACCTTCTGAACGAATCCGAATTTACCTACATCGCGAGCAGTCTGGAAACGACCGTCGTGCCGACCGGATCGAGCGACGCCGCGATCTGGGCGGGGGCATGGTCCGCCCTCACGGATGCGGTGGGAGGACCGGACGACCTGGCTTCGGCGACCGACACCGGGGGTGCGGCTGACGCGGACCGCGTTACGGTGGGTGGGGTGTCGGGACAGGCCAATCTTCAACTGGATATCGCCGGTAACACGCTGCGGGCGATTCGCTTTAGGGTCACTGTGAAATGAGAAGCTGCATGCGAAAATCGATAGCCCGGATCGGGCGACAGCCTTTCGGCTGCTCGACCGAGGGCCGCGGTCCGTCACGGGGCGGGGCGCGGGCGCTGGGGATCGGTCTGTTCTTCCTGGCCGTGTCGATGACGGCATCGGCCGGGACGATCGCGCATGCCATTCAGAACTCGGCCACGGGTACGCTGGGAGGTGCCAATCTTGACGTGTCCAATGCCACGGTTACTCTCACTCGAACCAGCGGGGCCGTGAGCGCCGCGGTGGCCGAAATCGATCCAACCGCCGTGGCCGCGACCGTGACCGGTCTGGCATTCTCATATGACGTGCTGGCGACGATCAACGCCGGGGCTTCCGGGGTCGACCGGCTGACGATTACGGCCCCGGCCGGCTATGCGAATCTGAGCGTCACGGGGGTCACGGTCGGCGGGAGTGGACTCTCGCCCAACTGTCCGACGCCGGGACCGGGCCAATACTGCGCGGGCATTGCAGGTGGCGTGATCACGGTAACCTTGGGAAGTAAAGTGACGGTATCCCTCACGCCGATCCGGATCGGCTTCACCGTGGACACGCCGGCGAGCAGCGGAACCGGGGATTTTACTTCCACCGTGGATGATACCGGGACGCCCCAGCTCCCCCAGCCGACGACCCCTGGCAATGCGGATGGCGACGGGTCGGATGCCGACAGCTATACGGTCACCGTTAATGCCGCGGTCGACGCGTCCAATTCAACGGTGACGGCCGATCCCGCCATCGTTTTAGCCGACGGGAGTTCCACGAGCACCATCACAGTCATACTGCGCGATTTTAATAACAATCCGGTTGCCGGAAAGACCGTGACCCTCGCATCTGACCGGGGCGGTTTGGACACGCTGATCCAGCCTGCAGGTCCGACCAATGCCAGTGGGGTGGCCACGGGGACCATACAATCCACCGCCCCAGGCGTCGCCGTCCTGACCGCCACCGATACCACCGACGGCATCCTGCTTTCGCAGACGCCCCAGGTCTACTTCACGCAGGGGCTTGTCCTGGAGCTTCGCAAAGCGGCGAATAAATCCGAAGTGGTCGTGGGAGATGTGGTCACCTATACGATCGAGATCAAAAATCAGAATGCGACTGACGTGGTTCAGGTCAGGATCGAGGATATCCTACCCCTGCATTTTAAATATCTGAAGGGCACCACCCTGATCAACGGAACCCAGGCGGCCGATCCCACGGGCGGCCGCCAGCTCAGCTTTGATATCGGGACCGTGCCCGCGCGAATGGATATCAACGGGAACGGGGCGCTGGAACCCGGGGAGCCGGGGCATGTCTTATTGAGTTATCAACTGGTGGTGGGATCGGGGGCCAAACCGGGGAGTTACGCCAACCGCGCCTTTGCGCGTGACGTCTGTACTGCCTGCCTGATATCGAACGAGGATTCGGTCCGGGTCAAGGTGGTGCTCGACCCGCTGTTCGACCTGGGGACGATCATCGGAAAGGTGTTCGAGGATCTCAACGAGGATGGATGGCAGGACGCCGATGAAAAAGGGGTGCCCGGGGCCATGGTCGCCCTCGATGACGGAACCTACGCCCTCACGGACGAGCACGGGCGATATCATTTTCCCGCCGTTCTGCCCGGCCACCGTCTCGTCAAGATCAATCTGATGAGCCTGTCGTCGGCCCGGGCCACCACCCGCGAGGCCCTAGTGGTTTCGGTCACGCCGGGCCTGTTGGCCAAAGCCAACTTCGGCGTGCGCTATGAGCGCGAGACGGAGTCCGTCGGGAGCGAGGCGCGCACGGGCGTGGAATTGAGGAGCCGGCGCACAGACGGCCCCGTCGATGTGAAGGGGAGCGTCAACAGCCTGTTCGTCTTGATCAATGGGGTGAGCGCTTCGTTTCCCTCCGCGGACGTCCGGGTGAAGGCCGATTATCTGGAAGAGGTGGTGGTGCTGACCGGCGGTGAGCTGGCGCAGCCGGTGGAGTTCGTTCCCCAGCTGCGCGGTACGGACCCATTGGCCGACTGGCACCTGGAAATCGCGGACGCGGGCGGAGAAGTCATCCGTGTCTTGAGCGGAACAGGAAACCTTCCCGGGGCGATCCAGTGGGATGGGCGCACGAAGGACGGGGACATGGTGGCCGGCGGCAGGATCTACCAGTACCAGCTGAAGCTGACTTACGCGGACGGCGCACGAGCGGCCAGCCCGCGGCGCCTGGTCGGGGTCAATCAGGTTTCCATGGTCTCCATCAATCTGACGGGTGGCGCCTTCGAACGCGGCTCGGCCCGGTTGAGTCGGCAGGCCAGGGAGGTGCTGACCGAGACGGCGGAGGTCCTGCGGCGTTATCCCAAGGAGAAGGTGGTGGTCGAAGGCCACACCGACTCGCTGGGATCGAGCGAGGCCAACCAGAGGCTGTCGGTCGAGCGCGCCCAGGCGGCCGTGACTTTTTTGGTGGATGAACAGGGCGTCAACGAAGACCGGTTTATCGTGAAGGGCTATGGCGAAACCAGGCCCGTGGCGAGCAATGACGATCCCCAGGGAAGGATGCTCAACCGCCGCGTGGAGATTCAAGGAGAAGTGCAGGAGGTCCAGGAGGCCGATCTGCTGGATCAGTACCGAACCGCCCCGGAGGTCCGGATCAACGGCCTCCCGGTGGAGGTGGATCGGGCGGGAAGGTTCGCCGCCCAGGTCGAGCCGGATGAACAGGACGCGTTTAAGCTGCAGGTGATCAATCCCCAGGGGCAGGCCCTGGAGATATCCGTGTTGCTGCCCCGACTCGAAATCCTCAGGCCCGCTGATCGGGTGCGACTCCCCTATGGGGAGATGGCGGAAGGCCACCGGATCGGCGCCATCGACCCGGTGGGATCCGGTCCATCCTCGGCATTTTCTTATCGGTTGGCCGGAAGAACCGATCCCGAAAACGAGGTCGAGCTGGACGGGGTCGGCATCCATGTCGGCGATGGCGGGGTCTTTGAGGCCGATCTCGATCTGAAGCTGGGGGAAAACATCTATGGACTGATCGTCCAGAGCCCGTCAGGCTTGACGCGAATTTCGGCGCTGCGGGTCAATGTCCTGGATCGCGATGAACAGGGGGAACCGATTGTGGCGGTCGCCCCCGTCCCGACGCTGACGGTCCAGCTGCCGCCTCGCGGGATTCCGTTGAAAGGACGGGTGCTTTCCGTTTCCGGCACGACCGATCCGCGGAACCGCGTCCGGGTCAACGGCAAGCACCTCGAGATTCGGCCGGACGGCCGCTTCGTCGCGACCCTGGAGCTGCCGCCGGGAGAAAGCCCGGTGATGATCGAGGCCGTGGACCCGGACGGTCATGTCGCCCGGATCGACCGGACCTTCCAGGTGAGCGAAACGCAGCTCTTCTTCATGGCCCTGGTCGACGGGAAGGTGGGCCAATGGGTCGGCAGCGGGAACCTTGAGAACGCCGGGATGGAAGAGGCCAGGGAATATTATACCGAGGGGCGCGTGGCCTATTATCTGAAGGGCATGATCGCCGGGAAATATCTGGTGACTTCCGCCTTTGACAGCGGAACGCAGGAGATGGACCGGTTGTTCGACGACCTGGATGAATCCGAGACCGATAAGCTGCTGCGCAACCTCGATCCGGACAAGCTGTATCCGGTATACGGGGACGATAGCACCCTGGTCTACGACGCCCAGAGCCAGGGGAAATTCTATCTCGCCCTGCAGAGTGACGAGCTGGACCTGCTGCTGGGAAATTACGCCCTCGAATGGACCGAAACGGAGCTGGCGGCCTATCAGCGGGCGCTTTACGGCGGCCGTCTGGGTTACCAATCCGTTTCCAAGACGCCTGACGGGGCGCCGAA
>CAYGBP010000050.1:9833-17825 GCA_964348105.1 uncultured Nitrospirota bacterium
GGGCGGATCGCTCTACTATCTGAGCGGCGCCGATGTGATCGAGGGCAGTGAGCAGGTCACGATCGTGGTCCGGCACAAGGACACCGGGCTGGTCCTGAGCCGGGATCTCCAGAATCCAAACGGGGATTACACCATCAAGTACGAGGAGGGGCGGATCCTCTTCAACCGGCCGGTGGAAAGCGTGGCCAAGAGCGATTCCCTGGTGGATCAGGATCTGCTGGCCGGCCATCCGATCTATATCCAGGTTGATTATGAGAGAAAGGTCGAGGCCTT
Organism: uncultured Nitrospirota bacterium; assembly: GCA_964348105.1. Lineage (GTDB taxonomy): Bacteria > Nitrospirota > Nitrospiria > DATECO01 > DATECO01 > CAYGBP01. The sequence continues at coordinate 10,107 of CAYGBP010000050.1, forward strand.
CGAAAAGACCGCCGCCGGCGCGCGCCTGCGGCAGCAGATAGGCCAGAACGTGGCCGTCGGCGGGACTTATATCCGGGATGAATTGGAAGCCGGGCGCTACGAACTGGAGGGGCTGGATGTCGAGGTCCGCCACGGCCGGCATACGCGCCTGACGGCGGAGGTGGCCGAGAGCAGCGGCACGGACGCGGTGGTGATGGTCAGCGGCGACGGAGGGCTCAGTTACGAGGAGAAGACGGCCGTTGGGATGCAGGAGGGGCGCGCCTGGAAGGTCGCGGGTCAGATGGATCTGGGCGAATGGCTCGGGAGCCCCGAGCGGCTCCAGATCCGCGGCCATGTCAAAAACCTACAGCCCGGCTTCCTGTCGAACGGAAACCTCCTGGAGCAGGGAACCCGAAAATACGGGTTTGGCGTGCGCCTGAAGCTGGCCCCGGCGAATGAGATCCGGGCCCGTCACGAAGAGGAAAAAACCGGAACGGGGGCCTCGGGGCCGATCCGGTCCGAGCGTCAATCCGTCGAGTGGCGCCATGAACGGGAGGGGTGGGGATTGGCGGCCGAATATCAACGCCGGGAAACCGAACAGGCCTCTGTGGGGAGCGTCGAACATTCCAGCTTTGCCGCGGCGCAGGGCTGGATCGGGCTGGGGGACCGATTGAAGGCGCGCTTGGAGCACCAGCACACATTGAGGGGCCAAACCAACAATCAAACCACCGCGGGCCTGAATCTCCGGGCATCCCCGGGCCTCGATCTGGATGCCACGGCCACCCGGGGCAGCCGGGGGCGGTCGCTGCAGGGCGGGGTGACCCTGGATCTTGGGGACGGCAAGGTCTACCTCAGGGAGCGCCTGGTCGAGGACCGTGCCGGCCGAAGCACCGCGACGTTGGTCGGAGGGGAGCGGGCGATCGGCACATCGAGCCGTGTCTACTCGGAATACCAATGGGAGCGGGCCGAGGACGGCGGGCGGCAGGTGTCGCTGGTGGGAATGCAAAATCAATGGGAGGTCCGCCGCGGGCTGCGGTTGGTGGTAACGGGAGAGCACGGCGAGGTGGACTTCCAGGGGGCCACCACCAGCCGATACGCATTGTCGGCGGGGATTCTATACGACGAGGGGAAGGGTTTGAAGGCGCAGGTCCGGGGGGAGGTCCGCCGGGAGCGGGGCAGCCCGGACCGTCTCCAGTTATTGAGTGCGAACTCGGTCGAGATGAGGTTGATACGGGATTTCGTCCTGCTGGCGAACTACCGTTTCAGCACGACGCGCGATCTGGACCTGGATCGAACCGAGGCCCATTTTGAGGAGAGGGTCCTCGGGCTCGCCTATCGGCCCGTGAACCACGACCGGTTCAATGCGCTCGCCCGGTATACGAATCTTCTCGACGAGCGGCCGCAATCGCTGCCCTCGGCGCCGGTGGAGGCCAGCAGGGCCCATGTGGGATCGGTGGAATGGTCGTGGCAACTGACCCGCCACCTGGAATGGGTTGAGAAGGAGGCCTTGAAGGTGAAGCGAGAGCAGGTGGACGGCCGCCCGTGGATCAGGACCCGGACTTATTTGGGAATTCACCGGCTCAACTTGAGGCTCTGGCGCGCCCTGGATTGGGGTTGGGAATACCGGATGCTGCGTCAGTGGGAGGCCCAGGATCGGCGCGAGGGGTGGCTGACCGAGGTGATGTGGGAGGCGGTGGAGCATATCCGATTCGGTGTCGGCTACAACTTCACGGATTTCTCGGACAATGAATTCTCGGATCAGGACTATTCGGTTCACGGCTGGTTCGTCCGGCTCCAGGGCAAATACTGAGGGATGCGGTTTTTAAGATTTCTGCTAAACTTTATAAGGGGTTAGAATCATGTTCCACGGATGGATGAAGAAGGCCATCACGCACCTGTCGGAAGTGACCCTAGCCATCTTTCTGGTGGTGTTCTTCTTCTCCATTTTCCTTGGACTATTGAATGCGGTTTTCCCGACGGGCGGGAGCCTGCGGCAGCTTGTGGCCGGCGGGACATTGCTGCCATCCCGAACGGTGAAGGATCGAATGGAGCACCGGGTGTTGTTGGCGGCAGGCGATGTCGACCTGCAAGGGGAGCGAGGGGTGCCGATCACGGCGGTTTTGACCGAGAAGCGCCATGAAGTCAAGGGCAAGCGGGCCACCGAGATTGCCTGGAGACCGGTCCGGGTCGGCATGCCGCTTTACGACCGTGACGCCATCCAGTCCTTCAAGGGCGCCAGCGCGGAGATACGGTTTGATGACGACAATTCCATGGAAATCGGGGAAAACACCCTGATCATCATCAAGAGAATCGAGAAGGACCCGCTGCAACGGGTCAAGCGGTCCTTCATGGTCATGGTCGACGGGGAGCTGCGGGGCAGGATTCAGGGCTCGTCGGAAGAATCGATCGACATCCAGCTGGCCCTTCCGACCGGTATCGCGAGGATTCGGTCGGCGGAGCCGTCCGAGGAGGCGGCGGAATTCAAGGTGACCATCGATTCGGATTCTTCCTCCACCCTTTCGGTCTACAAGGGGACTGCCGAACTGGCGACGGGGGAGGAGATCTTCAGGATCGAGGCCAATCAGGGGATCACGGCCCGACCAGATGGCATCGCGGATGGTCCCCAGTTGCTTCCGGATGCCCCTGAGCTTCAAACTCCGGTATCCGGAGAGGTCTTCAGTTACCAGAAGATTCCCCCGAGGGTCCGGTTCGCGTGGGCGACCCATCCGCCGCTGGACACCTACCGGGTGATCATCGCGAGAGACCCGGCATTTGAAAAGATCATTTTTGATTCCCGCCTGGAGCAGCGCCATTTGATTCACGGAAACCTGAAGGAAGGAACGTATTACTGGCGGGCCAGCGCATTCAGGGGGGTGCTGGAGAGCGATTTCAGCGAGACGCGGTCTTTCCGGATCATTCGTGATGAACAGGCCCCGTCGCTACGGGTGGAGTTCCCATCCGGTACGACTCACCAGGATCGCGTCCGCCTCGTCGGTGCCGCCGATCCGGGGGCGTCGGTATTCGTGGGGAATGACCGTGTGAAAATTCACGAAGATGGAAAATTCGAGCACGAGGTTCGCCTCCAGCCGGGGATCAACGTGATCGTGGTGGAAGCCTGGGATCAGGTAGGCAATGTCGTTTATGAGTCACGCAGGGTCAATCGCAAGTATTAAGGGGATTGTCAGTGCCAACGGATAACGGATCAGTCGACAACGGAGCAAAAGAAGGCGGAACCCTGGGGATCAAAAGGCTAAAGTTCCCGATCCGGTTCAAGATCCTGGTCATTCTGCTCCTGGTGGTCACGACCGTGGTCAGTCTGATTACCTTCACCATGGCCAACCTGCTGCATACCGACAAGGCGGCTTATATTCACGACATGACCTCGCTGATTGCCGTCCATGTGGCCGAGGAGGCCCGCTCATTGCTGTCCGGATATGAGGGAAGGTTGAATTTTTTTGGACGGCTCATGGCCGACTCCCGCCTGCAGCGGGACCAGAAGGCTCAATTGCTGGAAGAGCTGTTCGAGGATTTCGATGAGTTCGCGGCCGTGACCCTTTATCGATCCCACGGCGATCCCGTGACCATCTATGACGCCTCGCAGCTTTCCGAAGCCGGGCTGACCCTGCGGGATTTGATGCAGTACCGGGCCCGGCATCCGCTCCCGTTCGACGAGATCAAGGGCGGGAAGACCTATCTTGAGAACTCCTCCATAGGTCCTCAGATGCCTATGTTGACGCTGGCCGTCAGGCACCGGATAGAGGACGAGGGCTGGGCCGTGGTGGCCGGCTTCATTCGTCTGGATGAATTAATGAGGTTGGCCGGCCGATCGCGCGTCTTTGACACCTTTCTGGTGGATGCCCAGGGCGTTCTGTTGGCCCACACGAGCCTGGAAAAGGTCGGAAATCGTGAGCGAGCCGATTGGATTCCCCGCCTGCGCGAGCTGCAGAAGGTGGGGAGCGCGGGAACGGCGCTCGAGTTTCAAGTGGACGGAGCGGTCATGGTGGGCGGTTTTTCCTACGTGGAATTCGGGGGGTTGCTGGCCGGCGTGCAGATTCCCAAGGCCGCCGCCTTTCTGACGGCCCGGGAGCTCCTGAACAACCTGATTTGGGTCTCGCTGTCGCTCTTGATCCTAGCCGCAATCTCCAGCCTTTTTTGGTCGCGTCGGATCACCCGCCCGATCGAGCGGCTCTCCAGCGCGGCACGGGTCGTGGGAAAGGGTCAGTTCGACATCAATGTGGATCCGATGACGAAGGACGAGATCGGGGTGTTGGCCGGCTCCTTCAATCAAATGACCTCCGAGCTCAAAACGCGCGAACAGGCCCTTCGGGACGCGCAGGTGGCCCTGATCCAGTCCGAGAAGATGGCGGCCTTCGGGCAGATCGGGGCGGGCATCGCGCACGAAGTCAAGAATCCGCTGGCCGGGATCCTCGGTTATGCGCAGCTGTGTTTGCGAAAGATGGAAAAGGAAAACCTGCTGTATCGAAATCTGCAGATCATCGAAAAGGAAACGCGCCGATGCAAGACGATCATCGACAACCTGATGCGCTTCGCCCGTCAGGAAAAGGTGATCCGGGAGCCGATGGACATCAATCAAACCATCGAGGATGCCGTGGCCATCGTGAACCATCAACTGTCGATTCATAATGTGAAGATCATCAAGGACCTCGCCGCAGCCCTCCCGACGATCCACGGAAACGGCAACCAGATCCAGCAGGTGTTGATCAACCTCTTCATCAACGCCCAGCAGGCCATGGAGGGAAACGCCGGCTGGGTCAAGGTGACCACCCGTGGCACGGACGATGGGCAGGTCGAGATCCGGATTGCCGACAATGGTCCCGGGATTCCAAAGGATATCCAGGCGAAAATCCTCGAGCCTTTCTTCACCACGAAGGCAGCGGGGAAGGGAACGGGTTTGGGCCTGTCCGTGAGTTACGGAATTATCAAGGAGCATAAAGGCGAATTCCGAATCGAGAGTGAAGCAGGCCAGGGAGCCGCCTTCATCATTCTGCTCCCGACGTCTGAAGTGAATGATTCCGCGCCCGCAGAGGTTGAGGGGGCGCAGGCGGCAGGCGATACCGGCACGGGAGGCCCCGAGCGATCGGCCTTGACGCGTGAGGGGGCCGAGGGCTGAAGAAGCGGGCGCGGTGCTCTGAAGGGGACGCTTGATTCATGGGAGGCCTACCGGGGGGAGCCCGGGGAGGGTGGAGAGATCGGAGGAGGGTGAGATGGGCGAGCGACACAAGGTTCTGGTCATCGATGATGAGGAATCCATCCGGGGATTTTTAAGGGAACTGCTGGAAGGAGAGGGATGCGGGGTCTTGACCGCGGCAAGCGCCGATGAAGCGCTGTTGTTCATGGGCACCCAGAGCTTTGATGTCATTCTCACCGACGTCAGGATGCCCGGCCTGAGCGGGCTTGAGCTGTTGCGCCAGGTCAGGGAATTCAAACTAAGGAGTCGTGTCATTATCATGACGAGCTATGCCACGGCGGAAAATGTGATCGAGGCCATGCGAAACGGCGCTTATGATTTTTTGAAAAAGCCCATCGAGGATCTCGATTATGTGACCGCGCTGGTCAAGCGCGCGGCTGCGGAACGCGAAAGAGCTTTCCACGCGGCCGCCTCTTCGGAAGACGGCGGTCGACGGAATCGGCGTGACGCGAAACAGGATAAGGGTGATAAGGATAAGATTATCAGGGAAATCCAGGGCTTCTTTAACAGCATCATGACGATTTTCGATGGAGATCGACGTGAGGGGATCGAGCAGGAGATAGTGGATGTGGTCTCGGCCATCATGGGGGGGGCGGCCAGCCTTTCTATTTCAAGATCGCCCCGGAATAAGGGAATTGGCGGCCAGGGCGGGCGCCGGCATGGATCCAGACGAGCTGGATCGTCTGCGCATCAGCCTCTCGGGCAGCGCGGGCTCCCTGAGATGGTATGCGGAAAGACTGTATCTTTCTGATTTAAAAAAGTTGCTGGAAGGCCGGTGGGGCTCGATCATATTCGAGACGGCCCTGATGAACGGGCCCGAAAATTATGGAATCTTGGCGATCTGCTCCGGTTCCAAAGCATCCCTCCCGAAATTCGACAGTGGCTTCATGGAGCAGTATTCCAGGCTGGCCACGCTGGCGCTTGAGATGGCTTTGTTTCGGGAAAGCCAGGCCCTTCCCGAAGGAGGGACGGGAGAGCTCATCAGAGATCACCTGACTTCGCTCTACAAACGCTCATTCTTCATCGAGTTCCTCAGACAGGAGATCGCCCGGTCCCGTCGTTATCACCGTTCCTTCGCCGTCGGCCAGATCGTCCTGGGATCAACCCCGGAGGAAACGGACGAGAAGATCCTCAAGGAGGTCGGCGAAGTCGTCCGGGGATGCACCCGGAGCTCCGATGTCCTGTCCCGATCCTTGAACAGCTTCCTTTTTGTCCTGCCTGAGACGGCGGGCGATCGCAAGGACAAGGTGGTGATCAGCCTACAATATATGCTGGAAAAGTATTTCCAGGACAAGGGCCTCGATCTGCCCGCCATGATCGCGGTCCAGGAGTACCCCAGGGACGGAGATTCCGAAGAGGCCCTGATGAAACGGCTCGGAGGCCTGATCGAGCGGTTGAGCAAGGGTGCCGGCGAGGTTGAAGAAGGCAAGCAGCAGGTGAAGGTGGACAATAACGAGCGCAAGTCACGACCATCGGTTATCCTGTGGAACTCCAAAGCGGCATAGATGTCAATCGAAGGGACGCTTTGATTCACATGGACATGAAGGGTAGAGGGAGGGTCGTGCGAACGGTAAAGCTCAGGGATTGTGCAGAGAGGGGATCATGGAAGAGTCAAGGAAAATCCTGGTCGTGGATGACGAAGAAAGCCTTCGCGGGCTGCTTCTGGAGGTTCTGCGTGATGAAGGTTATGACGTGAAGGAAGCCTGCAGCGGCGAGCAGGCGATTGAATTGATCAAAGGTTCGCACTTTTCCCTCGTGATCACGGATATTCGGATGGAGGGGATGAATGGAATCGATCTGCTGCGCAAGGTCAAGGAGATCGACCGTGAAACCCAGGTGGTCCTGATGACCAGCTATTCATCGAAGGAAACCGCGATCTCAGCCGTGCGGCTGGGGGCTTATGATTATCTCGTCAAGCCCTTCGAGGATCTTGACCAGATCGCGGAGGTGGCCAAGCGGGCGCTCGCGCAGGTCGGTCATGACAAGGCGAACCAGGCGACCCTTGAGGGACTGGTGCGACGAAATGAGGAACTGGAGGAGGTCAACCAAGCCATCCGGGATCTGGCCATTCGGGATGGCCTGACCGGCCTGTTCAATCACCGCCATTTTCAGGAGACCATCGGCCGTGAGCTGGATCGCGCGGTGCGCTACAAACGAAAGCTCTCCATTATTTTTCTGGATGTCGACCATTTCAAGCAATACAACGATAGCATGGGACACCTGGAAGGCGACAAGGTTCTCAAGGAGATCGCCCGGACGATAGAGGGCCGGATGCGCAGCACCGACCTGGCGGCCCGTTACGGCGGGGAGGAGTTCGTCATTCTTCTTCCCGAGACCTCGAGGGACGATGCGTGGAAGTTGGCCGAACAATTGCGCGAGAAGATCGCGGCCACGCCGTTTTCGGGATCCGAAAAGCAACCTCTGGGGAGGGTTACGATCAGCAGCGGGGTGTCGAGCTTTCCGGAAGACGGAGCGGATGCCATGACCTTGGTTCATCATGCCGATGAGGCCCTTTACCGGGCCAAACAGGC
>CAYGBP010000051.1:0-4367 GCA_964348105.1 uncultured Nitrospirota bacterium
CGGGGATCGCGACACCACCTGTGCCATCGTCGGCGGCATCACGGCCCTGTCGGCCCGCAAGCGCGGCATCCCCCCTTCCTGGATCAAGGCCCGGGAGCCCCTTCCGGCCGATATTTTCGTGCTTTCCGGGGCGGTTTGACATTATTTTCACCTCTGCCTATAATGCAGGGGCGGGCGCACGAGCCCGTCTTTCCCTCCAAGGGAATCGCACCGACATCAGTCGAGTTTCGCCGTTTAAGTTTAGCTAATGTAAGGAGGCGTTGTGGGAATCGGAAATTCCGTTCTGGGAATGTTTTCAAACGACCTCGCGATCGATCTGGGCACGGCCAACACACTCGTCTACGTTCAGGGCAAGGGAATCATCATCAATGAGCCGTCGGTCGTGGCGATCGACAAGCGCTCCGGGCATCTGCTGGCCGTGGGGAGCGAGGCCAAGCGGATGCTGGGCAGGACCCCGGGAAACATCGCGGCCATCCGGCCGATGAAGGACGGCGTCATCGCCGACTTCGAGATGGCCGAGAAGATGCTGCGCGACTTCATCACCAAGGCCCACAACCGCAACACCTTCGTGCGCCCCCGGATCATCATCTGCGTGCCCTGCAAGATCACCACGGTGGAGCAGCGCGCCGTTCGCGAGTCGGCCCAGCGCGCAGGGGCGCGCGAGGTCTATCTGATCGAGGAGCCCATCGCGGCGGCCATCGGCGCCGGCCTTTCGATCGCGGAGCCCACGGGAAACATGGTGGTGGACATCGGCGGCGGGACCACGGCGGTGGCGGTGATGTCGCTCGGCGGGATCGTCTACAGCGAATCGGTCAAGATCGCCGGCGACAAGATGAACGAGTCGATCTCCGGATACGTGAAGCGAAAGTACAACCTGCTGATCGGGGATCACATGGCCGAGCAGATCAAGTTCGAGATCGGGTCGGCCTATCCGCTGCAGGAGCGGCGCACCACGATGATCAAGGGGCGCGACATGATCTCCGGCATCCCGCGCACCCTCACCATCGACGATTCCGAGATCCGGGAGGCCTTGAGCGACTCGATCAGCGCCGTGGTCAACGCCATCAAGGTGGCGCTGGAAAACACGCCGCCCGAGCTGGCCGGCGACATCATCGACCGGGGAATCGTCCTGACGGGAGGGGGCTCGCTGCTTCGCGGCCTGGACATCCGGCTGCGGGAGGAGACCAATCTCCCGGTCGTCAGCGTGGAGGACCCGCTCACCACGGTGGTCGTGGGCACCGGCAAGGCCCTGGATCAGATCGATCTATTGAAGCGGGTCTCGGTCCTGGGCCAATAACCGGCCCCTCAGGCATGCAAGATCAGTCGATCTCCACAGGATTTGTCTGTGGGGATCGACCCAGCGAGCAAATCGAGCATAGCCCGAAGGGCTGGTTATGCGAGAGTATGCATTTCGCACTTGTCTATCAATTAGTTACGACATAATCTAGTCTTATGCAACCGACCCTTCGGGTCGCATTTGAATTCGCCGGATTCAAAAGTGGTCCAAAGCTTAGACGGAGGGGGCGACGCAAGCCCCTATAATCAATATGCAGAATTTTTCCCTATCGCCCAGCACCCTGAACCTTTTCCTCGAATGTCCCCGCTGTTTCTGGCTGGAAAAGGTGGAGGGGATCCGCCGCCCGCGCGGGATCTTTCCGTCGCTGCCCGGCGGGATGGACCGCGTCATCAAGACCTACTTCGATGAATACCGCAATCAATCCGCCAACCCGCCCGAGCTGGCGGGCGAAGAGTTGGAGGGGGTGCGGCTCTATCCGGACCAGGGACGCATCGCCCGGTGGCGAAACTGGCGGACCGGCCTGGAGTACCGGGACGACAACGGATCGGTCCTGATCGGGGCGCTCGACGATCTGCTCATCAAGGACGGCCGGCACATCCCGTTCGACTATAAAACAAAAGGATCGCCCGCGACCCAGGAAAGCGCCGTGCGCTACTACCAGAACCAGCTCGACCTCTACGCCCTGATGCTGGAGGCCAACGCGCTGCCTACCACGGGCTACGGCTATCTTATTTTTTATTCGCCGCTGGAGATTCAGTCCGCGGATCATATCACCTTCGAGCATCAGGTCATCCAGGTTCCCACCGACCACGAGCGCGCGCGCAAGGTGTTCCGCGAGGCGATCGATCTGCTGAAAGGGCCCGAGCCGCAATCCGGCCGGACGTGCGAATACTGCGGCTGGGTGAAACGGCGCGCCGGGCGATAGTAAAGTCGGCCCGACCCTTCAACGGGCCCGCGCCATGAAGACCTTCACCAAATACACCCTCTTTCAGGTCCCGGGATGGGTGATGGCCGCGATCATCCTGTACGGGCTGGGATACTGGGGCCTGCTCCCCGCCTGGGTCGCCGCCGGGCTTTTCGTCATCTGGGTGGGAAAGGACTTCGCGCTGTATCCGTTTCTTCGCGTGGCCTATCAGTCGGACGCCAAGACCGGGGCCGAGCAGCTGGTGGGCCTCCGCGGGGTCGCCCGCGACCGGCTGGATCCGCGCGGTTACGTTCAGGTGCACGGCGAGATGTGGCGCGCCGAGGCCACCGCGGGGCCCATCGAGGCCGGCAGCCGGATCCGGGTCACGGCCGCGAACGATTTTACGCTGATCGTGGAGCCGCTGACCTGGAAGCGGCCGGACGGACCCGCCCCGGTCGAAACCGCCGGGAAATGAATCGATAACCCTCCGGACCGGAGTGTTCGAAGATGAATGGGACACAGATCTTCTCACCCAATAGAATCCTGGCGGCTGCGATCTTGAGCTTGCACCTGATCCCTGCCGCGGCATCCGCACAGGCCGAGCCTCGCGAGCGGGACATCCGGATCCCGCGCGTGCCGGCCGATGAGCTGCCCCGGGTGAAGAAGCTGGTCAATCCCATCCCCCCGACCGCCTCCGCCTTGAGGGAGGCGAAGGAGCTTTTCAGCAGATCGTGCGCGGCCTGCCACGGGGCCGAAGGCAAGGGCGACGGGCCGGTCGCGGTTGACAACCGGATCGATCCGAAACCCCGGAATTTCACCAATCCGGAGTTTCAGCGCCTGCGAACGGATGGGGAGCTGTACTGGGTCCTCACGCACGGATCGCACGACACCGAGATGATGCGGATGGACTTTTTCTTCACCGAGGAGGAGCTGTGGAAGCTCATCCTTTACGTCCGCTCTCTGGGAGGCGCCGATCCCTGACCGTGCAAGACGCCCGCCCAGCGTTGAACGGGCCGGTCCTATTTGTTATACTGGAAAGAGTCCGAGCCAGGCCTTGTCCGGATCTCCCAACCCTTTTCTTCACTTCATCACGAAAGGCGAAAAGTCCTATGATCAGCCCGTATGCAAAGCTCCTTCTGGCCACCGCGATGGGCGCGGCAATGCTCGTGGTGATCGCCTCTGCGACCCGTGTCCTGGAGGCCCGGGACGGAAACCGCGTCGAGATCGTGATTCGAAACGCGTCCTATGAATTGCACGGGGGAAGCCTGAAGCCCGACTCCCCCACGACGATTTTCATCCGCAACATGGACCGCCAGCGCCACGGATTCGTGTCGGACCTGTTCGGGCAGGTGGACCTTCGGGTCGAGACGCAGGCCGGGATCACCTTCGGCAAGGGGATCAAGGGCGTGCATATCAACCCGGGGGAGGCGGTGACGCTTCAGTTCACGCCCCTTCAGGAGGGACAGTTCAAGTTCGAATGCGACCTGCATCCGGGAATGAAGGGCGAGCTGCTCGTCCTGTTCGTGGGAGAGGTTTAGAGCCGAGCAACCGATTGGCAGCGGGGTTCGAGATGCAAACACTTCAGAAAACATTGACCATCGTCCTGGCCGGCGGCGCGGGCTCCCGGCTGCATCCCCTCACGGCCGAGCGGGCCAAGCCCGCCGTCCCGTTCGGCGGGATCTACCGGATCATCGATTTCACGCTTTCCAACTGCCTTCATTCCGGCCTGAGGCGCATGCTGGTCCTCACCCAGTACAAATCCCATTCGCTGCAGAAGCACATTCGGGACGGCTGGTCCATCTTCAATCCCGAGATTGAGGAATACATCACGCTGGTGCCGGCCCAGATGCGCACCGGGGAGGACTGGTACGCCGGGACGGCCGACGCCATCTACCAGAACCGCTACCTGCTCAAGCGCAGCGGTGCCAAGTATGTCCTGGTGCTGGCCGGCGATCACATCTACCGGATGGACTACGCCCGGATGCTGCAGGAGCACATCAACCGCAAATGGGATGTCACGGTCGCCTGCGTGCCGGTTCCCCTCAAGGAGGCCTCGGCCTTCGGCGTGGCCGAGGTGGACAAGGATCTGCGAATCCGCAACTTTATCGAAAAATCGGCGACGGCCCCGACCATGCCCGGCAGTCCGGACCTGGCGCTGGCCTCGAT
>CAYGBP010000051.1:4377-11800 GCA_964348105.1 uncultured Nitrospirota bacterium
TTTCTTTAGGTTTTTGATTAAATGATAATATGAGGCATTTATATCTTCAATCTTCCCTTCCTTCCCAAGGTCCTGGATGAAGACCACCGCGACGGCGCCTCCAAGCATGATTTCGGCCGCAACATCCTCCCCTCGATCATCGGCCCGCAAGCCGTGGGCGCCTACCGGTTCGGCGGGGCCGAGGGACGGGTGACGCAGGACGGCTACTGGAGGGACGTGGGAACGCTGGATGCCTACTACCGGGCCAACATGGACCTGCTGGAGCCCATCCCGCCGTTGAACCTTTACCAGAAAGACTGGCCGATCCGGACTTATCAGGGCCAGTATCCCTCGGCCCGGATGGTCCCCTCCGAGTCGGGAGATTCCGGCTCGGTCACCAACGCCTTGCTGGCCGGCGGGGACGTGATCGTCGGCGGCCGAATCCATCATTCAATCCTCTCCCCGAACGTCTGGGTGGAGGCCGGCGCCGTGGTCGAGGATTCCATCCTGTTCGATCAGGTGCATGTGGGGCCCGGCGCGCAGCTTCGCCGCTGCATCATCGACAAGGAGGTGCATATCCCGAAGGGCGAGCGGATCGGTTGGGACCTGGAGGCCGACCGCGCCCGTTTCACCGTCTCGCCGGAAGGCATCGTCGTCGTTCCCAAGGCCTACCAGTTTCCTTAAGCCCGAATTCATTTTTCCGGCTCAAGCCTTGAGAGCAGCCCCGCGTCCTGAGATATCCACAGGCCACTCCCCTGTTGACAAGGCTTTTCACCTTTTCAAAGGCTTCGGCGTCTTATTTCCCGCCCGCGACACAGATTATCCACAGCCACGCCACATCTAAATCACAAAATATTGCGATGAAAGATTTTCTGTCCACAATATCTTGTATTTATCGGTTGACAGGAAATTTTGGATTCGGTATAATGCCGCGAAAATTGGTTTTTTGAAGGGTACGTCATCCAGGTTCGCTCAAGCGCCGCAAACCCGAGTTGCGGCGTCGTGATGCGTGAAATTGTATTAGCGTGAATGGAGGGTGAGGATCATGCGGGTGACCATCGCGGCTGAAGAAGACGGCAAGCGGATCATTTCGGCCACGCTGACCTTTTCGGATAAAGAGGAAGGGCTGGGCGTGGTGCATATGCTGGAAAGATTCGCGCGCAACCGATGGCAGAGCAGCGAGGACGAGCGGGGCAAAAAGGCCCTGGGCGAAAAAGTGTCGACCGCCCCGGCCAACCCGATCGCCTGACCGACTCCCCTTCGATCCGGCTGTCCCTCAGACGGGCGGACCTTCCAGCCGCCGCAGGATCCTTCGCCGCCATTCGGCGGGCAGGGCCTCGTGGCGCGCCGCCCGGAATACCAAATCGGTATCCATTCGTTCACCCGCCACCAGACTCACAATCTGCGCCACGCTCACCCGGGCGGGGTCCGCGGCGATCAGTGAAATGCGGTCCCCCTTCCCGATCTTTCCTTCCACGGCAATCTTGAAATAAAATCCGGTCCGGCCGCTTTCCAGAAACCGCCTCACGATGTCCGGACGGCCAAACCGGATGCCCAGCTTGAAGCAGGGAAGCCGCGGCTGCGTGACGATCAGCTCGGCGTCGCCGATCCGGAAGCGGTCCCCGATATGGACCGTCTCCTCGGCAAGGCCCTCCGTCGTCAGGTTCTCCCCGAAAATCCCCCAGGGCAGCTCGATCCCGGCAAGCTCCACGCGCCAGTACCGGTAGTGCTCGGCGGGATAGGCATAGGCCGCCATGTCGGCGCCGCCGTGTCTTTTGGTATCGGCCTGCGCGTCCCCCTCCAGCCCCGACGCCCCGAGACGGATCCTTCGGTCAACCGGGTGCTTGTAAATCCCGGTCGAGACCGTCCGACCCTCTTGTCGGACCCGTCTCACGGAACCGGTATTCACCGATACCAGCTTCATCCCATGCATCGTATTTTGTTCATAATGGTTGCGGACCCGCCGGCGGGATTTGACACATTATAGGCGGGCGTGAATCAGCCGTCAATCCGCCCCGGCAGTGAGGCGCATGAAATGCAGTGGGCGTTGATCAGACCGAAGGGGGTTCCGGGGTCTCGATCCCGTGCATCCGGGCGTAGAGCTCCCAGTCGAACGGCTTGGGGGCGAGCGCATGCAGCGGGATGGCGTTCACGCCGCCGGGCCCGGTCCAGGACAGAAAGCATCCCACCACGGATTCCGGCCGCTCCACCAGGCGGCGGACAGCCTCGTAGGCCAGATGCTGGCCCAGGGTCTTGTCCTCGGGCGTGGGCGGGGCGCCCCGCAGCGTATGCCCCAGGATGGTCGCCTTCACCGCCACCGGCAGCGGATAGCTTTCCTGGCCGCCCTGCGCGCGGGGCCATTGCGAGATGATCCGCCCCACGTATTCGCTTAAGCCCATCACGCCGCCGGAGGGATGGTGACGATGCGGCGTTTTCTCGGCCACGATGAACAGATGGCTCTTGTTCGGAACGCCGAGGCTTCGCTTCAGGGTTCCCAGCATGACATGGTCGATGTAGGCGTCCGGGTCGGGGTGCTCGTTGACCAGGACGCCCTCGGCCCGGGACTGATAGGCGCAGGCCAAGGCCAGATGGCCCGAGCCGGCTCCCATCACCTCCACGAAGAAGATGCTTCCCATCGCGGCGCTGGTGGCCTTGAGCGAGACCAGCGATTGATCGGCCAGCGCCACGGCGGAATGAAAGCCCAGCGAGGTGGTGCCGTTGATGTTGTTGTCGATCGAGCCCGGGATGCCGACCACCTGCATCCCGAACGACTCGAACAGGGCGCGCGCGCCGCGAAGGCTGCCGTCGCCCCCGATCACGATCAGCGCCCCGTCCTCGACGTAAGGCTCCAGGTGCTTCATCGCGATCTGCTGTACCCGCTCGTCCTTGAAATCCTCGAACCGGCTGCTGCCGATCGGGGTGCTGGCATAGCTGGCCAGTCCCCGCGTCTCCCGCTCCGTCACCCGCTCGATCCAGTTGTTCGCCAGGCCCAGAAACCCGTGGCGGGCGAAATAGGTGGTGATCCCGAAGCGGTCCGCCGTCACCCGAAGCTCCTTCAAGGCCGCGCCGGCCCCGGCAAAATCGCCGCCGGAGACCATGGCCACGATCTTTCGAACCTGCCGGGGCTTCAGGCTGGCCCGGTCGGCCCGCACCCGCTCGGTGCTGACCCATGCCTCGCGCGAGGCCCGCTCGCGCTCCGAGAGCCCCACGGCGGTGGAGTAACCGGAAAAATGGCCGTTCTCGAAGGAGAGCAGCACCACGTTGTCCTGGCCTTCCTTGTATTCCCCGAACTCGCTGAAGGCCTCCTGAAACGGGCGCGGATCGAGATAGATCAATAGAGCGCGAAGGGTGGAGCTGTGCGTGTAGAGGCAGACCACCGAGCCTTCCCGCGCCCGCGCCATCCGGTGAAAGCCGTCCACCACCTCGGCATACAACTCGAAAAAGGACTGCCCGTCGGGATAGGAGTAGAGGGGATGCTTGATCAGGCGCTTGGCGGTGGCGGCGTCGCGACCGAAGGCCTTTGCCGCCTCCTCCACTTCCACTTTCTTTTCGACGCCGGTCGCCCAGCCGAAGTCCTGGGATTCCAGCGTGTCATCCACCTCCGGCCGGGCCGCAGCCGCGACCTCACCGCCCAGAGAGGCCGCCACGCGCTCGAACAATTCCTTCGTGTTCGGGCTGCGGCTGATTCGATGCGAGAACTTGCCCGGCTCCAGGAAATTCGGGACGTTTAAGAAATCGAGCTGCCGGCCGACGATGCCCAGCATGCGGGCCAGCGCGGCGCCCAGCGCCTCGGCCTTCGCCACGCCCCGTTCGGGATCGAGCCGGTTGGGAAGCCGCCGGCCGACGCGGTAGAGTTTGCTTTCCACCTTGGAAACGCCGTGGCGCATCGTGAACAGCAGCGTGCGGCTGGTCAGGTCCTGCGGCAGCAGCCAGAAACGGTCGTGCCCGAGGTCCAGGACGATCCGGCCTTCCAGAAGCTGGGGGGTCAGGTGGGCGCGCGGCACGATCGCGGCCGGACGGCGCAGGGCGGGCTTCTGGACCCGCCCGATCGCGGCGCGATAAAGCGGCGTCAGTCCCCCTTCGGCCAGGATGGCGTTCCAGGCGGCGTAGAAGACCAGCGGATCATTCCCGCAGGCCTCCTGGCGCAGGATCTCGCGCGCCTGCCGGTAGGAGGCGGCGTCCGGAAATCCGGTCTGGGCGCGATCCACGAATTCGCGCAGGAGCGGCATCGCAGCCTTCGCGCGCTCCAGGCGGTCGGCGGCGGGCTTGGGCGGCTCGGGCGCGGGGGCGTCCTGCGCACGGGCGGCGCGGGCCAGCGCCTCGCCATACGCCAGCAGCCCTTCCAGGGTGACGAACTCCAGGCCCTGCTCACCCTTCATTTTGAATTCTCCTGGTGTAACCGGTGTTTGACTGGGTGCGGGACGGCGCAAGCCTGATCATCGAACGGAACGGACTTCATGGATCACGGGTCGCGGAAGGAAACGGCGGTTGCACGATTCAAGTGTACCACCGCGCCGGGGGGTTGGCAAGATGGCGGGGGAGATTATCGCCGGCCGAGGCGGCTATTCATAAAAATTGCGCGGCCAGGCGTGGGACCGCAAGGCCTCGCGCTCGGCCTCGGTCATGGGCGGCTCGGTTGCGACGGCGCAGTTCTGCTCCACATGCTCCGGCCTTCTCATCCCGGGAATCACGGCGGAGACGGCCGGATGGGACAGGCAGAAACGAAGCGCCAGCCTGGGCAGGGTATCCTGCTCCCCCCGCAGCAGGGATTTGAGCCGCTCGGCCCGCTCGACTGTTTCGGGGAGGCGGTCGCCCTTGAAATAACGCGCCGGGAAGGTTCCCCTGGGAAAGCGAGTCTCGCGCGTCAGCGTTCCGGACAGGCCCCCTTCGTCCAGCGGGACGCGGGCCAGCACGCCCACTTCGAGCTGCCGGCAGAGGGGAAAAAGCACTTCCTCGGGGGAAGGGTCGAAAAGATTGTAGATCACCTGTACGGCGTCCACCAGTCCGGAGCGCACGAGCTGCAGGCCCGTCTCCGGTGCGTGATCGATCAGCGAGACGCCGAAGTAGCGGATCTTGCCGTCCTGCTTGAGCCGCCGGACCGCGTTCTGCCATTCCTCCTCCCGCAGCCATTCATCCCGCCAGATATGTAGCTGCTGCAGATCGATGCAGTCCGTCTCGAGGTTGGCAAGGCTTTTCTCGGTGTGCCGGATGATCCAGTCGACCGGGAAGGCCCAGGTGGCCGGCGTGCCGGGGCGCGGAGGCCATTCGTCGATCTTGATCGGGACCTTGGTGGCCACGGCGACGCGCTTTCCATATTCGCGAAACGCCCGCGCGATCACCCGCTCGCTGTGCCCGTCGCCGTAGCCGAAGGCGGTGTCGATCAGGTTGACGCCCAGATCGAAGGCGCGGTGAAGGGCGCGCACCGACAAATCGTCCCGCGTCTCGCCCCACCATCCCTTTCCGATCCCCCAGGCCCCGAACCCGATCTCGGAAACCTCCAGGGGCGTCCCGCCCAGCTTTCGATATCGCATCCCTTCTCTCCGAGGCGGCAAAAGTAATTCCCGGCAGACATGAGTATAGCGCCTGTCAACCGAATCGGTCAAGAAAGCACCGGCCCCGCGCGGCAACCGCTTCAGATTTGGCTTGACTCCCTGGCACCGGTCAGGGTACCCTCACGGGTCATTTCACGTACGGATCGGTTCCGACCTTTTTTCACCTTCGGGAGGCATGAGATGCGAGCAGTGATTCTGTTGATCGTACTGGGTGCGTTTCTGATCGGCACGACGGCGCACGCCGAGAAAACGCGGGTCGTGGTGCGGGCCAAGTCGAAAGACGCCAAATTCATCGGCACCGGGATGGGAGGCGCGCTGGTGATCATCCGAGACAGCGACACGGGTGAGATCATCGCCCAGGGCCTCACCGAAGGGGGCACCGGCGACACCACCCGCATCATGCTCAACCCCCTCCAGCGCGGAAAGTCCCTTTCGGACGCCGACACCGCCCGGTTCGAGATCACGGTGGACATCGAGCTGCCCCAGTTGGTCGATATCGAGGTCCACGCCCCTCACGCCCAGATGCAGTCGAAGGTGAAAAGCAGCACCCAGGCCTGGCTCATCCCCGGAAAGGATATGACGGGGGACGGGATCGTCCTGGAGGTGCCGGGCTTCGCGGTGGATATCCTTCTGCCCCAGGCGGCCGAAACGATCCGGATGCAGGAGAGCAAAAAGCTGACCGTCCCGATCCAGGCCAACGTGGTGATGATGTGCGGCTGCCCGATCATCCCCGGAGGCGTCTGGGACGCCAACGAGTACGAGGTCCGGGCGATCATATTGCATGACGGGAAAAAGAACACGGCGCTGCCCATGCGCTACGCCGGGCGCAGCAGCACCTTCGGCACCGACCTTCCGATCACGAAGAAGGGCGTTTACGAGATCCTCGTCTACGCCTACGACCCCGCCACGGGAAATACCGGGGTGGACCGCGCCACGGTCGTAGTCAAGTAGGCGCGGATCCGGGAGAGGCGGCCCGCCTACAGCATGCCCTCGCGCTTGAGGATCTCCAGGGCGTTGGTGGAGCGCACCGGCCCGGGATGCAGGCGATAGTGGAAGACCATCCGGCCATCGCCGTCGACGTCATCCTGGAAATGAAAATTGCGGATGTGCTCGGACTCCTCCTCCATCACCACCAGCTCCAGGTCATGCGTCGTGACCACGCCGTAGGAGGCCGCGCCGGCCAGCTTGAGTAGGATCCCCCTCGAAGCGATCAATCTTTCCTTGGTGTTCGTCCCTGAAAAAATCTCGTCGATCAGGTACAGGATCGGAAGACGATCCTTTTCGCGGCCGGCCGCCGCGATGCTGTCCAGGATGTCCTTGATGCGCTTCACCTCGGCATAGAAATGGGAGATGTGCATCCGGAGCGAATCCTGCACCTGGATGCAGGTCATGATCCGGCAGGGGCGCGCCGCAAACCGCTCGGCCGCCACCGGCCCGCCGGCGAAGGCCAAAGCCAGGTTGATCCCCACGGTGCGCACGAAGGTGCTCTTCCCGGACATGTTCGAGCCTGTAATCAGGGCGAGGTAGCCCTCGCGCGGAATCTCGAAATCGTTGCAGACGCGCTGGTCGTCCGGAATCAGCGGATGGCCCAGGCTGCGGGCCGCGAGGGGCGGATGATCGGCGTCGATTTCGGGGAAGGCGAAGTCCCGGTGATCGTCGCTGAACCCGGCCAGGGAGCAGAGCGCCTCCATCTCGCCCAGCGCTTCGAACGACTCCCCGATCGTCTCCTTGGAGCCTTCCTTCCATTTTTCGAGCTGGTAGAGGAAGTGAATGTCCCAGAGAAACAGGATATTCAGAATCGGGTGAAGCAGGCTCGAGTATAAAGACAGGGAGGCGTTGATGCGCTCCAGCCGCCTCATCGAGGACAGCGGCCGGACGAGCTCGGCAAGGCC
>CAYGBP010000051.1:11810-14025 GCA_964348105.1 uncultured Nitrospirota bacterium
CCCCACCCGGAATTTTTCCTGGAGCCGGCGCAGGAGCGGCGCCTTGAAATGCTGCTTTTCCAGCAGCGAAAACATCGCGGTATAGGAAAGAAACTGCCCCTCCCGGCTGATAGCCGGCATGTAGGCCTGGCGGCAGGCACCGGCCGTCAGGGCGAAGATCACGATCTGCAGCATGAGGCTCATCATCCAGTAGGGCGGGATTCCCATCGCCCCCTGCAGGGCCATCAGGCCGACCGTCGCGGCCACGACCGTCCGTTGCAGCGCCACCAGCCACCGGCGTCGGATCAGAAAGGAATCGCCGGCGATCCATTCCAGAAAGGCCGCGGGGTCGAGCCGGTCCCGCGCCAGCCGGGCCTCGGTCAGCAGGCGCTGGCGAAGCGCGATCCGCGGCCGAAGCCCCTTCACGGCCGCCTGCCGCAGGGGGATGACCGAGAAGTCCGGGCAGGCGGAAAGCCAGTCCGCCAGGCATTGCGCGCCCCGCTCCGTGCAGCTGAGCTGGATCATCTGGAATAGGGAGTTCCTGCCGACGATGTTCAGGTCGGATAAATGCGGCCGGCCGTTCTCCAGCCCCTCATCGCCCGTCCGGGAAAACCGGGGCCATTCGTCCCTGATCCGGGCGAGCGCCTCCTCGTTGATCATGATCAGGGCGCCCACCCTTTGCAGAAAACGCGACACGCGCCGGTGCAGGTAAATCCCGACGGCGAACAGGACGGCGAAGAAACCCGCCGCCGAAAAATAAACCAGGCTGGGCTCGTAAGACTCCCCCATCAGGTAGGCCAGGATGGCCAGGACGACGGAGGTCCCCCGAAGATAGCTGATCCGCTGAAACCGCTTCCGCAGCCCGGCTTCGACCCGGCGGTAGCGCTCGATCCGGCTCCGGTAGAAATCCTGCCGCGTCTTCATCGCCTCTCCGTTCGGCGGGTCATTCCCCCATCCCGGAAGGCGACGGCGCACGACGCGCGAGTGGGCGACACCGCGGGAAAGCTAAGGAAAAGGGTCCCGGCCGGGATCCCGGCGCCATCCGCCGCCGCGGAGCAATGCGGCGGCAGACCGGCTCCGGCAGGGGCTTGCGAGCGATGAAATCGGCTGAGGCTCAACGGCGGCAAAGGTCCGGGTCCCGGCTGGAGGCATTCGACATGAGATGTCCGATCATTTTTTCATTATAATGAAGCGCGGGGGGGCTGGCAAGTCCCGGATTTCGCGTCCGGGACCGGCTAGATCGGAAAGATCAAAACAAAGGAGGTGCCCTCCTTCTCCTCCGATTCGACGCGGACCTGGGCGTTGTACTTGGCCATGACGCGGCGGACCACCGTCAGGCCGAGGCCGGTTCCCTGGCAGGGGCCCTTCGTGGTGAAGAATGGATCGAAGATCTTGGAGACATGGCTCTTGGGAATGCCTGGGCCCGAATCCGAGATCTTCACCGTGATGGCGCCGTAGGCCGCGTCGGTGGTGATGCGAAGCGCCCCTTTTCCGTTCATGGCCTGCACGGCGTTTTTGAGCAGGTTGACGAAGACCTGGACGATCTCCTCAGGGACGAGATTCAGCTTGGGCAGCGGCTTGTAGCTTCGAACCAGCTCCACGCCCTTCTTGCCGTTGAGCACCCCCGCCACCTGAAGCGCCTTGTCCAGGCACTGGTTCAAGTCCATCCGAACGTAGAGGTCGCTCTCCTCCCCTTGGCGGTAGCCGGAGAAGTCTTGAATAATTCCGGCCATCCGCCGGGTATGCTCCAGAATGCGCTTGGCATACTCCTTTATTTGGGGCGTCTGCTGCTCGTCCAAAATCGCCTCGCACAGTCCGATGATCCCGTGCAACGGATTGTTCAGCTCATGCCCGATCCCGGAGGTCAGAATGTCCAGGCTGGCCAGCCGCTCCGACAGGCCGATGCGCTCCGGCTCTTCCGGGCGGCCGGGCACGAAGAAGCATTGATACTGATAGGTCGTCCCGTTGATCTTCACCTCCCTGCGCGCGACGTCGGGCCGGAAGGCCGCCTGGACGTTCGCTGTGGCGCCTGTCCCGGCCGTCCGCTCTCCCGTCTCCCTGGCCTTCAGGATGGCCTGCATCTCCTGGCGGACCGCCTCGCGCGATTTTTTGGAGATGGGGATCAGGTCGAACAGCCGCCCGCCCGGCGTCTCGTTCAGCCGAACCTCGACGCGCTGGCCCGCGACCGCCTCGTAGGGAGCGAGGTCCACCACCGCCGCCCGGGGCGCCACCTCCT
>CAYGBP010000051.1:14035-17548 GCA_964348105.1 uncultured Nitrospirota bacterium
GACTCGATCGCCGCCCGGTTGGCATACTCGACGCGCTCCTCGCGGTCGAGGATGAAGATTGGAAGCGGAATGCTCTGAAGCACCTGCTCGGTATACGCCTGCAGGTACTTGACCTCCTGGCGCTGCTCCTGCACCTTGCTTCGAAGGCCGGAGAAGGCCTGCTGCAGCTGGGCATGCATCCGGTTGAAGGCATCGGCAAGCTGCTCGATCTCGTCGCCCGTTCGAACCATGATCGGCTCGCGCAGCCGGCCCTCCCCGATAAGGGCCGCGCCGGCCTGAAGCTGGCGGATCGGCCGGACGATGCGGGCGGCCGTGGCGTAGCCCAGCAGGGCCAAAAACACCGTCCCCACCAGGGCGAAGAGGATGATCCACCGGAACAGGCTTTCCATCGGGGCGAACAGCTCGGAGGAAGACTGCCAGACAAAGGTGCTCCAGGAATCGGCGGGCGAGCGCTCGCCCAGCACCCCGTTGATTCCCAGCGAGGCGAACCCGACGATCGAGGCCGTCCGGCTCCCGTGTCCGTCGCTCGGGGAATTGACCCACCCGCCCGGCGAGCCCGCGACCATCCGGGTCAGGTCCGGATCGGTGAGCCGGGTGCCCGTGGGCAGGATCGGACAACTCAGCACGACGCCCTCGCCGTTGATCAGCATGACATGTCCCGTCTCCCCGAACCGGATGGGGGAGATGGCCGGATCGAGATAGGCCTTCGCGTCGAACAGGCGATGCAGGATCCCCGTCACGCGCCCGCCGGAGCGGTCCATCACGGGAAGCGACATCGTGAAGACATGAAGCCCGCGCGCCTCGTCATAGTGCAGATTTCCGAAACGGGCCTGTCCCGCCTCGGCCGGGCCCGGATCGCTGCGCCACGCCTGCTCCGCGATCGGATCGGGAGCCCCCGGGGCGGTGGCGGCTAATAGATTGCCCAACGGATCGGTCAGGTAAAGATCCAGCGTAGCCCGGCCGCCGCCGAGCCCCTCCGCCGGTTCGGAACCAACCTGCTGCGCGGCCAGGTGGGTCTTGAGCAGGCCCGCCAGCTCGCCACGGTCCGCCCCGTGGATCGGCCCCACGGCCGAGAAGGAAAGATCCTCCAGGGCGTCGACGATCCGCGGATCGGAAGCGATCCGGACCCCGCGGCTCACCTCGCCCCTGAAAAGCGACTCCATCTTGCGGGCCGTTTCGGAGGCGATCCCGGCAAAGGTGGTGCCGCTCAGCTCGCGCAGCTCGCGTGTGCCCTGAAGATAGGCCATCACCAAGCCAATGGCCAGCGGGACGGCGCCCACCACCAGGATCGAGAGAATCACCTTTTCCCTGAGCCCCCAGCGGGGCGATGGCTTGTTATCCGCCATTTTCCCTCATGGATCGTACGCCTCCGGCCGCGCGCGCCTCCAGCTCCCGCACGGCGGGAAACTGCAGCCGGAAGCTCACGCCCTTGCCGTCACGATTTTGGATCCGGATCTTGCCGTCATACTTATTCACGATGGTCTGGACCATGTGAAGACCCAGGCCTGTGCCCTTGCCCGCCTCCTTGGTGGTGAAGAACGGCTCGAAGATCCTGTCCAGCAGCTCCTCCGGGATGCCGGGGCCCGAGTCGGAGACCGTCGCGTAGACGGCGCCGTTCTCCCGGCCCGACTCCAGGCGCACCGTGCCTTTGCCGTCCATCGCCTGGACCGAGTTGATGATCAGGTTGACGAACACCTGCAGCAGCTCCTGCGGATTCGCCATCACCAGAGCTTTACCCGTGAAGATGCGATCCACGGCGATATCGTGGAAGACCGTGGCGTACTGGGCCATTCTGAGCGCCTCCTCCAGGCATGCCGCCAGGTCGACGACCTCCAGCTGGTTGGAGGGGGCCCGGGCGTAGCCCGTCAGACCCTGCACGATCGTCCGGATGCGGCGCACTGCCTTGAGGATCTGGCCGGCGTGCTCGATCACCGAGTCAGGCTCCAGCCCGTCGGCCATGTTCTCGGCGAGGCTCATGATCAGGTAGAGGCGGTTGTTGATGTCGTGGGCGATCCCCGAGGACAGCGTGCCGATGGTGGCCAACTTTTCGGCCTGCAGGAGCTGGTCCTGGATCTGGGACTCGTGCCGGACCAGATTCCAGAGCAGCCGGGCCGAGGTGCCGCCCAGCACCTCCACGCCGGGGTGCTTGCAACGCTCGATCAGCGGCCCCATCGCGGGATCGCCCGTCACGTCCACCACCAGCTCGGTCTCTTTTCGCGTGATCAGGGATATCGGATCGTGCGTGGTGGGAATATCGAACTCCCGGGCGCATTGAAGGCCCTGGGCGCCGGGGTCGATGTCGGCGATGCCGATGATCTTGACCCCGGGGCTGCGGGTGAAAAGGTGGATCAGTGCAGTGCCTCCCTTGCCCGCGCCAAGGATGGCGATCTGGATGGGTTGATCGGAATCGACAGGTTTCTTCATAGGGATCCTATCAAAGGCGGAGGGCCGCCCCGACCCGGTTCAATACGGCGCAGCGCAGGTCTCGATCCGTAGAAGTCTACCCGATCCGTCGTGTGTGTGCGTGAGCGTGGTCTCTTCGGCTCCTCCGTCCGTCGTTTAGACTTTGCTGCGCTGCGCCATGGCGTTGGCCACGGCGGCGGCCAGCTTTTCGCGCTCGACCGGCTTGACCAGGTAATCCGACACGCCCTGCTTGAGCAGCTCGGTGGCCAGATGGAGGTCGGGAAATCCGGTCAGGACGATGATCGGGCGGCTCGGGAACTGGCTGCGGAAGTACTGAATCGCCTCCATCCCGTCAACCTTCGGCATGCGGATGTCGCAGATGATCAGATCCAGGTCGAGTGGGTTGTCGTCTGCATTGATCACTTCAATGGCCTTTTGACCGTCTCCGGCTTCGATGACGTCGTACCCGGCCTTGGTGAGAGCGATCCGGACCGCCATCCTGACATCCGACTCGTCATCGATGACCAGGACGCGACCCAGGTTGTCCCGTGTGGGCAATGCAAATGCATCAACCATTTGGACCTCCCTTGATTGTTGTACGATCCCCCCTTGGGAAGCTGCTAACCCCATCTATCCCATTGCGCCACTAGTATAGGCACCCTTTTTCCGTTTTGTCAAACGCAAGCACATTTTTCGCTTTTTTTGTAAGAATAGGGGTGTTAGGGGGGATTCTTGCAATTACCGGGAATTACGGCATAATTTCAATGGCCTTCTTTAGAATGCACAAATCTCCGTGGACTTGAAGAGTGGAAGGCAACCTCGTTCGAAAAAGGGGGTCAGCTGGAAATAAGTCCGATTTAACGATCCAACAGCGCGATCATTCAAGCCCGTCCCCACAACGACAAGCGTATTATTCAACCAAAGACTTGACCCCTTCTCGCAATCACTATCAAGCAAACGGCGGTAAGTATCTCCGGCAGGCTCAATCTTGATGTTATATACTACTCTTTCCATGATGAATTACGTGCATTCGATCCGTTATGGCCCTACCATCCTCGAGCAACAATGGACTTGAGCCTTCCATGCTTTTACCTGTCTGCCAATTAAGGG
>CAYGBP010000052.1:0-2790 GCA_964348105.1 uncultured Nitrospirota bacterium
CACTAGTGAAGTCGAGCGCGGCCCGAAGGGCCGGTTGCGCGAGAGTATCATTTGCCTTTTTTGCTTTTAATATAACCCCTTCAGTTGGCCCTGATTCGGTCCCGAGATGAAGGCCTTCGGCCGCTAGTTGTATATTCCGCGCCTTCGGCGCGGCGCGTGATCGAATCCCGTTGGGGACAGATCCGCACTAGTGAAGTCGAGCGCGGCCCCCTGCTACGGTAGCACCGAGGGAGGCCGTTTGCGCGAGAGTATCTTTTGCCTTTCTTGCTCTTATATACCCCCTTGTGTTGGCCTGGATTCGGTCCCGAGCGGAAGGCCTTCGGCCGCTCGTTGTGTATTCTGCGGATTCGCTGAACTATCGGTGTGAATCCCTCTGGGAGCGCCAAATCCTTCCTTTATAATTCCCTGGGGAGACAAGACTATGAAAATTCTCTTAAAAGGCACATTGGCCGGAGGGGTTGTCGCTTTTATCTGGAGCATGATTTCCTGGTCGGCGCTGCCGTGGCATTTCGATGTCCTGCACGCGGTCCCGAACGAGGCCGAAGTGGCCCGCACGCTAAAGAGCGACACCCCTCAGGCGGGCGTCTATGTCATCCCGGACCCGAGCAAGCCCGACATGGAGGAGTTTCATCGAAAGCTCAGCGACGGTCCTTATGCCTATATGCTGATCCGGCCCGGCGGCGTCAGTCCGAATATGCCCTTGATGATCCTGAAAGGCATATTGCTCCACCTCGTCATCGCGTTCATGTTGACCTGGCTGGTGACCAAGGCCCCGGGGCTCGGCTTTCTGCAACGGGTCGGTCTCGTGGTCGTCGCGGTGCTGACCGGAACCTTCTTCGCCCATCTCGGTTACCTCAATTGGTGGTTCTTTCCGCTCGACTATACGCTGATCTATATCGTCGATGTCGCCATCGGGTGGGCCCTGGCGGGCGCGGCCATCGCCAAGCTAACCCCGAGCCTGACCGCATGATATTTTGGATGCAAGCGATATCGAACGCTCACGACGAGCTCATATTCGGACCCTGATAGAACCACACAATTCATTATCGAATCGCCATTGGGGGAAAGGAAATCTAAATGCGCGAACTGCGAACTGAAATTGATATCGCTGCACCATTGGAAAATGTTTGGAAGGTTCTGACTGATTTTGAGGGCTGGAAGGACTGGAATGCCGTTTTCCATGTCGGCGGACAAGCCGGCATTGGATCCAGGCTGAATGTCACGGTCTACGAGGAGAGGAGCAAAGAGGGCAAGAGCTACCCGGCCGTCGTCACGCAGTTAGAGGCGCCTCGCCTGCTTCGGTGGCGGGCTAGGATGATGGCGGGATTCATTTTCACGAATGATAAGATCTTCGAATTGAAGAAAACTGAACAGGGCGCAAAGCTGATCCATCGCGAGGGATTCAGCGGTTTGATGGTGCCGTTGATGTGGAAAAAGATGGAGGAGTGCGCGCTCCCGATGCTGGAATCCCTGAACCAGGCCCTGAAGAAGAAAGTAGAGGGTAAAATTTGAAAGCATACGGGCAGTGGACATTGGAATCCGTCTCAGGCGAAGACTCGGCTCACGATGCGGTACGATGCTCCGCCGCTTCAATCGCGTGATTCTTATTCCGGGTTATCTTTACTTCGAATTCAAGAGAGGTTCGATCCCGGCGGGATCATCTGGTTTTTCATTTGTTTGCGGTCCGTTGCAGCAATTATGCGATTGAATCCCACCGCCAATAAAGTTCTTTTCTAATTCGAGCTTTCCAATTTTAAGCTAGTTCCCCCCAGGTGTCGGGAATCTTTACGATTCCAGATTCCCGTGTAAGTCGTTCGAATAAAATGAATATTTGTGACGCCCCGGTGAAGGTGGCTTCTGGGGGTGTCGGATATCTTTTCATCCATGATTTTGAAGTGTCGGCCCCTATTCAAAGAAATCAAGGCATTATATCACGGCATGGTCCTTGCACCCCAACTATTAACAAATGCAGAATAATCAGGAGGCAAGAACGATGCATGCTCCGATAAAAAAAGGCAAATGGATCCTAATTCCATCTCTGATGATTGCCGTGATCCTGGGCGTCGGAATCAGCTCCGCCATGGCCGTTCCCATCGATATCGCGATTGACCCGAGAGCCACCTATCTGAATGCGGACGATATCGATCGATTAAGGGGCACCGTTTTGGATGCTCCCGCAATTGAGCTGGCTACATTGGGGATTGCAGCGGGGGATTACATTGTGCTGGAGCAGCTCGGCGACTTTAGTGAGGGCATTGGGGCTCCGGATCTCCAACGGAGAATGAGCGCCGTATTCAGCGGCAGCAGCACTCTTCTCGCATCCAATGCTTCAAACCCAAACCGCGTTCTGGACGCGATCGATGCGGGAGTGGATTATCTGTCGCCTTGCACATACCATGAATGCTGGCCGACGGATATTCCAGAAGATTTCCGCATCGTAAGCGGCACACCACTTCTTATCCAGGTGCCTGTGGATGCCTTTTACCTTTTTGTGGCTTCCCCGGATGTCGCGTATTGGGATAATACTGACCCGGATGGGGACTTTGCCGTCAGAATCAGTCGGGTTCCCGAACCCACTTCCCTACTCCTGCTTGGAACAGGCCTGGCGGGATTGGCATTGATCCGGAGAAGATTCAAGGCGTAGCGGATCCATCCGGGAAGAGTTGAAAAGCCGTGCCGACCCTGGCACGGCTTTTTTTTTATTTCTTGTGATCTTCCAGAAAAGCCGGGGGGAGGGTTGAGTCGTTGGATTATGAGGCGGAAAGAAATACTCCCCTTTCCCCCCAACCC
>CAYGBP010000052.1:2800-3948 GCA_964348105.1 uncultured Nitrospirota bacterium
ATCGGGAAGCGTTTCGGATAAACACGTCCCCTGATCGCGAGCCGCTTCGCCGCGCGGTGGAGGCGCTTCTCCCGCTATGGCAGCGGGGAGATCTTCTCCTGTTATATATAGTAGTAATCCGCGCCCTGTCGACCCTGCCCCAGGACCAGGCCGATCACAACTCCATCAAGACGGCCTTCGTGAAAACCATCTTCAATGCGACGGTCAAACAGTACAAGGGCCATTGGCTGATCAAGGCCTTCCGGGACGGCGCGATCGTTCCGCCGGTGAAGGGAGGGTCCAAAGAGGTGATCAGCGCGGTTCGCGGGGATTCGGGGGCGATCGGATACGTGTGGGAGGAGGATGCCCGGGGGCAGAGCGGCATCAAGGTCCTGCTGATTTTGAATTCCGGCACTTGATCGGGTGTCGGAGGCCTGGTGGAAACATCGTCCATTCCGGCAAGGAATGGATCAGGCCCCATTGATACGCCGCGGGCTTGACAACCGTTTCCCAGGTGTTATCTTTTAATGTAAGTGACCCTATCCAAGCCCCGGTTTCCCAATTCAATCGACAAGGAGCGGACATGGATCACGGGGAAGACAGCGGTTCCGAAGACTCATCCTCCGCAGGCTACGGCATCAAGTGCAGCCGCGCCAACCTGGTCACGTCGGTCACTTTGGAGCGGGGAGGGGCAGCCGGGCCGATGGAGGCCCTTACCATCAACGTGAGTCACCGGGGCATGGGCTTCTATGTCCCGGAGCGGATCGAGGTCGGAAAAGAGGTACTGATCAATATCACCTATTTCCCGGGCGGCGACGCCAAGTGGGTCGAGACGGTCTGCGGCGTCGTGAAATGGTGCCGGCCGATCGGAAACTGGCACGGCGCCGGCGTGGAGTTCAAATATCTCGATCCCGACCAGCAGTCGCTGCTGATCTCGTACATCGAGTCCGCCCTGCAGTTCCACCACGTCCATCCCCACTAATCGCGGCGCCTCCGGCGGGGCCGGGCCCCCCGGCGTACACCCATCACCCAACATTTCGAGATCCTTTCCTTCAGGTTATTGACAAAACCGCCTTTTTTACTATAATACCCGGACACTGAGGTAAGCTTGGACTGGCGGAATCGTCAAACAAGGGAGGACTTGGATGAGGAAAAGCGCAATCGGTCTG
>CAYGBP010000052.1:3987-16644 GCA_964348105.1 uncultured Nitrospirota bacterium
TTCTCGCTTCCCATGGAGTCGCTCGCCCAGCGGGCGGATGAACGTACCGGAAGGCTGTTGCTGGGAGGGCACCTGGGAATGGATGCCGGCACGGCCGACGACAATATTGCCGCTGCCCTGGCCCTGTCGGCCGATTACTTCCCCGATCCGAACTTCTCGATCGGTCCGCTTCTCCAGCTTGGGCTGACGGGGGATCTGATCCAGTTCGGCCTTTCGGCGCAGGCCAAATATACCGTTGATCTGCCTAGAATGCGCCAGCTCAAGCCGAACCTGCAGGCTGGCCTCGGATTCCTTCGTGTGGACATGGACCGGCCCCCGGCTGGACCGGAAGACAGCGATCTGGGGTTCCTGGTTCCCTTCGGCATGGGCCTGGATCTCGAGGTGGCCCCCAACCTGATGCTGGGCTCCACCATCCTGCTGAATTTCACGTCCGCCGAAATCCAGGGCGAGCGGGTAGGAAACGTGTTCATGACCTGGCTGTTCGGGCTGAAGATCCTGCTCTAAGCGAAACGCCTACGGACGATGTTCGAGCCGGCCGGGGTTGGATTCCGGCCCGCCGGTCCGTATCTACCGACTGACCCTGGGGACGGTATCCGTATGGAAACGCATGATCACCGCGGTCGACCGGCGCGGCTGCTGACAGACTTTATCGGGATATTTCCCAAGGGAAGGGCCCTCGATATCGCGATGGGCGAAGGCCGCCACGCCCTCTACCTGGCCGAGCAGGGCTTCGATGTCGAGGGAGTCGACAAGGACGAGGAGGCCGTCGCCGGGGTCCTCTCCCGGGCCAAGTCCCGGGGACTCAAGCTGATCGCACGCCCGGTGGACCTGGAGCAGTACCATCTGCATGCCGGCCGGTACGATTTGATCGTCTGTTTTTATTACCTGCAGCGAAGCCTGCTTCCCCAGATCCGTGAGGCCCTCAAGCCCGGCGGCATGGTGGCCTACGAGACCTTTCTCATCGACAATCACCTCAAATTCGGCCATCCCAAGACGAAGGAGTTCTGCTTCGAGCACAACGAGTTGCTCAACGCCTTCCGGGAGTTGCGAATCCGCTACTACCACGAGGGCATGCTCGAAGGACGGACCGCGGTGGCCCAGCTCATTGCGCAAAAAACCTAAAGTGCGATAGAATAGTCCGGTAGATCCCCCCGAGGAGGAACTGGCATGCTCCATGTCGATGAGGCCCAGAAGCAGATCCTCGCCGTCGCCGGGCCGGTCGGGACCGAGCGGATCAACCTGACCGACGCCCTCGGGCGGGTGCTGGGCGAAGAGATCCGCGCCGGCCGAGATCAGCCGCCCTGGGATAATTCCGCCATGGACGGCTACGCCGTCCGCTGGGATGACGTGAGGGCGGCCGGCGAGCGAAATCCCGCCAGGCTGCGGATCGTGGAGGAGATCCCCGCAGGCGCGATGCCGAGAAAGACGGTTCGGCCCGGAGAGGCATCGAGGATCATGACGGGTGCCCCGATGCCGCCGGGGGCCGATACCGTCATTCGAAAGGAAGATACGCGGGAAGAGAGCCCCGACGCGGTCCAAATCCTGATTCCGGGGGAAAAGGGCGAATTCGTGCGGAGGCGCGGCATGGACGTCAGGGCGGGGAGCGCGCTCCTGGGGCCGGGGACCGTCATCGGGCCCGCCCAGATCGGGATGCTGGCGGCGGCGGCCCAGGTGATGGTGACCGTCTTTCGAAGGCCGCGCGTGGCCATCCTGGCCACGGGCAACGAGCTGGCGGACCTGGATGAGCCGCTGACCGACGAGAAGATCATGAACACCAACAGCTACGCCCTGGGGGCGCAGGTGCGGGAAGCGGGCGGCGAGCCCTTCCTGCTCGGGATCGCCCGGGACACGCCCGCCGATCTGAGAGGTAAGATGTCGGAGGCGCTGTCCTTTCTCGGCTCGGGCGACCTGCTCATCTCCTCGGGCGGCGTTTCGGTGGGCAAGTATGATTTTATCAAGGAGGTCTATCGCGACCTCGGCATCGAGATGAAGTTCTGGCGGGTGGCCATGAAGCCGGGCAGCCCCCTGGCCTTCGGCAGCAAGGGAGACCGGCTGGTCTTCGGCCTGCCGGGCAATCCCGTATCGGCCATGGTGACCTTTGAGATCTTCGTCAGGCCGGTTTTGCGAAAAATCGCGGGGGCCTCGGAGATCTTCCGCCCGCGTGTCGTGGCGCGTCTCGATCGGGATTACGAGAAGTCCCCCGAGAAGAGCTATTTTCTTCGCGGAAGGCTGGAGATTCGGGACGGCCGCTACGTGGTTGATCCGGCCGGCATTCAGGACTCCGGCGTGCTCTCCTCCATGCTGGCCGCCAACGCCCTCATCATTCTGCCCGAGGGACGGACGAAGTTCCGCGCGGGCGACGAGGTTACGGTCCATATCCATCAATGATGGCGGATCCCTTTCCCGCCCGCTACGCGCGATCGGTGAAGTATTGATCCAGCACGCACCTTCATTTCGAATCGTTCTCATTCACCCGGGTGGCCTGGGTGACGTGATCCTGTCGCTCCCCGCCCTGCGCGCCCTGCGGGAGGCGCATCGGGGGTCCTTCGTGACGGTGATCGCCAATCCGGCCTATTTCGAGCTGCTGAATGGACGCTATTACGCCGACCGGGTGCTGTCGATCGATCGGGCGGACGTTTCGGCCTGTCTGGCGGGCCGTCCCCGCGGGGGCGATGGCGTAGAATTCCTTTTCCGGGAGGCGGACCTCGTGGTCAACTGGCTCCCCGGGCCGTCGGATGAGTTCTCGATCCGTTTGGCGGGCCTCGGGCCCGGAAGGCTCCTTTCGGCCGCCCCGGTGCGGCGGCCGACGGGCGGCAGGCATCGCACCGAGATATTCTTTGATGCGATCGGACGGGCTCCGAAGGGGGATGAGACGGATCATCCCACGCTATTTCCGTCCGAGGCCGACCGGGAGGCCGGCCGCCAGGCGCTCGGCAGATTGGGTCTTACCGGCCTTCCCCTGATTGCCATTCAGCCGGGGAGCGGCTCGCCCTCCAAATGCTGGCCGGCGGAGCGCTATGTTTCCCTGGCGTCCCGCCTGCGTGAGCGGCTTGGACTGATCCCCGTTTTTTTTCTGGGACCGGCGGAAGGGCGCTCTTCCCTTAAGCCCGTCGGGGGGGAGTTGTCTTCCTTTCCCGTCGTGAGGGATCTGCCGCTTCCGGCGCTGTCCGGCGCGCTCCAGCAGTGCCGCGTATACGTGGGGAATGATTCGGGCGTGACCCATCTGGCGGCCTCACTGGGGCTTGCGACGATCGCCCTCTTCGGCCCCACCGATCCGGCTGAATGGGGGCCGCGGGGGGCGCGGGTGACGATCCTGTCCAGGCACGGCCCCTGCGGCCGAGACGGGGAGCGACCGGCCGAACCGTGCCGGTGTCTGGAACGGATCCCGGTCGAGGAGGTCTACGAGGGGATTTGCGCCGCCTGTATGGCGGGAGATGCGGGACGATGAAGCGCGCGTTCTTGATTGCAGTCCTGTTGGTGTACTACTTTCTTCCGTTGCCCGGCCATGCTCAGAGCACCGTGAGGCACGATCTTCATGTCACGATCGATCCGAAGGAGCATTCGCTGCGGGCGGTGGACCGGATCACGCTGCCCATCCGGTTTCTAAATGGCGGGGATTCGGGATTATTTGCCACGCATTTTATTCTCCACGAGGGGCTGGTGGTGAGATCCCGGACGGCTGGCGTCCTGCTGAAAAAATTGCCGGAGGAATCGGTCCTGCGGGAAACTCTCTCTATGGATGCGGCCCTGCCCGTGGAGGTTTATCGGGTCATCCTTCCGAAATCCGGAACGGGGGCCTTCGAGCTGGCTTACGAAGGCGCGATCCATCATCCCCTGAGGCCGAATCGTCAGGGATACGGTCAGGAGGGCCTCGGGACGGCCGGAACCATTTCCCCGAAAGGAGCTTTTCTGGGAGGAGCCACCGCCTGGTATCCCGGATTTGGTGATGCGCTGGTGTCGTTCCGCCTGGAGGTGGAGGTTCCCGCCGGATGGAGTGCCGTGAGCCAGGGATCGCGATCGATTCCGCCTGAAGCGGCCGGCGCCAATCGCGTGGTTTGGGAGGAGGGCCATCCGCAGGAGGAGATCTATCTGGTGGCCGGACCGTTCGAGGAATTCAGCCGGCACCATGATGGCGTAGAGATCATCGCCTATCTGCGGGCGGGCGACGGCGCGCTCGCCGAGCGGTACCTGGCCGAAACCGGTGTTTCGCTGGGCCTGTATTCCGATCTGATCGGACCTTACCCTTATGCGAAGTTCGCCCTGGTCGAGAATTTTTGGGAGACCGGATACGGCATGCCCTCCTTTACGCTGCTCGGATCGCGCGTGATCCGCCTGCCCTTCATTCTGTTTTCCTCCTACCCCCATGAGATTCTGCACAACTGGTGGGGCAACGGCGTCTTCGTGGACGATGAAAGCGGAAACTGGAGCGAGGGCCTCACCACCTACCTGGCGGATCATCTGTTCCAGGAGCGGCGCGGCACCGGCGCGGCGTATCGCCGCCAGGCGCTGGAGAAATATGCCGATTACGTGTCTGAGGGAAAGGATTTCCCGCTGACGGCATTCCGCTCCCGGCACAGCGGATCAACCCAGGCCGTGGGATACGGCAAGACGATGATGTTCTTTCACATGATAAGGGTCGAACTGGGCGACGAGGCCTTCCTGCGTGGGCTTCGGCAATTCTACGGGAAGAACCGGTTCCGGCGGGCGTCCTTCCGGGACCTTCAGGACGCTTTCGAATCCGCTTCGGGCCAGAGCCTGGCAAATCGATTCGAGCAGTGGGTGAGGCGAACCGGTGCTCCGGTTCTGGAGGTAGACGATGCCGCTGTGAGTGAGAAAAAGGGGCGGTATCTGTTGTCGGCCGAATTGAGGCAGACACAGCCCGGGGCGGTCTATCATCTGAAGATTCCGATCGCCGTTCACCTGGAAGGGGTCGCCGAGGCGTACCAGGGTACGGTCCGGATGAAGTCGAAAACCGTTCGGTTCGAGCGCTCGCTGCCGGCGAAGCCGCTGCTTTTGGAGGTAGATCCGGAATTCGATCTTTTTCGAAAACTGGACCGGCGGGAGGTGCCGCCGGCCCTGTCGCTCGCCTTCGGCGCTTCACGGACATTGATCCTGTTGCCTTCGAGGGAATCGGAAGCGCTTCTAGCGGCCTATCGGCGGCTGGCCGAGTCATGGCGCGCGTCCGATCCGGACGCGGTCGAGATCCGGATGGACGGCGAGATGGAGCGGATTCCCCGGGACCGCTCCGTCTGGCTCCTCGGCTGGAAGAACCGGTGGCGGGACCAAATGCTCGGGGAGCCCGGCGGCGCACAAGTTTCGGCCGATGGCGCAGACGTTCGGATCGCGGAGAGGGTGATCTCGCGCAAAGACGAGAGCATCGTTGCCGTTTTCGCCGGGCCAGGAGCTCCAGGGGAGGCCGTCGTGTGGCTGGCCACGGAACGGCCCGAGGCCGTCGCCGGTCTGGCGAGGAAGGTTCCCCACTACGGCAGCTACAGCTATCTGGTCTTCTCCGGGGATGAACCGGCAAACATCCTGAAGGGCCGGTGGCCGGTGACCGAATCGCCCCTGTCCGTCCGGCTGTGGAGGGATGGCGAGCCTCCTTCTGGCGGGGGGCGCGGGTCGCTCGCCCCGCGGCGGTCCCTGGCGGGGGGGCCGGAAGGTTGACCGGGACGTCGGCGCCTTGACTCTTGGCTTTATTTTTGTTAGCGTTTTTATCGACTTGATCGGAAGGAGACAGCCGTGGCCCTCGATGCATTCGTGCTGATCAATGTGACCGGAGACCATACCAAGAGCGCCTACAAGACCATTACGAGAATCAGTGGGGTCAAGGCGGTCTATGCGGTGACCGGGGTTTACGATGTGATCGCCCATGTGGAGGCGGAGGACATCAACACGCTGAGCGAACTGATCGTCTCCAAGATCCGTTCGATCGACGGCGTGACCCGGACGATGACCTGCGTCTCGCTCGGTGTTTGACCCGGCGGAGGCGACGGATCGCCCGAATCATGACGAAAACCATCAGGCGGCCGGGCTTCGATGCCCTGCTGCGGGTCGGCTCCCGCGGGAACATCCGCCCTCCAGGCTCCCCCTGAAAACGCTCCGGCACCCACACCCGACCCATTCCTTGACATTTCCCGGGTCGTAAGATACATTTTTATTAAGCTCTTTGATTTCAAGATGTTATCCTGATTTCGATTCACGCCTGTCTGCCTCCGCGCAACGGGGATCGGCCCGGCTGAAGCGGGATGGGATGACCGTACGCAAGGGCCTGGCCTGCGGCCGATTCGAACGGGCGGCGCAAGCGCCATTACCCGGCGCGATGCAACGGTGCTTCGAACGATTCTGGAGATCGGATCTCAACTGGACCAAGGGAGGGGCCAATTCGATGAGTAAGCCATGGCTGCAGTCCTATGAAAGCGGCGTTGAGGCATCCCTGACCTATCCCGAACAGCCGCTCTACCAATTCCTGTCCGATTCGGCCGCCAAGAGCCCGGACCATCCCGCCATGAATTTTTACGGAAAGAGCATCTCCTACCGGGAGTTGGACGAGCAGAGCACGCGGTTTGCCAACGCGCTTCGCAGCTTCGGCATTCAGCAGGGCGACCGTGTGGCCATCATGCTGCCCAACACCCCGCAGTGCGTGATCGGCTACTACGGGGCCTTGAAGGCCGGGGCGATCGTGGTGATGATCAATCCGCTTTATGTAGAGCGGGAGGTGGAGTTTGTCCTGGCCGATTCCGGGGCCAAGGTGATGCTGGCCCTGGATCTTTTCTATCCGCGCATCGAAAAGGTCAAGGACAAGACCTCGGTGGAAAAGATCATCCTCACGAACGTGAGGGACTACCTGCCCGGCCTGCTGTGGCTCCTGTACCCGCTGAAGGCCAAGCGGGAGGGCCAATGGGTCAAGGTGGACAAGCGCCCCCCCCTCTATGACTTCCTGGACGTCCTCAAGAGCGCCGGGACGGCCTTTTCGAAACCGGACTACGATCCGGAAGATACCGCGCTTTTTCAATACACCGGGGGAACCACGGGCCAGCCGAAGGGGGCCATGCTCACCCACCGCAACCTGGTCTGCAACGCCATTCAGGCCGCCGAATGGACCAAGATGAGGCAGAACGGGGAGATCGTGTTGGCCGTCATCCCGTTCTTCCATGCGTACGGGCTGACCACCTGCATGAACGCCACGCTGTACCGTGGCGGGACGCTGATCCTGCTGCCCCGGTTTCAGACCAAGGATGTCCTCAAGGCGATTCAAAAATACCGCCCGACGATCTTCCCCGGGATCCAGGCGATGTACGTGGCCATCAACAATTTTCCGGATGCCGAAAAGTTCGACCTTTCATCGATCCGCGCCTGCGTGAGCGGGGCGGGCCCGCTGCACCTGGAGGTTCAGGAGCGATTCGAGTCCCTCACGGGGGGCAAGATCGTCGAGGGCTACGGCCTGACGGAGGCCTCGCCCGTCACTCACGTCAACCCGCTCGCGGGCAAGCGCAAGAAGGGCAGCATCGGCCTTCCCATCTCGGACACCGACGCCAAGATCGTGGATCTAGAGACCGGACAGAAGGAGCTGCCCGTGGGGGAGATCGGCGAGCTGGCCGTGCAGGGGCCGCAAGTGATGAAGGGCTACTGGCACCGGCCGGACGAGGAGACGGCCCAGATGCTTCGGAACGGCTGGCTTCATACCGGCGACATCGCCAAGATGGACGAGGACGGATTTTTCTATATCGTCGACCGAAAGAAGGACATGATCAAGACCAAGGGCGAGAACGTCTATCCACGCGAGGTGGAGGAGGCGCTCTTCCGCCACCCCAAGATCAAGGAAGCGGTGGTGGCGGGTGTGCCCGAATCGTTCAGCGTTGAGGTGATCAAGGCCTATGTGGTCCTGAAGGAGGGCGAGCAGGCCACGGCGGAGGAGATCATCGAGTTCTGCCGCGGGGATCTGGCGAAGTTCAAGGTGCCCAAATTCATCGAGTTTCGAAAGGAGCTGCCCAAGACGATCGTGGGCAAGGTGCTCCGGCGCGTGCTCCTGGAAGAGGAAAAGAAAAAGGCGCGCGGCTGACCCGCGCCGGGATTGATCGAGGGGCGATCGCCCTGACAGGCCGGTAGACTCAAAACAACGAATCCTGTGGAGGTGTCATGAAGGAAGTCGTCATCGTGGATGGAATCCGCACGCCGATCGGTAATTTCGGGGGATCCCTGAAGGACGTGAAGGCGCACAAGCTCGGCGAGGTGGTGGTCCGCGAGCTGATCAAGCGCACCCATCTGAACACCGAGGTGGTGGACGAGGTGATCTTCGGCTGCGTGGCACAGCCCAGCGAGGCGGCGAATGTCGCCAGGAACATCGCTCTTTTCTCGGGACTTCCCACTAAAACCCCGGCCTATACCGTGCAGCGAAACTGCTCCTCCGGGATGCAGGCCATCGCCAACGCCTACCAGCATATCTATTGCGGTGATGCCGAGGTGGTGATCGCGGGCGGGGTGGAGAACATGAGCCAGGCCCCATACGTTTCGCGGGACATGCGCTGGGGCAAAAGGCTCAGGCACGCCGAGTTCATCGATACCATCTGGGAAGCCCTTACCGACGCCTTCTGCGGCCAGATCATGGGGTATACCGCGGAGAACCTGGCGGAGGAGTTCAAGATCTCCAGACAGGAGCAGGACAAGTTCGCGATGGAAAGCCATCGCAAGGCCTTCAGGGCGATCCGGGAGGGGAAGTTCAAGGATGAGGTGGTCAACGTCATGGTGCCCAAGAAGGCCGCCGGCAAGAACATGGTCCCGGAGCCCTTTAGCCAGGACGAGGGTCCGAACGTAGCCCTCAACGAGCAGCAGCTGGCCCTTTATCCCGCCATCTTCAAGGAGGGCGGGACCGTGACACCGGGGAACTCCTGCGCCCTGAACGACGGGGCGGCGGCCCTGCTGGTGATGACCCGCGAGAAGGCATCCGAGCTGGGATACGAGCCGCTGGGCACCATTCGCTCTTACGCCTTCGTGGGCGTTGAGCCGCAGCGCATGGGCATCGGCCCTGCCGAGGCCATCCCGGCGGCGCTCAAGAAGGGCGGCCTGGCCCTGAAGGACATCCAGTTGATCGAGGTCAACGAGGCCTTCGCGGCGCAGTATCTGGCCGTCGAGAAGAAGCTCAACCTGAACCGTGAGATCGTCAATGTGAATGGCGGGGCGATCGCGCTCGGCCACCCGGTCGGGATGAGCGGCGCCCGGCTGACACTGACCATCCTCCGGGAGATGAAGCGGCGAAACCTGTCGCTGGGCGTGGCTTCTCTGTGCGTCGGCGGCGGGATGGGCGCGGCGATGGTGCTGGAGCGCAAATAAGTTCTGAGTCCAAATCGGGAGGGTGCGATGTATATCTATAAAGCTGCGGTGCTCGGGGCGGGGACGATGGGGGCCCAGATTGCCCAGGTGATCACCTATTCGGGCCTGCCGGTGGTCCTGAAGGACAAGGATCAGAAATCGGTCGAGCGGGGGATCGCCACCATCCGGAAGATCTATCAGAGCCGCGTGGACAAGGGCAAGATGACGGCTGCCGATATGGAGCAGAAAATGGCGCTGGTGATCGGCGCCACCGACCTCGACGCCTTCAAGGACGTGGACATCGTCATCGAGGCCGTCTACGAAGACCTCGCCGTCAAGACCAAGGCCTTCAACGAGCTGGAGGGGGTCTGCCCGGAGACCACGATCTTCGCCACCAATACCTCCTCCCTGCCGATCTCGGCGCTGTCCGCGGGGACGAAACGGCCTGAGAAGGTCGTGGGACTGCACTTTTTCAATCCGGCTCACGTGATGAAGCTCATCGAAGTCATCCCGGGACTCCCCACGTCGCAGGAGACGCGCAAAATTCCGATCCGGGTCCAGGACTGCGCCGGCTTTCTGGTCAACCGCCTGCTGATGCCGTACCTGAACGAAGCGGCGATTGCGTTGCAGGACGGGGCCGCCTCCGCCAAGGAGATCGACGAGGCGATGGTCGCCTTCGGCATGCCGATGGGGCCCTTTGCCCTGCTGGACATGATCGGGATCGACGTGGCCGACAAGGTGGCCAAGATCCTGTATGACTATTACGGCCCCCGCATGACGGCGGCTTCGATCCTGGATGAGCTGGTCAAGGCCAAGCGGTTCGGCACCAAGAACGGCCTGGGGTTCTACAACTACGAAGGGGCCCCGGACGATACGCTGGAAAAGCTGGTGGCCAAGGTCCAGAAAAAAGAGTCTCCGAAGAAAACAAAATTCTCACCCGAACGGCTGCTTTTCACGCTGATCAACGAAGCGACCATCTGCTTGCAGGAAGGGGTGGCCACCGCATCGGACATCGATATCGGCATGCTGGCCGGGACCGGTTTTCCCCAGGAGAAGGGAGGTCCCCTGCATGTCGCGGATGAATACGGCGTTGACGTCGTTTTGAAGGGTCTGGAGGCCTTCAAGAACGAACTCGGCCCCCGGTTCTGGCCCGCGCCCATGCTCAAGCGCATGGTGGCGGGGGGATACCTGGGCAAGAAGACCGGCAAGGGGTTTTTCAATTATTAAGGGGAGTCAAGGGCTCGTCAAGCATCGATCCGCCCTCCCGTCCTGAATTCGGGGGGCAGGCGATGCTTCGGGCCTTTGTCATTTCGGTGTAACGAGAGGAGGAGGGGTGGGCACTCAATTCATCACATCCAAGATCGAGGACGGGGTTGCGACCGTAACCATCAACCATCCGCCGGCCAATTCCCTGAACAGCGCGGTGATGGGGGAGCTGGAGCAGACCTTCAAGGACCTGGATGCCAACGATCAGGCCAAGGTGGTCGTCTTCACGGGGGGAGGGAACTTCTTTATCACCGGCGCGGATATCAAGGAGATCGCCGCGATCGGGTCCGGAAAACAGGGCAAGGAACTGGCGGCTAAGGGTCAGTCCATCTTCAACGTGATCGAGAGCCTCTCCAAGCCGGTGATTGCCGCCATCAACGGCATGTGCCTCGGCGGGGGGCTGGAGCTGGCGATGGCCTGCCACATGCGGGTGGCCTCGGAGCGGGCGCGATTCGGGCAGCCGGAGATCAACCTGGGGATCATCCCGGGCTTCGGAGGAACGCAGCGCCTGCCCCGCCTGGTGGGAAACCCGAAGGCTGCCGAACTCATTCTCACCGGAGATATGATCAACGCCCAGGAGGCCAAATCGATCGGGCTGGTGAACAAGGTGGTGCCCGATGCGGAGGTGCTCAAGCAGGCCCAGGGTCTGGCCAAAAAGGTCGCCTCCAAGGGGCAGGTGGCCGTCCGGCTGGCCCTGAAGGCGATGCGCGAAGGGATGAAGGTTTCCCTCGAGGAAGGCCTCACGGCCGAGGCGGCATTCTTCGGCCAGGCCTGCGACACCCAGGACATGAAGGAAGGCCTGAAGGCCTTCATCGAAAAGCGCCAGCCGAAGTTTCAGGATCGGTGACCGGATCAAGCGGTCCGTCTGGCGCCCTGCCTGCCGTGATCCCATCGAACAGCCCTCAGGATGGGGGTGAGCGGATTGCCGCGGCGTTAGATCCGCCTCAGGCGTCGTCGGGTGCCGGTTCCCATCCGGGCGCTCTGACGTTTCCGTCACGGATCCGTGAGGGTGAATTGAGCCGCCTATGAAAGACCCGCAAGAGATGAAAAAGGCGCTGGTATTGGCCGGGGGCGGCTTTCCCGCTTTCATGTATGAGATCGGCTGCCTGACCGCGCTGGATGATTTCTTCGCCGACGGATTCAACACGAACGAGTTCGACATCTACGTGGGAACCAGCGCGGGCGCCGCGGTCGCGGCCCTCGTGGCGAACGGCGTGAAGCCCCGCCGTGTCTATGATGATATCCATGAGGATCGCGCCACCGTCTTCAATTTCCGCCGCTCGGACATTTACAGCTTCGGTTATCAGGAAACCCTTCCCATCCTGAAAAAAATCTTCAAATCGTTGTGGCCGATCTTCAAAAGCTACTATTCCAACCGGCGAAAATTCTCGCTGCTCGATCTTTTCTACATGCTCCAGGAAAACCTGCCGTCCGGGATCTTCACGCTCAAGAATTTCGAGCGCTACCTGGCCGAATTTTTTTCCGAGAAGGGATACTCCAACGATTTCAGGACGCTCAGAAAATCGCTCTTCATTCCGGGCGTGGATCTGGATACGGGACGCTACGATATCTTCGGCGAAGGGGATCTGGCCGATATTCCCGTCTCACTGGCCGTGACGGCCTCCTCGGCCATGCCCATCGCCTTTCAGCCCGTTCATATCCGGGGCAAGGATTACGTCGACGGGGGGGTGGGACGCGCCGCTCATGTGGATATCGCCATCAAGCACGGGGCCGATCTGTGCCTGATCATCAACCCCGTGCAGCCGTTGTACAATGACCGCAGCAAGGCGTGCCTGACCTCTTTCTCGGGGCAGTGCGCGGGGATCAAGGACAAGGGAATGTCCTTTATTTTTGATCAGGCGATGCGATCCAACACGCTGACGCGGATCTACATGAGCGTGAAGCGCTACGAAGCCGAATATCCCGACCGGGACTTTATGATGATCCAGCCGGATCCCACCGAGACGGTGATGTTCCTGGCCAATGTGATCAACATGCTGAACCCGGAGGTCCTTGTGATCTCCGGTGGGGTGACCCGTGCCGGGGATCATCTGTTCGAGCCGCTGCGCAAGGAAGTCCGCCGCC
>CAYGBP010000052.1:16654-16941 GCA_964348105.1 uncultured Nitrospirota bacterium
AAACTTCGCGCTGTACGAGGGATGTTTCGGA
Source organism: uncultured Nitrospirota bacterium (assembly GCA_964348105.1). GTDB lineage: Bacteria > Nitrospirota > Nitrospiria > DATECO01 > DATECO01 > CAYGBP01. The sequence continues at coordinate 16,686 of CAYGBP010000052.1, forward strand.
AAGTACGGGATCCCGGTCGGGTTGGATGGATTTAAGGAATAACGGCTGACGGTTCGCCCCGGATCGGGTGACAAGGAGCGTGACATGGATTTTCAGCTTGATAAAAGGCAGGCCGGTCTTCGGGATGCCATTCGCGAGTTCGCCCGCCAGGAATTGGCACCGCGCGCCGGGCGGACCGACGAAGAAGGGCGGTATGATCCGGCGGTGTTCGCCCAATTGGCCGAAATGAAGCTCTTGGCCCCGTTGCTCCCGCCGG
>CAYGBP010000053.1:0-1153 GCA_964348105.1 uncultured Nitrospirota bacterium
CCAGATTGTGGCCCAGCTCGATCGTGGACCTGACGATCACCAGATCATTCTTGTTCTTGCCCATGCCTATGACGAACGACCTGTCGATCTTGATCACTTTGACGGGGAGGCGGCGCAGATATGCAAGCGATGAATATCCAATTCCGAAATCATCGATCGACAACCGGATCCCAAGATCCCCGAGTCGTCCGATGGTCTCGAGCGCACGCTCCGGCTCGGCCATGATGACGCTTTCGGTGATTTCCAGCTCCAGGCATTCAGGGCTCAGTCCCCAGGTGTAAATCAGATCCCCGACCTGCTCGGGAAAACCCGGTTCCTCGAAATCACGCGCGGACAGGTTCACCGCCACCGAGATCGGAAGGCCCTTTTCATGCAGGGCTCTGCACTGGCGAAGGGCGGCATTCATGACCCAATGGGTCAGGGATTTGATTAAGCCCGTCTGCTCCGCCAGCGAGATGAACTCGGAGGGGGGGATCGTTCCTTCCTGCGAATGCTGCCAGCGAACCAGCGCTTCCAGGCCCACGACGCGCTTGGACCGCAAATTGATCCGGGGCTGGTACAGCAGAAACAGATGCTCTTTGCTAATGGCCTGCCGAAGCTGGGCAACGAGGGCCAGGCGGCGGGCGCTGTATTGATCCGTTCTTGGATTATAAATGGTGTATGGAAGATCGGTCCTCTTGTTGGAATACATTGCGACATCGGCTCGGCGAAAGAGCGTTTCGGCATCCTCCCCGTGCTCCGGATAAAGAGATACCCCGATGCTGGTCCGGATCGTAATCGGGATGTTCTCGATCGTGAACGGCTCCTCGAGGTTATGAAGGATCCGCTCGGCCACCTGCTTGACGTGAACCGACTCGGCCAGGGGCATCAGGATCGCGAATTCATCCCCTCCGAGGCGGGCGACGATATCCGTTGTCCAGAGGGATTCCCGAAGTCGGCCACCCACCTGTTGCAGGACGACATCGCCCAACTGATGACCCAGCGTATCATTGATTTCTTTGAAACGGTCCAGATCCATCAACAGCAGGCCGACGGATTTATTCTCCTGTTCGGCTTGGTGGATGGTATCCCGGAGCTTATCATACAGCAATAGGCGGTTCGGCAGTCCCGTTAACTGGTCGTAATAGGCCATTCGACGAACCGCTTCTTCAGC
>CAYGBP010000053.1:1163-5551 GCA_964348105.1 uncultured Nitrospirota bacterium
ATATCTTCCGCGATTCCGGCGATCTGTTCCAGTCGGCCCGAGTCATCATGAACCGGGAAGGCGCGCTCCCAGATCCACCGCAGGTTGCCTGAGGGATCCAGGAGGCGGTATTCCTCATCGTATTCACCGACCGCCTGCTTTTCGCGAACGGCCGCGCTCACCCACTCCCGGTCCTCGGGATGGACGGCCTCCAGCCATGAATCCGGCTTCTCATACAGTTCGGCCGGCGGGCGTTGCCAAATCTTTTCACAAACCGGGCTGACATAGAGAAATTTTCCCGACGCGACTTCCTTGATCCAGAATACCTCCCGAATGCTTTCGGTGATCTGCCGGAATCGACTCTCACTGTCCTCCAGGTCCCGCCGGATCCGATAATCTTCGGTGATGTCGCGTGTAATCCCCAAAAAAGCCACGATCTTACCATCCTGGTCTTTTAACGGTGCGGCATGGGTTTGAAGCCTTTTGGTCTTACCCGCCAGGGTTTTGACCCTGAACTCCAGGACGACGGACTCACCGCTGAATACGGCTTCCAGCGATTCGCGAAACTTTTCCCGGTCATCCGGAAGAACGAGAGGAAAGACCGACCGGCCCACCACCTGAAGCCGGGAGTCCGCGTCCAAAATGGCCAGACCCGCGGGGTTCATATCGAGCAAGATCCCATCGCCGTCCACGAGCTTCACGCATTCAGGCTCCGCCTCGATGATGGTGCGAAGATACTTTTCGCTGTCACCCAGCTTTTTGCTCATGAGGTTTAACTGAATGACCTTGTCTTCCAGCTTTCTGACCAGGCGCTCGTTGTAGTTTTTGAGAAAGACGCTTTCTCTCTGAATCGCGTGGCGAGCAGAGGATGGAGCGGCGCTCCGGCATTCATCGATGACCCCTCTTAGAATCCGGATGAATTCATGAGGTTCGGTGGGCTTCACGATGAACCGGTGCGCGCCCAGGCTCAGGGCCAGCATCTCGTCTTTCGGGTCCGTGTAGGTCGCCGAATAGAATACGAATGGCATCGTCTTGAGACGTTTGCTTTTCTTGATCGCATGGCAAAGCTGGAAACCGTCCATCCGCGGCATCAGGATGTCCGAGATGATGACTTCGTATCGCCGACGCTCCAGTTTTTTGAGGGCCTCCACCCCGTCCCTGGCGGTATGGACCTGGTAGCCTTCCGCCTGCAGGAGCTTTTGCAGAAGATACACACTCTTGGCATCGTCCTCCACCAGTAGAATGCTGGCCGAATCTAAGATCTGGGTGCTGTCCATTGGGCCAAGAACTCCTGAATTTGGGATATAAAACTCTCGGGGAGGATGGGTTTCTCGATGTAGCCGGCGCACCCGGTTGCGAGGGCCTCCTCCCGACCTCCGGAAAGCGCAGAGGACGAAACGGCGATAATCCGAATTTTTGTCAATCCGGGAATCGCCATGATTTCTCGTATGGCATCGTACCCGTGTGTCTCGGGAAGCCGGATATCCATCAGGATGACGTCGGGCGCGTCTTCCTGTGCCTGCCGGACCGGTTCGAGGCCGGTCCGGGCCTGGATGACGGCGAAGCCGTTCTTTTCCAGCAGGAATGTCAGCATGTAAAGACTCGACGCGTCATCTTCGACGAGAAGGACTTTCTTCATAGGGCCTCGTCGCCGGGCGGATCCGAGGGAAGCGTAAGCGTGAAGCATGATCCCTTGTCAAGCTCGCTGTGGGCCGTCAGATCCCCGCCCATTAATCGGGCCAGTTTCTGGCTCAGATACAGGCCCAGCGCGGTTCCCTCGTACCGTTGCTTTCGGTGGTGACCGAGGCGGTCGAAGGGCTGGAAAAGCTTCTGCAGGTTGTCACACGAGATGCCAATCCCGGTATCCGCGACCGTAACCTTGATCCCGGTAGGCTCCCGGGTGCATTCGACCTTGACCTCTCCCCGCTCGGTGAACTTGATGGCGTTATCGACCAGGTTCAGAAGAATTTGATAAAGCTTTTTGCGATCGGCCTTTACCCGGGAAAGGCCGCTTGAAATGCGGGTGGTCAGCTGCAGGCCCTTTTCGGAAGCGGGCAACGAGAATTGCTGAAGGACTTCGGAAATCAATGCTTTGATCTGGAAGGGTTCTATGATGACCGACATCTTCCCCGCTTCGATCTTGGACAGATCCAGCATGTCGGTGATCAAATGAAGCAGATCCTTGGCCGATGCGTAGGCCATTGAAAGTTGGGTTCGCTGCTCTTCGTTGAGCTCACCCGAGGTCCCCTGCAGATTGATTCCGATGAACCCGATGATCGAGTTGAGCGGGGTGCGGAGCTCATGAGACATTGTGGCCAGGATTTGAGCTGATCCAGCTCCTGGAGTTTCGCATTGGCCTCGCACAGCTTCCGGGTCCGCTCCTGCACTTTGCGCTCCATCTCGGTATTGGCCTCCTGAAGCGCCGCTTCGGAATCGCGGCGCCTCCGGATTTCCGCCTGTAAAACCTCATTGACCTTGGTCAACTCCTGAGTTCTTTCCCGGACTCGCGTTTCCAGCTCTTCATGAGATTTTCGTAATGCGGCCTCGGCTTTGTTCCGATCGGTCACATCCCGGAAGATGCTGCGGCTGACGGACTGGCCGTTCGCCTCGGTGTACATATTCGCGTTTCCGGAGACATGGATCGTTCGGCCGGCCTTGGAAACGAATAGGGCATCTATATTCTTCAGAGACGCTCCAGACAGGACGGACTGAAAAAGTTTGGCACAATGCTCCCAGCTGTCAGGATGGATGATATCCCTGATCCTCAGCGCGGGAACTTCCTGCTCTCCGTATCCCAAAACCTCCCGCCAGGCGCGGTTGACGAAGACGAAGCGGCCTTCGGGTGTCACGCACTGGATCAGGTCGTGCGCGTTGTCGAAGAAATCTCTCAGGCGCTTTTCGCTTTCGAAAAGCAGGGCATTGGCCCGGTTCAGGCTGATGCTGTTCAACTCATCGTCCACGATCGATGCGAGATCCTGCAGCAGCTCGAGATCTCCCTCGGCCATTCGTCTGGTTTTCGTGTCGATGATGCACAGCGCCCCCAGATTGTGTCCGTCCCGGTCCGAGATGGGACAACCCGCGTAGAACCGGATATGGGGGGGGCCGCTTACCATGGGATTGTCCGAAAAGCGTGGATCCTCGCGGGCGTCCGTCACGAGGAGCGGTTTGTCCGTCAGGATGGCATGCGCACAAAATGAGATGGCTCTGGGGGTCTCGGTGGCCTGAAGGCCCTGGGAGGATTTGAACCACTGGCGCTCCGAATCCACAAGGCTGACCAGCGAGATGGGAGCCCCGAATACCCGACGCGCGACGCGGGTTACCCGGTCAAACCGTTCCTCGGGAGGGGTATCAAGGATTTGGAGTCTGCGCAGGGAAGCCAGTCTTTCGGCTTCATCCAGCGGGATGAGTGGCTCCTGCATGGGGCGACTCCAGATCAAGCAACAGCCATTGCGCCCTATCGTTTCGCAAAGAACAACGAACGATGGGCGAGCAGGTTCGGTGAACCAGTGCCGGCCTTTATTGAATCATCCTGCTCGAAGCCGCTCCACGGCTTCGGTGACTTATCCGGTCATGTACTGAGGCCAACGCGTCCATGGCGGCCTATCGGGATCCGGACGAGGCGGTAGGAGAAGCCAGGAGAAGTATTGCTGTGCCCAGGACTTTTGCTGCAAATGGTGAATCAAAGAATGATCTTTGCCTTATCCTAACTCCGGCAGCCTTTCAATGTCAACACCAATAATTCAAAAAGGTGTGATAGGGCAACCGCAATCCACCCGGCGGGGCGGGCAGCGGGCCGGCATGGGGGGAGCAGACATCCGGAGGGTCGGCCGGCCGATTGGATCTAAGTGTGAACCCTGCAGAATCTTTTCTTTCCGACCCTGATCTCGTAAACGCGGCCGGCCTGCAGGGGCTGCGCCGGATCCAGGCGTTTATCCCCGTCCACCTCGACGGCCCCCTGCCGGATCAGACGCCGCCCTTCGCTTTTGCTGGAGACGAGGCCCGCCTGATGCAGCACATCGATCAGGCTTGCGGCGGCGGGTGCACCTTCGGGGCGCGACAAACGGATATCCTCCGCCGTCACGAATTCCCCGCCGCCGTGGCGGCGCTCGAAGGCCGAGCGGGCGTCCCGGGCGGCCGGCAGCCCGTGAAAACGGTCGACCAGCAGCTCCCCGAGCCTCAGCTTTGCCTCCTTGGGATGCATCCGGGCGACGGCATCGAGGTCATGGTCCGTCAACAGCTCATAAAAGCGCTCCATCAGCTCGTCGCTGACGCTCATCACTTTGCCGAACATCTGCTCCGGCGATTCGTCCAGCCCGATGGCATTGCCGAAGCTCTTGCTCATCTTCTTCCCGACCAAGCGCCCGTCCGCCTCCTGCAAGTAGAGCAGGCTGGCCTGCCCGGCGTACTCC
>CAYGBP010000053.1:5608-6681 GCA_964348105.1 uncultured Nitrospirota bacterium
GAGAAGGCGACTCTCCGCCCGCAAGGGGCTTTAGATCTTTATCGATCAGCTTCATCAGCTCGCGGCCCACGAGAAGGTTGAATTTCTGATCCGTCCCGCCCAGTTCCACGTCGGCCTGCAGGGCCACCGAGTCGTACCCCTGAATCAATGGATAAAGGAACTCATGCAGACTGATCGGCATCTGCTCCCTGAAGCGTTTCTGAAAATCGTCACGCTCCAGCATCCTGGCAAGCGTGTATTGGCCGGCCAGGTGGATCAGATCCTCGGCCGTTTTCTGCCCCATCCATTCGCTGTTCCTGCGGATGAGGGTCCGCTTGGGATCCAGCACCTTGAAGACCTGCTCCTGGTAGGTTTGGGCGTTTTTTTCAACCTGCAGGCGGGTCAGCGGCCTCCGCGTTTCGGACATCCCGCTGGGATCCCCGATCATGCCGGTGAAATCACCGATCAGGAAAATGACCTGATGGCCCAGATCCTGGAAGGTTTTCAGTTTTTGAAGAAGCACGGTATGGCCCAGGTGAAGGTGAGCCGACGTCGGGTCAAAACCGGCCTTGATACGCAGCGGGGCCCGCCTTTCGGCCGATTTTCGGAGCTTTGCCTCCAACTCCGCCGATTGAATGACCTCCACTGTGCCGCGAAGGATCAGTTCCATTTGTCCGCGGATGGAATCAGGTTGCGATTGCGGGCTCAATGGTCCTCCGTCGAAGCCATCATTCCTGGCGGCTGCGGCTGTCCCAGCTCAGCCATCAGCGTGTCGATTGGGCGGAAGGGGACGGCGCGGATGAATCCGTCCCCGTGACCGTCACAAATCTGCGGATGGCCGCATACCGTTTTTCCCCGATGCCACGAACGCGAATCAGTTCGGCCGTGCTCCGAAAGGGCCCGTGTCGGTCGCGGTATTGGACGATGGCGCGCGCCAGGGCCTCGCCGATTCCGGGCAGTCCTTGGAGATCTTCGGGCGGTGCCGTATTGATATTGATTCGGCCGGCAATCTGGTATTCAGGGGTTCTGGGTAAATCGGTCTCATCATCGTAGCCATCTCCATCGTTGTCGATATTGTCATCGGTTGGGTCGAA
>CAYGBP010000053.1:6691-16882 GCA_964348105.1 uncultured Nitrospirota bacterium
GCGCTGCCGTATTGATATTGAGAGGGCCGAAGGAATCGCCTGACGGATCGTGGGAGGAGAAGTTTGCTTTTACGGCGGTGTGCGAATCCGGTGCCGCCCGTACACGGGCCTCCGGGGACGAGGTGCGGGCCAGCTCAACCTGCCTGGGATCGATCGGGGCCGTGCCCCGGATCGCCTGGAAGGTCCATATGACCGCGACCGCCAGAACGAGCAAGGTCGCATTGATCCAAGGCGTCATAGCATCCTGCTTCCTGCTCGAGGTACTCATCATACTCCTTATGGTCCATGAGGTCTTCCACCTCGGCCGGATCCGCCATATCGAGCACCGCGATCCAGCCTTTCCCATAGGGATCTTCATTGATCAATTCGGGGGCATCCTTGAGCTCTTCATTTATTTCGATGATCTTGCCGCTGACCGGGCTCATGACGGGGGCCGTGGTTTTCGTGGATTCGATTTCGGTGATTTCCTCCATCGAGCTGACTTCCTCCCCGACCTCCGGCAATTCGATGTAGACAATGTCTCCCAGCTCGTCCTGTGCATAATCCGTGATGCCGATCATGGCCCGTTTGCCCTCGGCCTTGACCCACTCATGCTCTTTGGTAAATTTCAGGTCTTCGGGATTCATGATCTGTCTCGTGCCCCCTATGAGTTCCTCGGAACGACTCCGCCCTTGCGTGCCCCATCGCCGCGGCAGACCGCAAAGCGATCGCCCGCTTGACGGAAACCCGTCTTATGGCTTCCATCGCATTGAGAGTAGATATAAACCACCCCGCTCCCCCTTGTCAAGATGCCGGGCATCTCGCGGTCGCGGCCCTGGCCGGCCGGCGAAATCATTCGGCCTTTGGAGGTTTCAGCGAAGCGTTCGGGGTGCAAAGACAAGGTCGGCGGGAGCCGGCCCGCGCATGAAAACACGGAGGATTAGATTCGGATCTCCCGGGAGAAATCTACCCAGCGCCCGGGGGAGATCCATCACCTCACGTCCATTGGAAGGGATTCGCAGCAGGACCCGGCTCGGGCTTTCGAGGAGCCTTGCGGCCTCGGCCCCGACCCGAACGATACGGCCCGCCAGCGGGGCGTAATCCTGTCTGCCCGCCCTGCCCCCCTTGTCCGCCCCGAGGGAGAAGAGATAAAAATCGAATGGGTGCCGCTTGGCCTCCAGCAAATCCTGGGAAAATGTTCTCAGCGCCACCACCGGCATGGATACGGCCTGCTCCGATAGCATGATTCCGAACAGCAGCGAGGGGTCCGCCTGCTCCAGGGCTTCCATCATTGATTCAAGGAAGGGGAACACCTGGCGGCTTTTCCAGCCCAGCCAGCGCCAGAACAGCGGGTCCGAGCCCATGCGCCTCCCGTCTCCAAGCAATTCGGGCGGAAAGCCTTGGCCGAAGTCTTCGCGAAACCGGACACGGGACTTGGGACCGAGACCCTCACGCGTCGAATAAAAGGCGTCCGGGCCGAAGATGATTCCGTCGATCGGGTATCCGGCCAGATCAAGGTAGAGCGTGCGGATATATTCCGCGGCTCGCTCATCCGAAAGATCGAACGACCGGGTCGGCAGGGTCGTAGCGCTGATCGTTGGCCTCCCCCTCCTCCACTGTCTTCCACGGCATATTCCTTACGCTCATCCAGACGAACACCTGCAGGCCTTGACGCCGGGTGATCATCAGCAGCTCGGACAGGGAGTCGCGTATGACGGGGGCATGCGCCGTGCGGAAATACACGCCGGGCGACATTTCCGGGGTTCCCTCCCGGTAGACCTTCAAGATGATGCTGTCCACGCCGGATTTCTTGAGCTCGGCGAGCCAGGGCTCCATGGAAGAGACGGCCGGCACCGAGGGAAAGGTGGTGAGCACGGCGACCTTGACGGCCTTTTCTTCCCTCGTGTCTCTCAGGCGGCTCTGGAGCTGGCGAACCGCTTGCAGGGCCGTGACGTAGTCCGGGTGCTCGGAATGATACCGGATGAAAGCGCGGTACTGAGACAACGCCCACTTCAACTCCCCCTGTCCTTCCAGTGCCCGGGCGAGGAGCAGGGTGGCGTCCGGATGAAGTCGCGCGTGAGCGGGGTCTTCGAGTATCCCACGGAAGATTCTTTCCGCCATTTCGTGCTGGCCGTTTTGCAGGGCCAGACGACCCGTCTCCCATTCGGGGGGAGGCGGAAGAACGGCCATACCCGCACACCCCGCCAGAACGGCCGCCAGCAGACAGGCCGACAATGGCCGCAAGCGTGCCCTCAAGATCCTACCGGCTGGTCCCCGTTTGGAGAACGCCATCACGATGATTCATCTCCCCGAGCGCAGCAGACGCGTGGCGACTTCCTCCGCGGAGCGAATTTCACTCGTTTGAATCACGCTCCCCCCGGCGTTATCGGGGATGGCGAAGATCCGCGGGTCGAAGGGTTGGTAGGCGTATTCATAGTGGGGTCTTTGAAGACGGCGAAGCTTTCCGAGAAAATCAGCGGCCGGGGCCAGTCGCTTGAGATCGTTTTGGCAGTCCGATTCATCGGTCCCGATGTATTGGATGCTGCCCTCCGAGAAGGGCATCAGCCCTTGCAGGTTCTTGATTATGCGGTGCAAAAGGACTCGCGGCTCGGCGGAATTCTGCGGGGGTTCCTGGGAGCCGATGGGGGTGACGCAGAGCAGCCGTTTTTTATCCTTGTAGGATGTCTCCTCCTCCGGCAGACTGAGGCTGAGCAACAACGGGACGGCGGATGCCGGTTCATCCGGGGAAATCCGGTGCAGGATAAGCTGATCCGCCATCGGCAGCGGGATGACCCGCGGATCGATCTTGAAAAAATAGCGAGCCGGATTTTTCTTCGGGCCCGCGATCCAGTCGAGGGGGTAGTTCACGATCAGCCGGGGGCATTCGATTTCTTCTCCGTTCATCAGGCAGATCCGCCACTGCTTGCGTGATTGACGCTGGATCGAGATAATACCCTGATGGAATCGAACCTCGCAGCGGGCATTCTGGCAGGACCCCGCGACGGCTTCGCACAATTTCATGATCCCGCCGACCGGCCGATAGACCTCGCGCGACAACAGGATCAGCAAAAGGGTCAGATCCAGCGCCGAGACGCCCTCCAGGTCCGCTCCCAGGCTCACGCGGCTGACGAGATCCATCAACCGCTGAAACTCGGGGGGAAGGGAGAAGCGCTCCAGATAGCGCTTGCCGCCCTCCGTCCCCCTTTTCTTCGACATCCTTTTGACGGCCAGGAGGCGGTATAGATGAAGGAGCCGCTTCGGCAGGGATCCGCCGCTCGCCCCGGGATGACGCGTCAGAAAGTGCGAGGTCAAGCGGGGCTCAACGCGGTCCAGCGCCTCGTAATACTTGTGAAATGCGGGAAGGGATTCTCCCCATTCGCGCTTGTACTCGGAAAGCTGTTCCGTGCGGGTCGTTTCGATGTTGACGCGGAACCGCTCGCTGATGACTTGCAGGACCGGAGACGGACGTTTCAATACCGATCCGGGACGTTTGAGAAGCGTCAGGGAGACGCCCAACTCGCTCAAAAGGCGATCGGCATACCCGTCCTGCTCAAAACCCAGCAATAGGACGGGGGAACGGGGAAATGAGAATCCCTCGGGATGGGCCATGCCGCTGACGCCGCCCGGGTGTGATTTTTCTTCCAGGACGAGGACCTTCCGCCCCGCCCTGCCCAGGATCCCACCCGCGACCAGCCCGCCCAAGCCGGCCCCCAGGATGACGGTGTCATAGTAGGCATGAAAAGAGGTCATGGTGACGGCAGCACGGTCGTCCTTAAGAAGGCCGCATCAACTCCAACCGATTAAAAAAGAAGCTGATCTCCATGGTGGCCGATTGGATGGAATCAGAACCGTGAATGGTATTCTCTTCGATGCTCTTGCCGAAATCGGCGCGAATCGTTCCCTTGTCAGCCTCCTTCGGGTTGGTCGCCCCCATCAGGTCGCGCAGATGCTTCACGGCCCCCTTTCCCTCGAAGGCGGCCGCTACGACGATTCCCGAAGCCATGTAATCGGTGAGGCTTGAAAAGAAAGGCCGCTCGCGATGCACGGCGTAAAATTGCTCCGCGTCACGCTTCTCCAGCTTCAGCATCTTGAGCCCGATGACGCGCAGACCGCTGGTCTCGATGCGCCTGAGAATCTCGCCCGTCAGCCCCCGCGCCACGCCATCCGGCTTGATAATGCCCAGTGTCGTCTCAATTTCGTCCCCTCCCAACGCAACCTCCTATCCTGGTGAAATACCGAAACTTCCGCTAAGGTTTCAACATAGCGTAAAACACCCGCTCTGTCAATCCGGCCGAAAACAGGGGCTTGTATTGACATCCGGGCCGATATCGATTATTTTTTTAGTGTAGAAGGAGGCCGTCCCTTGTCGGGCTTTACCCACACCGCAAGAGCTTTCAGCACCGGATTTTTGATCGCGCTTGTCCTTCACCTTTCCCAAACCCCGGTGCAGGCCCATTCCTCGCCGGCCACGAAGGCTTACGGAAAGGCCAAATCCTGTCAGACCCAGCTTTACCGTTCCTCCCGATCCATGCGCTACCGGGATCGATGGGAAAACTGCATTCGGCTGTACGAAAAATATCTCGAAGGATCCCGCCGGGGAAAACTCAAGGAAAAGGCCCATTTCAATATTGCCGACCTGGCCATCGGGCTCTCGCGCTACTCGGGCCGGGCGTCCGACCGACGCGCGGCCGAAAATCGGACGGCTGAATTCAAGCGATCCTATCCGAAGAGCGCTCTGGTCAAAACCCTCGAGAAAAGGCTGGTCGGCGCCGGAGGGGCCGCGCCAAAGACTCAAACGAGCCCTCCCCGTGCCCGCTTGCGCAACGTGCGCCATGGGTCTTATGATGATCATACGCGCGTGGTCTTCGACCTTTCAAAGGATACGAGCTATCGGGACCAGCGGGACGACGCACGGAGAAGGCTGCTGATCGACCTGGATCGGACCGCCATTGCGCGCGGTTTTAGTCGGGACCCGGTGGCCGTCAATGACAAATTCGTCAAGGAAGTCCGGGTCGTTCAGATCACGCCGGATCGCGTCCGTGCCATTCTCGCCCTGAGACAGTCCGGCGATTACAGCATCCTGCGCCTGAACAATCCCGATCGGGTCGTGGTGGATGTTTATGCCGGAAACCGGCGCGCGAGCGCCGCCTCCGCTGTGCCCCGGCCGCGAATGGGCCCCATTCGCCGGATCATGATCGATCCCGGGCACGGCGGAAAGGACCCCGGGGCGGTCGGCCGCAGGGGCCTGGCCGAAAAGGAAGTGGTCCTGGACGTCAGCAAGCGGCTGCGCGATTTGATCACACAGCGCATGGGCAAAGAGGTCCTCATGACACGCGATCGCGATGTCTTCATTCCGCTGGAGGAACGGACCCAACAGGCCAATGCAAAGCAGGCCGATCTTTTCATATCGGTTCATGCCAATGCCGCTCCGGACCGCAGGGCCCGCGGCGTGGAGATCTACACCTTGGGCAAGGCCAGCGATCCCTCCGCCCTGGCTACCGCAGCGCGCGAGAACAGCATCCATGCCGATGCCCTGAAAAACCTGGACGGCGCGATCAAGATCATGCTGGCCGATCTTTCGGTCACCAAACGGCTGGATCAATCCCTGGAGTTCGCCCACGCCACGCGCGAAGGATTCACCAAGCACCTGGTCCGGCCTTATAAAGTTCCCGACCTGGGCGTGAAGCAGGCGCCGTTCTACGTTCTGATGAATGCCGCGATGCCCAGCATCCTGGCCGAGATCTCTTTTATCAGCAATCCCACCGAGGAAAAGCGTCTGCGCACCCGGTCCTACCGAAGGAAGATCGCCGAGTCCCTCTACGAGGGCGTTCGCCAATATATCCTCAAGTATGACCGGCAGGCCAAGGCTCAGCCCCGGCCCGCCGGGCGATGACCCGAATCAAACTGGTGATCGAATATGTGGGAACGGCCTACCACGGCTGGCAGAAGCAGCCCCGCCGAGCGACCGTTCAAGGCACGCTGGAGGACTGCATTCGCCGGATCTCGGGCGAGAAGGTGTCACTGAACGGCGCCGGGAGAACCGATGCCGGGGTGCATGCCCTGGGACAGGTGGCCGATTTCAAGACCACAGCCCGGCTCGATCCCGAGACCTGGCGCAACGCCCTCAACGCCGTTCTGCCCCGGACGATCTCGATCCTTTCGGCCCAGCCCGTCTCTGACGACTTCCATTCGCGGCGGGACGCCAGGGAAAAGACCTATCAATACAAAATCCTGAACCGTCGTGCGCCCTCCGCCCTGCTCCACGGGCGCGCCTGGCATCTTCCGCGTCGGCTGCGAATTCCTCCGATGAAGAAGGCGGCCGGCTGCCTGATCGGAGAGCACGACTTCACTTCCTTCTCCGCCAGGTCGGCCGAGACTTCGAACCGGATCTGCCGGCTCAAGTCGTTGGAGATCGGCCGGAACGGCGAAGTGATCCTGTTGACCTTCAAGGGTCGCCGTTTCCTTCAATACATGGTCCGGAATATCGTGGGGACGCTGGTGGAAGTGGGACTGGGAAAGATGAAGCCGGGGCAAATGAAGGAAATCCTTGATGGCAGGGACCGGATACTGGCCGGCCCGACTGCCCCACCCCACGGCCTGTTTCTTCTGCAGATCAGATTCGGGAAAGGAGAATAGCCCGGACCTGCCCGTGATGACGATCGAAACATGCTCCTCGAAACACGCCGGCGGGTAATGGGCTTTGATTGATTCCAGCAGCGGGATTCGCTGCCTGAACATTCATGCTTGAGGCAGGCTGGCAGGGTCCCACGGATCGGTGCCGGCGGCAATCTCATCGGAATCCGTAAATCCGTCGTCATCCGAATCGGGATCGAAATGCAGCGTGAAGGTTTCGGTCAGCTCGGTCCAGTTATCCAGCCCGTCGCCGTCCAGATCCTCGGTCGGCAGACCCGGAAGCGAGAGGGTACCCCTCCCGCTCCAGGTGAAAACATCGCTGGCATTGTTCGTATCCAAAGCGCTTAGGTTCGTTGAGAAGGAGCTGAAGCCCGCGATGAGGCCTTCGGGGCCGATCGCGGCGCCTCCGCTGAAGCCGTTGGCTTCCTGCCCAACTCCTCCCGCCCGGGAAAGATGGACCGTCAGGTCCGCCGCCAGGTCCTTAAGGTAAACGTCCGGCTCTCCGTTTTCATCGCCCGTCCGCAGGTTGGACGCATAACTGCTGAAGGCCACCATCCGGCCGTCCTGGCTAATGGCCGGATCCACGCTGATATTATTGGTCTGGATAACCGATCCTTGGAACGCCCCCGGTCTTTCGGAGACTCTGATGACCGTGCCCTCCTGCAGGTCCTTAACAAAGATATCTCTGACGCCATTCGTGTCAGAACCGATCAGATTGTCGGCCAGGGATTCGAAGACGACGAACCGTCCGTCGGCGCTGATGTCGGGATCGGTGGAGTCCTCGTTCGCGGCCTTTCCGCTCGAATTGGTTGAGACAACCAGCAGCTCCTCGGTCAGACGGTCCCATCGCATCACCTCCCATTTATGCGTATTCCTGGGGGTCATGACATCGGACCGGGCTTGAAACACAACGTAGCGCCCGTTGGGCGTGATCCTGGGATCCCTCCGGGGAAGATGATTTCCTTTGGGCGTCTCCCCGCCCGAAATGATCGTGGTCTGCCCATTCTGCCGGTCCCTCAGGTAAACATCATCCGTAAACGCATCATTCTCACCCGTCAGATCCTGGTCCGTCATGAAAACGATGAATCGCCCGTCCGCGCTAATGTCCAGTTGGGGGATATCGTTTGCTCCGCTCATTTCCTGCCCTGCGCTCGTGAGTGAAACGCGGTCCATCGTCAGTGACGCGCTGTCCCAGACGAAGTAGTCGGGCGAGTCATTCATGTCCTGGCTGACCAGGTTGCTGGCCCATGAGTAGAAAGCCACGAATCGTCCGTCGGGCGTGATGACCGGTGCATAGCTCGGCCCGTTGGCCAAATCGCCCAATAGTCCCAATGACTCCAGCCAGATCGATCCGGTCAGGGTATTTCGGACGAAGATATCCGCCACTCCATTTGTGTCACCAGCAACCAGATTATCCGCCAGTGATGAGAATGCGACGTAATTCCCGTACGCCGAGATGCTGGGGGAGAAGCTCCCGCCGTTGGCCTCCGCGCCCGGAAGCAATGGGTTCCGTCCGGGTAATCCAGGTATATAAAGCCTCCAAGGTGAGGCAGCTGTTGATCGGGAGCGCTGGCGGTATATTCGATGGGGTTGGAAAAATTGTCGTTTGAATCTTCCTGGATCACATACTGACCCAGGGAACAGAATTCCAGGGCAAGGCACTCCCACCCAAGTGAAAAGCTCCCGTCAATATCGTCCCGGGGCAGCGTTTTAATTTCGACCGTCGCGTCGAATTCGACCTCGATCACCTTGTCTGTGCTCATCAAAACGGTGCAGACTAGACCGTCAGCACTGACCGAATCGCACCCTCCCCAGGTGGCTGTTGTCGAACCGAGCGAGGGCGTTGCGGTTAGCTCGACGCTGGTGTATTCCAGATAGTCGTGTTGCTCGGACTCACAAAGAAGATCACAGAGGAGACCATTCGGATCGTCCGCCGGCGCCGACTGTTCGATTACGCCGTTGCCCCATTGGCTTTTGGTGAGGCCCAGGCGATATAGAACCGATGGCGGGTTGATGGTAACATTCACCGTGGCCGTGTTCGAGTCGACCTGTCCGTCATTCGCGACGAAAGTAAAGGCGTCCGATCCCGATGTGCCGGGATTGGCCGTGTAGGTGAATGTCCCGGCCTTGTCGTCTGTAAGAGAGGCATTTCCCTTTGTTCCTTGTGAGGTGATCCTGAAGGTCAGAGGATCCCCGTTCGGATCGAACGCGCTCAAGATTCCCCCACCTGAGCTCCCCGCCGTTAATTCCAGGCTGATGTCCGTCGCGGTGGGGGCACCGTTGGGAAGCGGTTGGATCGTAACCGTGATGGTCCCCACATTGGAGACGGCCCGGCCGTCGTCCGCCACAAAGGTGAAAACGTCCGTCGTGGATGCCCCCGTGCTGGCCGTATAACTGAAGGCGCCAGTCGCAACATTTGTTAAGGAAACGGTCCCCTGGGTCGGCTGAGCCACGATCCGAAAAGTCAGGGAATCGTTCTCGGCGTCAGTGGCACTCAAAGTTCCCGATGTCGTTCCCCCGGGCTCGGCGATGATGCTGGCGTCATGGGCGACCGGCGCCGTATTGGCCGTCAAACCGGTAGAAATCGTCGCGAACCTGCTGAAATGATCGGTCGTCCCGCTGACCGTATTCGTCTCGGCATTCACCTGTCCATCCGCGACCGCCACCCACTGGCCGTCCACGAAGGTCCCAAGGATTAGAGAGTCTTCCGTGACCCCTTGAGGAAGGTCGGATTCTTCATACACGATCCTGATGGTGACAGGGAGGTCAAAAAAAGTCCCGTTCGGACCGAATTCGTAGGCGATTCCGATCTGACCGGGGTCCCCCAAGACACCGCTCACCCCTGATATGGTGATGACGACCTCTTCCGGAAGGGCCCCTTCCGGAATCGTAACGGATGCCTTTCCGTCCGGGCTCTGGACCGTTCCGCCCTGGGGCCCGATCCCCTTCGGGCCGGGATCTGCCGGGATTGCCGCGCCATCATCCCCCGTGCCGCACGCCGTCATTAAACCCATGACCGCTGCGAAAAATATTCCGAGAAACCCACGGTTTATTATCATCTCTTTCCCTTGAGAAGCTTCCGCCCCAGCTGTTATGCAGAAATAAAGCATCCTTGAACCGCCATGGAACCTTCAATCCCCCGGCAGCACTTACTAATTAGGATGCCGATTTTTGATCAATGGGCATGAATCCCCGGGGGCTACGTTGCTAATTGACGGATCCAACTCCCTCCGGATATTCAGGAGCGGTAGGGCTTTTGGGGGTGAGTACCGGATCCAGCCTGGTATAGCTAGATGTAGCCTATTATTTTTAAAATAGCATAATCGGAAAAATAGAGGCAATCATTTTCTTAGGCGGTAATTTATTGGGGCAGCCCAGGGGGAAAGGTGTCGTTCCTGGCTCTCTTAAAGCGAAGATATCGCCTGAAAAATGGCGCACAACTATTTGATTTTATTTCCTTTAGGATCACAAAGGACCCGGAAGCTGAAATCGATCCGGGTCACTACGGATCATCCCTTCGGGCACTTCGCCTGGCCGGCAATTCGGCTGATGCAAGTGGCTATTGCAAACCAATCTCCT
>CAYGBP010000054.1:0-6931 GCA_964348105.1 uncultured Nitrospirota bacterium
CGGGGGCGACGCGCTCGGGAGAAAAGGCGAGAAAGAAGTCCCGGCCCACTTTGAGCCCTTCGGTTTCAAATTCGGGGAGAAGGAGCTCGTCAGTGGTGCCAGGATAAGTCGTGCTTTGCAGCACGATCAATTGCTCCTTGTGCAGCGTTTTCTTAATTTCCTGTGCCGCAAAGAGGATGAATGAGATGTCCGGGTCCTTCGTAATTCGAAGCGGCGTAGGGACGCAGATGCTGATGGTGTCCATCTGCTTCAGCAGGCTAAAATCCGCCGTAGCGGTCAGGTTGCCTTTGTGCACCAGGTCGGCCAATTCCTTCGGATCGACGTCCGGGATATAATTCTTGCCCTGCAGGATGGACTTGACTTTGGACTCGTCCGTATCGAACCCGGTGACCGAAAAACCGGCTTTGGCAAACTCAACCGCGAGAGGCAACCCGACATAGCCCAGGCCGATAACCGAAACCTTCGCTGTCCGATCCGAAATTCTTTCCAGTAAGGTCGACATCCGCTGATTTTGGCGTTGTTTAAAAATTGTTTTATATCAATAAGATACAGGAATAAAAGGGTGGTGTCAATGGTTTTTACGGATGAGAGGGCATTTTCCAAGCCTGTAGGATGTTGTTGCCGAGCCCCATTTCATCTGCGATGTCTGTTTGCCGGATGCCGGTCTTTCGGTTACAATTACAATGGATTCTGGAATCGAAAAGGGGCTTCAATCCGATGGGAAGGGATTAGATGGCGGCGGAATATGATTTCGATTTTCTATGTATCGGGAGCGGGCCGGCCAGCCAACGGGCAGCCGTGCAGGCCGCCAAGCTGGGCAAGAAGGTGGCAGTGGTGGAGCGACGCCGCATCGTGGGTGGGATGTGCCTCGATGTCGGCACGATTCCCAGCAAGACCTTCCGTGAGGCCATCACGGCTTATGCGGGGATGGGCGGCAGGTTTCACCGCCTCTGGGGACGGGAGAACGGGCGCAAAACGAGCGCGGAGGAGCTCTTTGCCTGCGTGAACGAGGTGGTGGGCCGCGAGGCGGAGATCGTTGAAAACCAGTTGGGGCGCAACGACGTGATCGTCCTGCGGGGTGAGGGGGCTTTTATCGATCCGCACACCGTGACGGTGACCTCCGAGGAGGGATCCCGGGAGTTTTCGGCGGCCCATATCATGATCGGGGTCGGAACCCGGGCCGCGCCCCCCCCTGATGTCAAACCGGACGGCCGTCTGGTGGTGACGAGCGATGAGATTCCCTACCTCAAGCAGCTGCCGCGCGCCATGACGGTGGTCGGCGGGGGGATCATCGGGATCGAGTACGCCTCCATGTTTGCGGCCCTGGGGGTTGAAGTGACGCTGGTGGACAAGCGTGACTATCCGCTGGAGTTTCTGGATCGCGAGATCGTGGATCAACTCATTCACCAGATGCGCAACAGTAATGTGATTTTCAGGCTCGGCGAGACCGTATCGTCTCTCGAGATCTCGGATCAGCCGACGCCGCGGGCCATTATTCATCTTCAATCGGGCAAGCGGATCGTTTCGCAGCTCCTGTTGTTTTCGGTGGGGCGTCTGGGGGCCACGGATCGCTTGAACCTGGACGCTGCCGGCCTGAAGGCGGATGAGCGGGGCCGGTTGAAGGTGGATGGGCAATTTCGAACGGCTGTTCCCCACATTTTCGCCGCCGGGGATGTGATCGGCTATCCCAGTCTCGCCGCCACCTCGATGGAGCAGGGCCGGCTCGCGGCGTGCTACGCTTTCGGCGTCAAAACGGGACCGATGGCATCGCATTTTCCGATCGGAATCTACTCGATTCCGGAGATCTCCATGGTGGGATCGCCTGAAGGTCTCCTGACCGAGAAGAAGATTCCCTATGAAAGCGGGATTGCCCGATATCGCGAGATCGCCCGCGGCCAGATCCTCGGGGATGATACCGGGTTGTTCAAGATGCTTTTCCATCGGGACACGAAAAAGCTTTTGGGGGTTCACGCCATTGGCACCCACGCCACCGAGCTGATTCATATCGGGCAGGCCGTTCTGGGCATGGGCGGCGGGCTGGATTATTTTATGGAGACCGTATTCAACTATCCCACGCTTGCGGAATGCTACAAGGTGGCCGCATTGGATGCATACAACAAGCTCAGCCTCTGATACGCGATCGGGCTAAATCATATCGGCCAGAACCGTCGCAATCCCCAGAAAACTGAAGAAACCCACCACATCCGTGACCGTCGTCAGAAGGATTGACGAGGACTGGGCGGGATCCTGCCCGGCCGCCGAGAGGAGCATGGGTATGCCCGCCCCGGCCAACCCGGCGATCACCATTGAAAAAACCATTGCGATTCCGATCACCATGGCCAGACCCATCGACTGACTCCAGAGCAGGACGAAGAAGGAGGTCGTCAAGGCCACCACGCAGCCATTGATGAATCCCGCTTGAACCTCCTTTAGCGAGACCTTGAGCCAGTGGTCCAAACGAATTTCGCGCAACGACAATCCCCGCATGGTGACGGCAAGGGCCTGCGCTCCCGTATTTCCTGACTGCCCGGCCACCACCGGAAGCAAAACGGCCAGGGCCGTGAATTGGGCGATGGTGCCTTCAAAGATGCCCACCACCGCCGCGGCCAGGAAGGCCGTGCCCAGGTTGATCTGCAACCAGGGGAGCCGCTTTCGAACCGCGAAGGAGACCCTGGAAAGGGCGCGCTCCTCCTTGCTGGCCCCTACCATGGTCTGAAGGTCCGCGCTCATTTCTTCCTGTGCGGCCGTGACGAGGCGGTCGTGGCGGATGACCCCCAGAATACGGCCTTCGAAATCGACCACCGGCACGCTGATGAGCTTCAAACGCGCAATCAGATCCAGGACGTCCTCCTTGTTCGCCAGTGCATTGACGGTTGCCGGCCTCGCCGTGACCAGGGCTCCGATCCGCTCTGCGGGTCTGGAGACGGCCACCTCCTGAAGGGATACGGATCCGATGAGCCGGGTTTCACCATCAATGACGAAAATGTCCTGTACCCGCCGCCGGCCCAGTTTGCGCACCTTCGATAGCACCTCGCGAACGGTGGCTTCGGGGCGGAAGGTCATAACCCGCGGGTCCATCAGGGCCCCCGCGCTGTCGGGCGGATATTCAATGAGCGATCGCAGCGTCCTGGCGCGCGGCGAAGACAGGAGCGATAGCTTGTGATCTCGTATCGTTTGATCCAATCGCGCCAGCATCGCGGCGCCCACGCCGGGGTCGATGGCCGAAAGGATCTGCCGGCTGAAATCATCGTCCGCCTCCCGAAGGATGTCTGATGCGATGTCCGGCACCATTCGCTCAAGCAGGGAGGTGATCCGGGTAATAGAGGTCTTCTTGAGAATCGGGATGATTTCGGCTGCCGGAAGCTCCTCCAGGGCCCGAACCGCTTCTTCCGGAAATCTTTCAATGTACCCCTGAACCAGTGCATGGATGATTTTAGTGGGTTGATCCGCCACGACGGGCCTCCTATTTTTTCGCTTCTTGATCCGGGGGGGGTTGCGGGCTTGGGTGCAATCCGTAGAACATCGCCGACAGGCCCGTCCAATAGGCCTCCCCGAGACTCATCACCAATGAGAGCGCGCTCTGGCTCCAGGGTGTAACGGTCTGCTGGCCTTCGATGCTGCGAAGCGTCTTGTACCGGATGACGCCGACCAGAATCTCGGAGTCGTCCACCACCGGCAGCTTATGGTATTTCGCCCATCCGGGATGCCGAACGACCGCGTCCCGGCTGGCTCTTCCGTTGACGCGGGTCGCCGGTTGCTTCATGATCGTATCGACCCGGGTGCTGGGCCTGGCGAGGAAGAGCTCCTTGAGGCTTATGACTCCGGCCAACACCCCCGTTCGTTCCACAATATAGAAGTAGGAAACCATCTGCTGGGGAAAGCGGCGGAGCCGACCGATCGCTTGTCCGACGGTAAGATCGCGCGGTAGGGTCAGAACCATGGGGTCCATCAGCGAGCCGGCGGTGCCGTCCGCGTACTGGAGCAAACGCCTGATGGCCTCAGCCGATTCGGTCGGAAGGGCGTTGAGGAGGGGGGAACGCGCCGGCGGCGGGATTCTTCGAACGAGGTTGGCCGCCGTGTGAAACGGCATGCGGCCGAGAATACCGACGGCCTGCGTCGTTTCGATCGATCCCAGGGAGGCGGCCGCCGTGACCGGCGACATTTGCTCCATGACGGCGGCCGCCCGTGCGGGATCGATCCGTACAAGTAATCCCGTGATATCTTCCGATCGAAACCGCTCGATGATCTGAGCCGCGTCGGAAGGGTGTTGGTCCACAAATGCGTTTGAAATCAGCTGCTCGGAGTTCATGTCATCCCCCGTCCGCCAGGAGAGTCGAGGCCTTCTGACTGAATTCGTGCGCGGGCATTAAAACCCTTCCTTCCGATGTTTCAAGGAGGACCGCGGTCGCCGAAACCTCAAGGATGCGGCCTTGGACGTCTCCGATCTTCACCGTCTGCCCGGAGCGATAAATCCTCTGCAGATAGTGTGAGGCCAGAATATTCCCGACCAACGTCTTGGCGCCCAGGCCGAATGCCAGGGCCATGCCACTGAGCATCGTTCCGAAAAACAGGGCGATTAGGATCATGAGGAATTCCATTCGAATGCCGATTTGGTCGATTGCGATGAGCAGGGTGACAACCAGCACAAGTGCCTGGGTTCCGCGGGCCAGCAACTCGCCGTAAACGATTCCGGCGGATGCCGTGGCCCTAGAAACGCCTTTTCGAGCGAGATTACCGACCAAAAATCCCCCGAAACCGATCAGGGCGGCCGCCAGGACGTTCGGCAGGTAATAGGAGATCCCGCTCACCAGGCTGGAGACCACGGCCAGGCCGAGCGTTTCAGTGGCCGCCGCGACAAAGAAGAGGAGGACGAACCAAAAAACGATCTTCCCCATGATCTCGGAGGCGGGCTTCTCCATTCCGAGGTGACGGATCTCCGAGCGGATGGTGGTAATCTTCAACCACAGATCCAGGCTCGACACCAGCCGCGAGATCACTGCCTGCGATACGCGGGCCAGGATCCAGCCGACGATGAGGAAAGTAAAAAATCCGATCAGCCTGGGCAGGTACTGCAGGCCGTTTTCCAAAAGCAGCAGAAGCGAGCTTGATAATGAAGCGAGCCAATCCGTTTGCTGCATGGGAAGCCTCCTTCTCATTCAGAAAATAATGCTGTATCGGCTCAGCCCCGCGTCTTGAAGGACCGTCACTGCGCGTTTCTTGCTGCCCCGACGCTCCCCGAAGCCAGCCCATCCGGGGTCCGACCCGCCGGGCAGCTCCGCGCACGCCCTAAGATTAGCACAAATGATTTTGCCCCTACAACCTTGGAGAAATCCACTTAGTCTCCGCCATGGCTCGATTCGCAGCGCGCGGATGATCGTCCGTCGCCCTGTCAAACCGGATTTCACGCCATGCATTGACTCCGATCCGGCGGGTGGTATACTTTCGAAGAAGGATCATACCGCCTTGATCCGACCGTCATATCCGGTTTGTTCAGGCTTCACGCTCGTGTTTAGGCGACCGCCCAATTGATTCCTCCATCGGGTTATGAAGGAAAAAGACAAGCTCCCCAAAGAAGCACGCCACGAACTGGAAAAACTGCGCCGCCGCATCGCCGACCTGGAAGCCCGTCTGAAGCAGGCTTCCCCCGGAAGGGATGATTCTTCCGAGTCCGACGAGAGATGGCGTTCTCTGGTCGAGAATTCCAGCGATCTGATTTTTATTCTGGATCGGGAAGGCGTGATCAGCTTCGTGAACCGTTCCGCCGCGGGCATTCTGCCCGAAGAGGTCATCGGGACATCGATCTATGGCTACATCCCCTCGGAGCATCAGAATACGCTTCGAGACGGGATGAACCTGCTGTGGCAGAGCGGAACCCCGGGCCAGTGTGAAATTGCGATCGTGGCGCCGAACGGGGCGGCCGCATGGTATGCCTCTCGACTGGGTCCGATCAAGCGGGGTGAGCGGGTTACCGGGGTGATGATGGTTGCAAGCGATATCACGGATCGCAAGCTTGTGGACGAAACCCTCGCGGAACAGGCGGCGCGGGACACCTTGACCAAGCTTTATAATCGCAGGTCCTTCAACCATCAGATCGAGGAGGAGATCGCAAGGGCCGCCCGGAATGAAAACATGCTGGCCATTCTGCTTTGCGACCTGGACGATTTCAACCAGATCAATGACGCAAAAGGACAGCAGGACGGGGACAATATCCTCAAGGCGATTGCGAAGAGCCTGCAGGATTCGGTTCGGGGGACGGACCTCGTATTCCGGTGGGGCGGTGATGAATTTGCCGTGGTGTTGGCGGACACGACCCGGGAAGGCATCCTGATCGCGGCGGAGCGGATACGGGAAGGAATTCAGCACCTCAGCGAAGAGACCGGAGCGAAGCTGGATATCAGCATCGGGGCTTCGCTTTACCCGGAGCACGGCACGAACGGTTTTGAGCTGGTGCGGTTGGCCGAGCGGGCCCTTTTTATCGCGAAGCGAAGCGGAGCCGACAAGATCCATGTCGGTGAGGAGGAATACCGTCTGGATGATCAGGCCGTCAAGCTGGTCTTTCAGCCCATCTTCGATGTTCTCCTTGACGAGGAGGTGGCCTACGAAGCCCTGGGCCGCGACCCGAGCGGCAAACTTGGAATACTCGAGCTCTTCAAGAAGTACCAGGCGATCGGCCAGTTGACCCAGCTAAAATGCGTCTGTTTCCGCTCCACGATTAAGCTTGCCAGCGAATATGACATCCAGCGGGTTTTTATCAACGTGGATTTCAATATGCTGGGACACCTGGAGATCAAGCCCCGTCCTCCCGGCCTGGACGTCGTGTTGGAAATCTCGGAACGGGAGGCCCTGCATGACATCGAAAATAGGCTCAAGATGGCCGCCAAGTGGCGGGAACAGGGGTACAAGTTCGCGATCGACGACTTCGGGGCGGGAT
>CAYGBP010000054.1:6941-8576 GCA_964348105.1 uncultured Nitrospirota bacterium
CGAGGCCGAAGCTCTTCATGACATCGAAAACCACCTGCAAAGCGTGCGTAAATGGCGCGAGGCAGGCTATCGATTTGCCATCGACGACTTCGGGGCGGGATTCATATCGCTGCCTTTTATAGCAAGGCTTAACCCGGACTATATCAAGCTGGATCGTTCCACCATCCTCCAGGCCGTATCGAGCGAGAAGTTTCGAGGCTTCTTTAAGCATTTACTGCCCGCCCTGCGCATGTACTCCTCGGAAGGCATTATTGCGGAGGGCATCGAGAACGTCAGGGAATTGCAGGTGGTGAAGGATATCGGGATCTATTTCGTTCAGGGCTTTTTGCTGGGCCGCCCCCAGGAATTAAAGAAAAAGTCGTAGGGACCCGGAACGGGTCCTGCGCGGATAGCGCGAAAACGAATTGATTCATGGGGAGGCCGTGGCCCGGCTCAAGACGTCCACCACTCGGGCGTGCTCCTGAGCCTTCGCGATGCTGAGAGCCGTTTCGCCGTTCATCGTTTTGGCATGAATGTCCGCCCCGAGTTCAATCAATGCCTTGACGGCGGAAAGATGGCCGTTGCCGGCCGCATGGACCAGCGCGGTTTGGCCGTGCCAGTCGGCGGCATTGATTTCGGCTGCATTGGCGACGAGCAGACCAACCACTTCGGTGTGGCCATTGGAGGCGGCGGCCATCAGAGCGGTAAGGTCGTTTCGCGTCCGGGCGTCCACTTCGGCCCCTTTTCGCAGGAGCACCTCGGCCGCTCCCACATGCCCGTTGATGGCGGCGAATATCAGGGGGGTGGCCCCAACCCTGTTTCTGGCCTGGACGTCAGCGCCGGATGCCAGCAGGGCCCTGACGATTCCCGTCTGGCCGTTCATGGCGGCATGCATGAGCGGGGTCATGAAATTGCCGTCCCGCTGATCCGGGTGGATGCCGGCGGCAAGGAACAGATCGACCGCGTTTCGATCGCCTTTGGAAATGGTTTCAATCAGATGATCGATCCTGACCTTGAGACCCATTCGCTGCAGATCCTGGCGGGCGGCTTCACGGCGAAGCTCCTCGGGGCTCTTCGTGCACCCCGCATGGATTGAGAAGAGCAGGGCGAAGCCCAGGACGCCGTTCACCAGGAGCGGCCAACGACGCAGGAGTTTTGAAGCCCAGGTGCCGAAATCGGTCATCATCGCCTCGGAGTGAATATCTGATCGTACCGATTCTTTGCCTTGGCAGGCATCACAGGGGTGCAAAGCAAAAGCATGTTCTGGCAATCGGATGATGCCGCCTGTTTTTGAGAAAAGGTGCGATCGTTCGGTCAGGGGCCCGACACTACATGGTTTTGTTATCATGCCCCGGTTGTGGTTGTCAATCCGTCAATCCATTTTGGATTCCCGGGATTAATCTAGTATAATGTAAAAATGAGATTGACGATCGGGGATATTCGGGCTGCGCCCGGGGGTTGAGGCGAAGCGGCTCGATTTACGGAACGGAGATGCCGAATTGAAATCTAAATCGGGAAATATCAAATTCGACAAGCTCGGTGTTGACCGGGAGGCCTTCAAGGAATCGCTGACCAAGCGGCTGTTATATACGATCGGCAAGGATCCTGAGACGGCTACCGAAAGAGACTGGTTTAACAGCTTGGCCTATGTGGTGC
>CAYGBP010000054.1:8586-16693 GCA_964348105.1 uncultured Nitrospirota bacterium
TCAGCGTTGGCTGGAAACCAACCCCGAGGAACGGAAAAAGGACAAAAAGCATGTTTATTACTTCTCCCTCGAATTTCTCATCGGAAGGGCCCTGATCAACAACCTGACCAATATGGGCCTGTACGACGCTTGCCGCGATGCATTGGCTGATCTGGGGCTGGATCTGAGACGCTTGGCGGAGATCGAATTCGAAGCGGCCCTGGGGAACGGGGGGTTGGGACGGTTGGCCGCCTGCATGATGGACTCCATGGCCACCCTCAATCTGCAAGGATTCGGTTATGGCATCCGCTACGAGTACGGCATGTTTTTTCAGCAGGTCGAGCATGGTTATCAGGTCGAGCATCCCGAAAACTGGCTGCGTTACGGCAATCCGTGGGAATTTCCCCGGCCGGAAATCCTGTACCCCGTGCATTTCTATGGACGGGTGGTCCAATATAGCGACAAGAACGGTCACCTATGCCATCACTGGATCGATACCGACGAGGTGATGGCGATGGCATACGACGTGCCGGTCCCGGGATACGGTCCGACCACCAACGCGGTCAACATGCTGCGCCTGTGGTCCGCAAAGGCCACCCGGGATTTTGACCTGGCCTATTTCAACGAGGGCAATTATATCAAGGCGGTCGAGGATAAATATCATTCCGAAAACCTTTCGAAGGTCCTGTACCCCAGCGATATCACCGCCGTGGGCAGGGAATTGCGTCTCAAGCAGCAATACTTTTTCGTTAGCGCCTCGCTTCAGGATATCTTGCACCGTTACACCATGCACCACCGAACGATGGATGAATTTCCGGAGAAGGTGGCGATTCAGCTAAACGATACCCATCCCGCCATCGCCATTCCGGAGCTGATGCGAATCCTGATCGATGAGCATCAGATCACCTGGGACCGTGCCTGGAATATAACGGTTCGGACATTCGCCTATACCAATCACACGCTTCTGCCCGAGGCCTTGGAAACCTGGCCGGTCAGCCTTTTCGAAGCGATGTTCCCGCGGCACCTACAGATCATCTATGAAATCAATCGGCGCTTCCTGGACGATGTCATTCATCACCACCCCGGCGATCTAGACCTGATCAAGCGGATGTCGCTCATCGACGAAGAGGGGGAGCGCCGGATCCGGATGGCCCACCTGGCAATCGTGGGCAGCCACAAGGTGAACGGAGTGGCGCGGCTGCATACCCAATTGATGAAGGAGCAGACCTTTTCGGATTTCGATCGTTTCTATCCTGAGCGCATAATCAGTGTGACCAACGGAGTGACCCCCCGGCGATGGTTGAATCAGACCAACCCGCAGCTATCCGAGCTCATTACCTCAAGGATCGGAAGGAAATGGCTCACCGATCTGGACCAGCTTCAGAAACTGGCTCCTTATTCGAAGGATCCGGAATTCCAGGAGCGATTCTGGGAGATCAAGACCGCCAATAAGGAGAGATTGGCAGCTTCGATTCAGCATCGGCTGGGCATCGAGGTCAGCGCGGATTCACTGTTCGATGTTCAGATCAAGCGGATTCATGAATACAAGCGACAGCTCTTAAATCTCCTGCATGTTGTGACACTCTATAACCGCATCAGGATGAATCCCCAGCTGGACCGTCCGACGCGCACCGTGATTTTCTCGGGAAAGGCGGCGCCGGGATATGCCATGGCCAAGCTGATCATCAAGCTGATGAACAGCGTGGCCGATATCGTCAACAACGATCCGGCGGTCAGAGGCAGGTTAAGAGTGATCTTCATCCGGAACTATAACGTCTCCACCGCCGAGGAGATCATCCCGGCCTGTGATCTTTCGGAGCAGATTTCCACTGCCGGCACAGAGGCCTCGGGAACGGGGAACATGAAGATGGCCCTGAACGGCGGCATCATTATCGGGACCCTAGACGGTGCCAACATTGAGATACGAGATCAAATCGGCGATGAGAACATTTTTATTTTCGGTCTGGATGCGAAGCAGGCCGCCAAGCTCAGAAAGAACGGCTATGATCCCATGCAGTACTATCATTCGAACACCGAGCTGCGCGAGGCGATCGACATGATCGCGAACGGCTTTTTTTCGCCGGATTCCCTGGATCGATTCAGACCGATCACGGACTCCCTGATCCGGCATGGGGACCAATATCTCCTTCTGGCCGACTACGAATCCTACGTGGCCTGTCAGGAAAAGGTCGACCAGCTTTATCGCAACCGCCAGGAATGGACCCGCCGGGCCATTCTGAATGTGGCCGGCATGGGAAGGTTTTCGATCGACCGGGCGGTCAGGGAATATGCCGCCAAGGTGTGGACCATCCCAGGTTTTTCCTCGAGGATGCATAAATTGATGCATCCCTTTTCTTGATCTCCGTTTGATCGGGGATTTCCACAGTATTGACAGCACCCGCAAAGATCGTTATTCTGGGGGAGCTGTAAGGGTGTTTCGAGCCTGCCGGAATTTCCCAATTCATTGAAAATGCTTCTGAATTTCAGGATTGGGGAGGTCTTGCTGCGGGCCGTAAAGACGCGCGGGTTTATCAGAACGGGATTCTGGGCTGATGGGTCTGGTCTGCGGGATTTTCGGTATGGGTTGGAAAGTTTCGGCACAAGGAAGAGGAATGAAGAGGCGCTACGAGCCCAGTATTCTGGCGATGGTCATCGCAGGGGGAAAAGGGGAGCGCCTGATGCCGCTGACGGCCCACCGCACCAAGCCGGCGGTTCCCTTCGGGGGTAATTACCGCATCATCGATTTCGCTCTGAGCAACTTTCTCAACTCCGGTCTATTATCCATCTATGTGATGGTCCAGTATCGATCGCAGTCGTTGATCGAGCATCTGAGGCGAGGGTGGAGGATCGGCGGCCGGGTTCAGAAAAACTTTATCACGGTCGTCCCTCCCCAGATGAGGAAGCGGGGATCCTG
Organism: uncultured Nitrospirota bacterium; assembly: GCA_964348105.1. Lineage (GTDB taxonomy): Bacteria > Nitrospirota > Nitrospiria > DATECO01 > DATECO01 > CAYGBP01. The sequence goes on from CAYGBP010000054.1 coordinate 11,480, forward strand.
GTATGAGGGCACCGCGGATGCCGTCTATCAGAATCTGAATCTTATCCTGGAGTATTCCCCCGATCTGGTGGCCATTTTCGGCGCTGACCATATCTACCGCATGGACATGAACCAGATGATTGATTTCCACCTGAGCAGGGTCGCGGATGTGACGGTTGCGGCGCTGCCGGTCCCGATTGCCCAGGCGAAGAATTTCGGAATTATTCACGCCGATCCCGACGATCGGATCGTCGGCTTCGATGAGAAGCCTAAGGATCCCAAGCCCATGCCGTCCGACCCGGAGAAAGCCTACTCCTCGATGGGCAATTACCTATTCAATACCGACACCCTGATCCGGGTGCTGGAGCAGGACGCAACGAGAGCCGGGAGTCACGATTTTGGCGGGGACATCCTGCCGGCTATTATCGGGCCCAACCGGGTTTATTCCTACAATTTTCTACAAAACGAGATTCAAGGGCTGCAGCCATACGAGGAGAAGGGCTACTGGAGGGATGTGGGAACCCTGGATGCATACTGGCAGGCTCATATGGACCTGCTGGGCGAATATCCCGCCTTCGACTTGCGCAATCCCTCGTGGCCCATCCTGACCGATTCTCTGGACGGTCCGGCGGCCAGCATCGTTCGTTCCCGGCTGGACGACGCCGTTGTCGGTCAGGGCAGCCATGTGATCGATTCGGAGGTTCGAAGGTCCGTCATCGGGCGAAACGTCCGCATCGGAAACGGCTCTTCCATCGAGGAGTCCATCCTGCTGGACGGCACCATCGTGGGGCCGAAGGTCAGGCTGAAACGCGTGATCCTTGATCGGTTCAATGTGATCCAGCAGGGGACCGTCATCGGTTTTGACCTGAAATCGGATCGGAAGAAGTATCATGTCACGCGGTCGGGTCTGGTGGCCCTTCCGCGCGGACGATCCAGAGGGGGGCGCGCCGTCGATGTTCCCCCTTAGCCCCCCGCGTTCCACGGTTTCCGCTCATCACATCGCGAGGGGTTCGTCCGGACCGCCGGAGTAGACGGCGGAAACTATAAATGGATGAAGTTGTCGAACATCGCAGGCTGGTGGATTACATCGGACGTCGGACGGGGTTGGATGCCGAGAAGATCATGGTCATCCTGTACGCGGGTGAGCCCTGGATCGAGCGGGAGCGATTTTCTGCCGCTCTGTTGCGGGCCTTTCAATACGCCGAGCAGAGCGGAACCGGGCCGGCGGGTCCGCTGGACGCAATCTTCTCGCTGCTTAGGCTGGAGGACGGTCAGGGGACGGGGGAAACCTCGAGCCGGGAGGCCCGTTTGGAGGCCAAGGTCCAACGGGTGTCGGTGATCTGCCGTGAGAGGACCGATACCGTCCGGGAAGTGGTTGAAGCCATGATGCAGTATTATGCGGCCCGCCTGACGGTCGCCGGCCAATCCAGGCGGGATTATTCACAATCGTAGCCCAATCGGAGATGCTTGAAGATGGATCCTCAGAGCAAAGAAAAGACCTTTCTCACGATCGCCGCCGACCTGACCCGCTTTTACGCACTGATGGGCCATGCCTTGAGGATCGTGACGGACCGGGCGGTTCGCGATCAGATGTCCGTCGATCATCTCGAGGAGCAATTTCGCCAGTCCAGAGAGAAGCTTTCGCCCGAGCTCGAAATGAATCCGGTGGTGAGGAAGAAGGTCGAAGCGGACTACGCCAGCACGATGGATATCCTCAAGCGTCTCAAAAGACGCAAAGGCGGGACGGCCGTTTCCGCAAAAATGAAAAAGGAGGCGGTTGGGCTTCAGGCGTATGCCCAGGACAGGACCTCTTCACTCAGTGATCTGGTGGCCATCTTCCGGTCTCTGTAGCTCGGGTCACACACGCCCCCATCTCATGCGAACAGGATGACTGCGGATTGACACCATCCGACCAACCCCCTATAATTCGAAACCAGATTGCGTGCAAGATTCAATCAGTTGCGAAAAGCTTCGCCCCACCTCCCGGACCCGGAGGGCATTGAACAAGAAATGATCCGCCCCAGTCTTCGCATCCTTTTAATGATCTTCCTGCTCACCGCCTGTACGGGAACGCGTCCTGTGGCCGGAGGCGATTTGAGCGAAGCCGAGATCGGCCAGGTGAAAGGCGAAGGGTTGTCCAAGGCGGAATCAATCGCGCCCCGGGGATTTCATGAAGCCTGCCTGACACTGGAGCCGGACCAGTCCGTGGCGTACGGTTTCAGCACGTCCCTGCCGGCACATTTTAATATTCATTTCCATGAGGGCGATGAGGTGGTCTACCCGGTCTCGCTGAAAGATGTCGTGGAGTTCGACGGGATCTTCCAACCCACGAGCACGCGGCATTATTGCCTGATGTGGCAGAATGTTCATTCCACCTCGACGGAGCTGACCTACCGCCTGCGGATGGCTTCTGGGAGGGAGTGAGCCCGGCGGGTTGCAGGGGGGGTAGAGGAAAAGGCCCCCTTAGAGCCGGGAAAGGTTGAATGGAGATCTTTCTAGTCTTGTTCGCCTTGCTCTTGTGGGCCTCGATGGGGCTGGGGTCCGCCCTGATTGCCAGCAGCCGCGGCGCCAGCGAGCTTTACTGGTTCGTGGTCGGGTTTATGCTGGGACCGCTGGGCCTGCTAATGGCATTCTACTCGACCGGCAAGACCTGTCCCATCTGCAAAAGCCAGATTCATAAACGGGCGATTGTCTGCCCGCAATGCAATAAGCCCTTGGGGGGCATTCGACCGACGCTCAACCGCTGGATCTGGCAATTGGGCTTCTGGCTCGTGGTGCTGCTAGGCGTGGGGAGCCTCGGATACTCCCTTGGCCTTCTTTTAAAGTAATAAGCCCGCTAGGCGGTGGCTTCGCTCCCGCCCATCGTGGCAATGAGGGCTGCGAAAATCACTGCCAAGTACACGAGCTGTACGCAAGGAAGCATGCTTCCCACCCCTTTCACTCGGACCCTTTTACTTAAACATTCACCTCACAATCAATAACTCAGCAAATGGAATGCCAAGCGGGCCATTCGCAATGAAAAATAGCAGGTAGGAGAATTTATTAATATATTGATGACCTTCCGGGCACAATCAGCGCAACAAACGCTTGGTATATCCGAGCGCCCGAATCCGATCATTATAAGAATTGTCAAGCCACGTTGACAGTGTCTATGCGTGATGTTTACAAAAGCATACCCAGAGCTTCCTTAACGGTCGGAATGTTCGGTCTGATATCCAGCCTGCCAACCGCAGGATCAAATGCCAGCATGCATGCGCATCCGACATGATCTGTTAATCTTATTATCAGTCTTTATGGAAAGAACTGGCTGCCGGTACGAGGTATTAAGCTTGATTCAACTGATCGAAAACTTGGGGCAGCGTCTGAGCCGGTTGTCGTCCCTTTTCTTGACCAAGACTTCGACCGCGAATCTCCAGTTTGATTGTCTCGATGGACTAAGGGGCGTTGCCGCTCTATTGGTAGTCTTAAGCCATTTAAGCAACAAGGGCATGGGGCTATTCCCGTTCCTAAGCCTGTCGGGAGTCGGGAAGTATGGTGTTTTTCTTTTTTTTTCACTGAGCGCTTTTCTTTTGACGCTTCCATTTCTAGAGGCCAGGATTCGTGAGCTACATAATCCACGATTGTGGCTGAACTACGGGATCAGAAGAATTTTCAGGATTTTCCCTCTGTTTACCTTTGTCCTGGGACTGAGTGTGCTGCTTTCAAGTAATCAGTATTTCTATTACAAGCTCACGCCGACTGAATTCATCAGCCATGTTAGTCTCCAATCGGGCAAAAGCGTGTTTTGGTCGATCCCGGTGGAATTCAAATATTACTTTGTAATACCTGTCGTCATACTCGTCTATGCCTTCCTTCTCAGAAAAAATCTTTTCCTATCCGCTGTCGTGACGCTCACAGCATTATTCCTTGGCAGCTGGTTTCTATGGCCGGCTGAGACCTACGAAATCAATTCAGTTTCCCTCGGGCCGTACCTGCCCACCTTTCTTCTGGGTTCGCTCGCAGCGCTGGTCTACTACAGGATGTCTCGGTCGTCCTGGATGAGCGTTTCCTGGGTTAGGCCATTTCTCAATATCCTTGCATGGGGCATCGCGCTTGCGGTGTTCGCAATGACCCCTGAGATCTGGAGTCGGGTTACCGGGCAAGGACTGGAGAGGGAGGTATTTCACAAATCCTATCTGTTGTTCGGAACCCTCTGGTCCGTTTTTATTCTTTGTGTCTTGATGGGAAATGGACTGATTTCCGGAATTCTTCGAACGCGGGCGATGCGGTGGGTTGGAACCATCAGCTTCAGTCTCTACCTTTGGCACCTTCCCGTTCTGTACCTGATACGCAGCGTGGACTTTTCTGTTTCAGCAAAGCCGCTCCTGACTCTTATCCTTGCTTTGGTAGCGTCCGCAATTTCTTTTCTGATTTTCGAAAAACCCTTCCTTAGAATCAGGATTGCCTATACTCGGAGCATTAATGAGCCTGCTCGCATTTTCCCATCTGACGCCAAGAAGGCGGCTTGAAGCGCCCTGATGGGTCGGGCGATTTTCGGGGCCGGAGATCTGCCAGGCAACCCGCTTTGTTCAAGTGTGGAGAATAGGGCCTCGACCTCACGTGAAAGGTATGGCCGCCATAAAAGGGATCCGGTACTCTGTTAAGTCGCTCGGGATTGGGTAGAATTATGAGCCGAAGACGAGGAACTCCGGCTCCAGGACGGCCTTGATCACGTCTCTTCGCGAGATGATGCCGACCAGCTTGCCTTTTTCGGTGACCGGGACCCGCATGATATGATATTCCTTCAGGATCTTGGTCAGGCCTTCGACCGTGGTTTCCATGCCTACGCAGACCGGGTCGGTCGACATGATGTCCTGGGCAACGAGGGTCTCCAGTTTTTTTCCTTCGGTAATGGCCCTGATGATATCCGCCTCCGTGATGATTCCTATGACGTTGCCGTTCGGCTCGGCCACGGGCATCCCGCTGATTTCGTTGCTGACCAGCTGAGCGGCAATGTCCCGGACGGATGCCCGGGGTGTCGTGGCAAGGACCGGCGCCTTCATGATTTGACCAGCTTTCATGTGACCTCCGTTAGGATAGGGCGGGCAATCGTTCCAGGATTGCCTGGCCGAGTGAAAGATAGGGTTGTGATAGTTTGTCGGGCGTTCGCTGCCCGCCTTTCAGTAGGTGATCTGTCGGGACCAAATCCCACATGACGCCAGTTACGTTACCAATGCGTAGCGGCGGAGGGATTTG
>CAYGBP010000055.1:0-2936 GCA_964348105.1 uncultured Nitrospirota bacterium
GACGGTCACCCTCGCTCCGGTTTTCGGATTGCGACCTTCCCGCATCCTCCGTTGCCTCAGCCTAAAGCTGCCGAATCCTCTGATCTCGATCTTGTCACCCTTCGCCATGGCATCCTTGATGCTACCAAAAATGGCATTGACGACCACTTCGGTCTGACGCTTGGTCAGCCCGTTGACCTGATCGGTCACCTTCTCGATCAATTCCGCCTTTGTCATAAGGCTCCTCCCTTCCCGACCTTGTCATCGAGGACCGTCCCCTGCCGAGGTTAGGTCAATGGACGGCAGTTCTCCGGTCGCATCTCCATCATGAGCAATTCTTCCCCGAACGCCCGCTCCCCTTTCCTAAAACGCCATCATGTATTGAAGCGAAATCACACCGGCCCGCGGCGGAATCGACCGCTGGAGCGATCCCAGCCACCGGTTTCTCACCAAATCGAAAATCGAAAACGGCTTCTTAGCTTCGATGACCTTCGGTTCCCCCTCGATCCCGGCCATCCGGGCGGCTGAGGCAACAGCCTGGTCGAGACTTCCGAGCTCATCAACGAGACCCAGCTCGAGCGCGCGTCTTCCCGTGAAGATCCTTCCATCCGCGAGTTTTCTCACCTTTTCCATCTCTAGGCCCCGTCCCAACGAGACCGCCTCGATAAATTGATCATGGACATCATCCAGCACCTGCTGCAGGATGGCGCGCTCCTGCTTTCCCATCCGCCTGAATGGAGAGGCCAGATCCTTGTGCTCCCCGCTCTTGATGACGACGCTTTCGACACCTAGTTTTTCGAGTAGCCCGGCCATATTGGCCATCTCCATGATCACCCCAATACTCCCCGTCAGGGTCCCCGGGTTCGCCACGATATGCTCGGATGCACTGGCGATATAATAGCCTCCCGAGGCGGCAACCGTCCCCATGGACGCAATGATCTTTTTTTTCGAGCTTTCCTTTACCTTTTTGACTTCGTCGTAAATCTCTTGTGACGGAACGACGGCTCCGCCCGGGCTGTCGATGCGAAGCACAATGGCCCGGATGGCGGGGTTCTTCTCGTATTCCTTAATTTCTTTGATGACGTCGCGGGAGTCGAGAATGATCCCCTCAACGCGAACCAGGGCGACCTGCCTCGAGGTCCCCGCGCCTTCCTCCGTCAACAGCGTGGTAAACAGCATCATCACGAAAAAGAACAAGGCCGCCGCGCCGAATATCCATGCAGCTACCGCTAGAGGCTTTTTCGTCATATCCGAAAACCCTCAAACCAGCCTGGCGACCCTGAAAAGAGGGGATGTGGCCACCCCCCGAGATCTCGCGCCGCGACCCTTGCTCTGCCGCTATTTCTTAGCGGCGGATTTCCCTTGTTTTCGCACACTCAGGGCGATCTTCCGGTCCGCCGCCTCCAGCCGGGTGATCTTGGCGCTGATCTCGTCGTCGACGTTGAAGTTATCATGCACCTTGGTCGAAGGCTCCAGTTCCATTTCGCTGATATGCACCAAGCCTTCTACGCCATCCTCGAGCTCCACGAAAATCCCGAAATCCGTGACCCGAACGACCTTGCCCGTAACCTGCTGCCCGATCGTGTATTTTTCGGGAATTTCATGCTCCCAGGGATCGGGGGTCAGCTGTTTGTATCCGAGCGAGATCCGCTCCTTTTCTCGGTCGATCTTGAGCACGACGGCCTCGACCGTCTGACCTTTTTTGAAGATCTCGGAGGGATGGCTGATACGCTTGGTCCAAGACATGTCCGAGATGTGGATCAGACCATCCACACCCTCGTCGAGCCCCACGAAGACCCCGAAATCCGTGATGCTCTTGACCTTGCCCTCGAGTTTCATTCCGGGACTGTATTTCTTCTCCACCACCTCCCAGGGATTATGCTCGATCTGCTTCATCCCGAGGGAGATCTTGCGGCCCTTCTTATCGATATTCAAAATCATGACGTCGATGACATTTCCGACGGCCACCAATTTTGAGGGGTGCTTCACATCATGCGACCAGGACATTTCGGAAATGTGCACCAGCCCTTCGATGCCCGGCTCCAGCTCCACAAAGGCACCATATTCCGCGATGCTGACCACCTTGCCCTTGATCTTGGCGCCGTTCTGATACTTCTCCTCGACATTTCCCCAAGGGTCGGGTGTTTTTTGCTTGAGTCCAAGCGAGACACGCCCGGTCTCACGGTCGTATTTGAGGATCATCACCTCGACCTTGTCGCCGATCATCATCACTTCCGAGGGATGATTGACCCGGCCCCAGGACATATCGGTAATATGCAGAAGGCCGTCGATTCCGCCCAGATCGATAAAAGCACCATAATCCGTGATGTTCTTGACCAGGCCCGAAATCAGCTGGCCTTCCTGGATATTCGCCAGGGTGGTCATCTTCTTCTTATCCCTCGATTCCTCCAGGACCACCCGCCGGGACACAACGATATTGCTCCTGCGGTGGTTCATCTTGATGACTTTTACCGGGATGGTCCTGCCAACCAGCTGATCCAGGTCCCTCACGGGACGAAGATCAATCTGGGAACCGGGCAGGAAGGCCTTGATGCCGATGTCGACGATCATGCCGCCCTTGATCTTGGAGAGCACCTTGCCTTCGATCACCTCGCCATCCTGGTAGATCTTCTCCAATTGGTCCCAGATCTTCATCCGGTCGGCCTTTTCCTTCGACAGGATGATGTTCCCCTCGCTGTCCTCCCGTTCCTCGAGGTAGACCTGAATCTTTTGACCCACCTCCAGCTTGTTTAGCTCGTCTTCCGAAAATTCATCCCGGGACAGGACTCCTTCGGACTTATACCCGATATCAACGACGATCCCATCGTGCGACACCGCTACGACCGTCCCGTTGATAATGCTGCCTTCCTGCAGATTTTTAAAGGATTCAGCATAAAGCTGATCCATATTGCCGATTTGTTCTTCCTGGGCCGCCGAAGCCTGTGCGCCCTGACCCG
>CAYGBP010000055.1:2946-8531 GCA_964348105.1 uncultured Nitrospirota bacterium
GTTGGACATCACTGATCTTTAACCTCCCTCTTCCTGAACTCGATGTTCGTAAGTATTCTCACGAAAGAACCGATTCTTCCTTGAGCCGATAAATTCCATCCATCACAGCCTGGCTGATATTTTCATAATAAGCCTTGCCCCCGTGATTTCCGTTGGAGCGCATCGAACTGGGCGGATTCAACGGGGGACCGAATTTGATGGTAACCGGATGCAACCGGATGCGCCAGGAGCCCTTCGGCAGCACCTTGTCCGTCCCTTCGATCAGGGCCGGAACGATCGGAACCCGGGCCTTTGCGGCCACCATGCCGATCCCGGGCTTCGCCCTGGAAAGACGGCCATCCTCGCTTCGCCTGCCCTCCGGGTAAAAGACCACCGCCCGTCCCGCCTTCAAGCGCCTAACCGCTTCATCGATTGCCAGCCGATCCACCCCGCTGCGACGAATCGGAAACCCTCCCAGCCGGCGGAAGAAAAAATTGACCCATCGACGGGAGAACAACTCCGACTTACCCACAAAATCGGCCCGACGGCTGAGGGAGCACCCGATCAGTGGAATATCCATATAACTCAAATGGTTGGCGGCGATAATCACCCCACCTTTCGCCGGAACGTTCTGGGCACCGATCACCTTAAGCCTGAGGAGAAGCCGGGCTAGCCCATATACCAGCACATGCGCGATCAAATACAGCATTTCTCCTAAACCCTAGTGGCCGCTCACCTTTTTCCGAATTTCCACCAACATTCTATCGACTACTTGCGTCAAGGTCAAGTCGGATGTGTCCAAAAAGATTGCATCCTCAGGCCTGCACAGGGGCGCCAGGGATCGCTCCGTATCCCGCCGATCCCTGGCCTGTATTTCCCCATACACGCTATCCAGGCCCTGCCCATAACCCCGCTCCCGAAGCTCCTCGTAGCGCCTCCGGGCACGGACCTCCCCCGAGGCATCCAGGTAGAATTTGACGTCCGCATCCGGAAAAACCACCGTTCCGATGTCCCGCCCCTCGACGACGACACCTCCCGCTCCCCCCACTTCGCGTTGGAGGCGCAACAGGCATTCCCGAACGGGGGCAGCCGCCGAAATCTGGGAGGAGACCCTGTCCAGCTGCGGCGTCTTTAATTCATCCGTCACATCCTTTTCGCCAATGAGAATGCGGGGCCTTCCCTCTGCATTTTTCACCGTGATTTCAATTCGCCGGCACAACGCCTTCAGGGCATCGACATCCCCCGGATCGATCCTTTCCTGAAGAAGTTTCCAGCCCACGGCCCGGTACAATCCGCCGGTTTCCAGATACAGGTAACCCAGGGCATCGGCCAGGGCGCGCGCCGTACTGCTCTTCCCGGCCCCAGACGGTCCATCGATCGTAATGATCAGATCCTTTCTCTTCACTGCGGTGCCGCCTCCACGCGCGCCAGCCTGGGGCCGGTTCATCAAGCCGCTTTCAATGATTCCATTAATGCGAAAAAGCCGGGGAATGAGGTTTCGATGCATTCCGTATTCCTCACGACGGACTCTCCCTTCGCGGCGATCGCGGCCACCGACAAGGCGAGGGCTACACGGTGATCGCACTGGCTGTCACAGCTTGCACCCTGCAGACGGCCCTTTCCGGTGATTCGCACCCCGTCCTCGCGCTCCTCCACCTGGCAGCCCATCTTGGTCAGCTCGGCGGTCATCACGGCGATTCGGTCACTTTCCTTAACCCGCAATTCCTTGGCGTCACGGATAATGGTCTCCCCCTGGGCCAACGCCGCGGCGACGCACAAAATGGGGAATTCATCCAGCGCCCTCAGCATTCTTTCGCCTTCGATCAGAATCCCCTTCAAGGGACTGGACCGAATGACCAGATCCGCCACGGGTTCGCCGCTCATCTCGCGGGTGTTTTCAGTCCGGATGTCGGCCCCCATTTCGTGCAGGATCTCCAGGATACCGGTCCGGGTGGGATTGACTCCGACACCCAGGATCCTGACCTCCGAACCCTTGACCACAGAAGCGGCCACCATGATGAAGGCGGCCGAAGAAAGATCGCCCGGGATCTTCACATCGCATCCCTCGAATCGGACGGGCCCCTGCACGGCGAGGCTCAAACCCTCGCCTTTAATATCAACCCCGAAATATTTCAGCATCCGTTCGGTATGGTCTCGCGACCGTGCAGGCTCCCGGATCACGGTCCGGCCGTCGGCTTGCAGTCCCGCCAGCAACAACGCGGACTTCACCTGGGCGCTCGGAATCGGCATCGTATATTCCAGCCCCTTCAAAGGGCCTCCAAGAATGGCCAGAGGGGCATAGTCCGAACCCCCACGGCCCATGATCTGTGCGCCCATCTCCCTGAGGGGATCCGCCACGCGTTTCATGGGGCGCCGCCTCAGGGAGCTGTCGCCGGTCAAGACCGAAAAAAACGCATGTCCCGCGAGCACCCCGGCCAGCAACCGGATTCCCGTGCCGGAATTGCCCAGGTCCAGAACGCCGGGCCCCGCTCCCTTGATCAGCAGCGTGTTGCCTTCCCGCTTGATCTGAATCCCGAGATTTTGAAAGGCCGCCATGGTGCGAAGGCAATCATCGGCCGCCAGAAAACCCTCGACCCTGGAGTCCCCGGTCGCCATGGAGCCCAGGATGATGGCCCGGTGAGTCATCGACTTGTCACCGGGGACGACGATTTCGCCCTTGAGCGCTGCGGCCTTATCCGCAGAATATCGATCCATTTTATGCCAGCTTCTCCCTGATCCCTCTTGCCCTCTGCATCTCGCGCATCAATCCGTCCCGGTCGCGCGAGCGGATCATGTCCTTCAATCGGGCCATGACGGCTTCATAAGCCTCGATGTTGCAAAGGATATGCTTGTCATTCTGCAAGCAGATGTCTCGCCACATTTCGGGCGAGCTAGCCGCAATCCGCGTAAAATCCCTGAATCCCCCGCCGGATAGGGACAGTAGTTTCTTATCCTCGTCCAGCACATTGAGCGCCGTGTTCACCATCGCGTAAGCAACCAGATGGGGAAGATGGCTGATCGTGGCCAGAACCCGATCATGCTCTTCTGGATCCATCAAGATCACCTGCGCGCCGATTCGAGTCCAAAACTGCTTGACCTTCCTCAGGGCATTACGGTCCGTTTGCGAGGTCGGCGTCAATATGCATTTCGCCTTCGAGAACAGATCCGGCGTGGCCGCCTGAAATCCGGATTTCTCCTTTCCGGCGATTGGATGAGCACCCACGAAAGCCGCCCCCTTCGGCATCAGTGATTCGAGGAGGGCGACGGGTGCGGCCTTGGTGCTGCCGACGTCCGTGACCACGCAACCCGGCCCGATACGGGAAATCAGCTTCCTGACCAGGGGCTCAAACTGTCCAACGGGGGTCGCCAGGATGATCAAGTCGCAGTCGGAGGGAAGCTCCCGGAGTTTCACCGTAAATCGGTCGAGCGCGCTCTTCGCGCGGGCCCGCTCCAGCTCCTGCCGGTCCCGATCGACACCGAAGATCGAGCCGGCCAGCCGCTGTTTCTTGGCTGCCAGGGCCAGAGAACCACCGATGAGGCCGAGCCCAATGATGGCCGCTTTTTTGAAAAGCACCTTCACCCCTGGTTCCCGCCATCGGAGGTTTTTCCCCTTCCCGTCAATACCCGTTTCAACGAGCGGATCAAACGCCTGTTCTCCCGGGCAAGACCGATCGTGATCCGAATATATTCCCCTTGGATATGCCGGACGATAACGCCGAGTCGCAGCAGGTCGGCGTAAACCTCCCCGCCAGGCCTTCCCATGTTGATGTATAAAAAATTCGCCTCCGAAGGAAGGGTCTGCAGTCCCATTTTCCCCAGCTCTCCCAGGAGATATCGCTTGCCTTCTTCATTGACTTCACGGCTCTTCCTGACGTGGTCATCATCCGTCAATGCCGCCAACGCTGCCACCTGGGCGAGACGGTTGGTATTGAACGGCTGGCGGACCCGTTGCAGCATCTCGGCGATGGGCCGGCTCGCCAGCCCGTAGCCGATGCGCAGGCCGGCCAGGCCGTAGATCTTTGAAAAGGTCCGCAAGACCAGCACATCCCTGCCCTGTTGCAGGTAGTTCAGGCCCGATGGGAAGGCGCGGTCCGTGACATACTCATAGTAGGCCTCGTCGAACACCACGATGACGCCGTCGGGAACCCGGTCCATGAACTCGTCAACCTGCTGCTGGCGGACAATGGTCCCTGTGGGATTATTGGGGTTGCAGACGAAGATCAGGCGGGTGCGATCCGTCACTCTTCGCAGCATTTCCTGCAGGTCATGGCATCCCTCGTGCAGGGGAGCCGTCACCGGTTCTCCATGCGCCGCGCGAACGATCATCTGATACACAACAAAGGTCAGATCCGCCATGACGGCCTGATCACCGGGCTGCAGAAACGCCCGCACCACCAGCTCGATGATCTCGTTGGACCCGTTGCCCAGAACAATCCCGTCGGGACTCACCTTATTGCGCTCCGAAATCGCCTCCACGAGTCGGTTCCCACTGCCTTCGGGATACCGGTGCAGGGTTCGCATGGCCTTGCGGATCGCGGCCAGGGCCTTTTTTGACGGGCCGAGCGGGTTCTCGTTCGAGGCCAGCTTGACGGCCCTCCGGATCCCCAGCTCTCGTTCCAGCTCCTCGATCGGCTTGCCGGGCGAGTAAGGAATCAGCTGTGCGATATCGGGGCTGATGGGTAAGCCCATTGTTTATTCCCTTTTGTTTTCCAATTTCCGTCCTGTGAATCGGCGGGCGAATACGCGGTTCATCCCGCAACAGGGTAGGATCCCAGCACCTTGAGAAAGATGCATTGCGCCTTGAGTTCCTGCAAAACGGTCTTCACCCGATCATTATCCTGATGGCCTTCCAGGTCCACATAGAAGAGATACTCCCAGGCCTTCTTCTTCGACGGACGTGACTCGATCTTGGTCAGATTGATCTGGTTGGCCGAAAAACCCCTCAGGATCTCGTATAAAGCGCCCACCCGGTCCTTGATCGAAAACATGATGGATGTCTTGTCCTTGCCTGTGGGGGGCGGGGATTTGGTCGCGATCACCAGAAACCGGGTAAAATTATTGATATTGTCCTCGATCCGTCTCTGGACGATCCGCAGGCCGTACAGCTTAGCGGCCACCTCGGAAGCGATGGCGCCCACCGATTCATCTTCCAGGCACATCTCTGCCGCCTTCGCGGTGCTGTAGGTCTCCAGCCACGGAATCTGCGACAGATTCTTATCCAGCCAGGACCTGCACTGCGCAATGGCATGGGGGTGGGAATAGATTCGCTTGATGTCCTCCATCATGGCGAACCCAAGGGCGTAGGGATTTAGGCTTGATGTCCTCCATTTTCCCTGTCTTGGAGAGCAAATGGTGCGAAACTTCCTGAAGGATCTCCCCGGCGATCTTCAGCGGGGAGTCCACGAACATGTCGAGTGTGTGGTTGACGACGCCTTCGGTGGAATTTTCAATCGGGACCACCCCGTAGTCCGCCCTTCCCCTTTCCACCTCGCTGAAAACGTCCCGGATCCCCTGGACCGGCACGTACATGGCGGACAGACCGAACTGCTGCATGCAGGCCATGTGGGTGAAGGTCGCCCGGGGCTGGTCACGCTGTGGAACCCGGT
>CAYGBP010000055.1:8541-12503 GCA_964348105.1 uncultured Nitrospirota bacterium
CAGCGCCAGGGAGGCCGAGATGATCTCTCGGAAGACATGCCGGATCGCCTCGGTCGGGAAGGGCCCCGAATTCTTATGCTCCAGCCTCGAGTAAATCTCCCGCTCGCGGTTGGGGGCGTGAATCTCGGACTGTGCGTCTTTCTTCAATTTTCCGATTTCAATGGCAATCCGGGCACGCTCGTTTAGGAGCTTGAGGATCTGCTCGTCCAGCCGATCGATTTGCCGACGGTACTTTTCCACATCTTCCCGGTTTTGATCGCCCATGGGGTCCCGAAATCCTCGATATTTAATCAATTATCATAAATCATTTCAATCACTTTTGCAACTTTTCTTCGGGCGCCGCCCACAAAAAAAAGCAAAGGGGAGGACCTCCCCTTTGCCGGAACATACTGCGGTTTCTTCTCGGGGTCACCAGAGATTGTTCTGGGTCACCTGCGGTCCCCTGCCCGCACCCTCCCCCGATTGAGCCGGATCGGCAAGGCCGAGCGATCGGTAAGCCAGTCGGGTGGCCTGACGGCCCCTTGGCGTGCGATCCAGGTAGCCGTTCTGAATCAGAAAGGGCTCGCACACGTCCTCAATGGTCTCCTTTTCCTCGGCGATCGCGGCGGCCAACGTCTCCACCCCCACCGGCCCCCCTCCGAATTTCTGGATCAAGGTCAGAAGAAATTTTCGGTCCATCGCATCGAACCCGTATTCGTCGATCTCGAGCTGATCCAGGGCCGGACAGGCCACCTCACGGGTGATGACGCCTTCGGCCTTGATCTGCGCGAAATCCCGGACGCGGCGAAGTAGCCGGTTCGCGATCCTGGGCGTGCCTCGCGAGCGCCTTGCCAGCTCCATGGCCCCATCGACATGCACCGAGACATTCAGTATCTTGGCCGAACGCATGATAATTTCGCACAACTCCTCGGTGGTGTAAAACTCCAGCCGGCTGATGACCCCGAACCGGTCGCGCAGCGGGGCGGATAAAAGGCCGATTCGAGTGGTGGCGCCAATGAGGGTGAACCGCGGGAGGTTCAGCTTCAATGTTCGGGCGGACGGGCCGTGCCCGATCACCAGATCGAACTGAAAGTCCTCCATGGCCGGATAGAGGACCTCCTCGATGGTGGTGCTCAAGCGGTGGATCTCATCGACAAAAAAGACATCCCCGTGGCTCAGGTTGCTCAGGATGGCTGCGAGGTCTCCCGGGTGCTCGATGGCTGGACCCGACGTCGCCTTGAAATTGACCCCGAGTTCCCGCGAGATGATATTCGCAAGGGTGGTCTTGCCCAGGCCGGGGGGACCGTAGAAGATCACGTGGTCCAGGGATTCGCCGCGCTGTCTCGCCGCCGCGATGTAGACGCGCATGTTCTCCTTGAGCTTGTCCTGGCCCACATACTCATCGAGCCGGGTGGGTCGGAGACTGGCCTCGTCATTTCGGTCTTCGTCCTGAAGATGGTTGTTCAAAATGGATTCCCGGCTTTGCTTTTCCGATGTCATGGTCTCACCTCAACCCTTCTGATGAAGCGGCGGCCTCGCTATTTCGACATCTGCTTCAATGCAGCGCGAATCAGCCCCTCCACGGTCATGGCATCCGAGCCTTCCGCGGCCCCAGACGCCGATTCCCGGACCGAACGGCTGAGGACCTCCTTGACCTGTTGCCGCGGGTATCCCAGGTTGACGAGCGCCGAGAGGGCATCATCGAACACCTTCTGGCCGGGATCGGTCGCGACGGCTTGCGGTTTGACCCCGGAGGGCCCCACCGGCAGGACCGCCAGCTTGTCCTTCAGTTCCAGCGCCATCCGGCCGGCCGTCTTGGCCCCGATTCCGGGCACGGCGGTCAGTTTATGAACATTGCCACTCTGAATGGCCTCGATGAGATCCTCGACGCTGAGCCGCGAGAGGATATTGAGCGCGCTTCGCGGGCCGATGCCGGACACGCCCAGCAGCAGAACGAAGGTTTCCCGCTCCAAGAGCGTCAGGAAACCGTACAATTCCAGGCCGTCATCCTTCAGATGCGTATAGGTATGAAGGAAAATGGATTCCTTCACCTCCGGAAGATGATAGAAGGATTGCAGGGTGGAATAGACCTGAAAACCCACGCCGTGAACGTCCACAACCAGGGATTGGGGCGATTTATGCGTCAGGACCCCTCGCAGAGACGAAATCATTGCTTGCCCTCCCGCGCCCCCTGCACTCAAAACCGGCGATCCCATTCATAAGGGGATCAGCCGCGCGCGCCTCACCCCACGCCTTCGGCGGCCCTTTCGCGAATCAGTCTTGAATGCACATGGCAGATCGCGACGGCCAGCGCATCCGTCGCATGGTGAGAGCCTCCCGAGGCCAGTCCTCCCGGCTCGCGGCTTCCGAGGAGGTATTCCACCATTCGCTCCACCTGTTGTTTTTGGGCCACCCCGTTGCCCACGACGGCCAGCTTGATCTCCGAAGGGGAGTATTCAAAAATCCGGATGCCCCGGGTCTCTGCGGCCAGCATGGCCACGCCGCAAGCCTGCCCCAGCTTCAGGGCCGAGGAAAAGTTTTTTGAGAGGAATGGGGTCTCGATCGCCACCCCGTCGGGCTCAAACCGCTCAAAAAGATCAAGGATGCCGTCGAACAGGTTCTTCAACCTTCCGGAAAGCGTCAGGCGCGCGGGCGCCTTGATAGCGCCCGCCGCGAGGAAATGAGGACGGTGATTGACT
Organism: uncultured Nitrospirota bacterium; assembly: GCA_964348105.1. Classification (GTDB taxonomy): domain Bacteria; phylum Nitrospirota; class Nitrospiria; order DATECO01; family DATECO01; genus CAYGBP01. The sequence continues at coordinate 11,220 of CAYGBP010000055.1, forward strand.
TCTTCGACCACGCCGTACCCGGTCACCTGCGTGCCGGGATCGATCCCCAGAATACGCGAGCCCGGTTTGCGGTTAACCCGCTCCAACGCGCTCGATGACCTCCGGTGAGATATCGAAATTGGCGTACACCTTCTGGACGTCGTCATGATCCTCAAGCGCCTCCATCAGCTTGAGCATCTGCTCGGCGTCCTTGTCCTCCAGCGGCACATAGTTCTGCGGAACCATCGTCACCTCGGCGGCCGCGAGGGCGATCTTATTTTTTTCCAGGGCGGCCCTGACCTGCTCAAAATCCTCGGGCCTGCAAAGCACCTCGTAATTATTGTCGTCCGTCTTGAGGTCCTCCGCGCCGGCCTCCAGCACGAGGCTCATCAATTTCTCTTCGTCGGCCGAATGGCGCTCCACCACGATATATCCTTTTTTCTGAAATAGCCAGGAGACGCACCCCGCCTCCCCCATGGTACCGCCGTATTTTCCCAGCAGATGGCGGATCTCCGAAACGGTCCGGTTGCGATTATCCGTCATAATCTCGATCAGCGTGGCCACTCCCCCGGGCCCGTATCCTTCGTAAACCACCTCGTCATAGCTGACCCCCGGCAATTCGCCTGTTCCCCGCTGGATGGCCTTCTTGATGTTATCCTGGGGCATGTTCACTTCCTTGGCCTTCGCGACCGCCGTGCGCAAGCGCGGATTTGCGTCCGGATCGCCCCCCCCGAGCCGGGCCGCGGCCGTGAGCTCACGGATGATTTTGGTGAAGATCCGACCCCGCTTGGCGTCCTGCGCCGCCTTGTGGCGCTTGACGGTCGACCAGTGTGAATGTCCGCCCATGAATGTCCGCTTGAATCCCGTTTAACACGAAGGTTGACGGTTGTTTCAGCCATTTTTACCACAGATTTCGAAAACTTGTCAAACCATCCCGGCCAAACTCCAAAACCTTCCGGCTCTGCCGCAAACCGTTACGAATCGCCGGTTTATTGCGCATGCCCTGGGCCGTCGTACTTGATCACGAAGACATCGGTCTTGCCGGCATTGGGATTCCCGCCCAAATCCCCTTGGCTGCTCCCCTCAGCGAAAACACAGAGACTGGGGTCGACGGTCACACTGCCCGCGCCGTCGGCCGCCAATCTGCAAGCCACTTCGCTTTCGGACGTGCCCGACGGCTTAATACCGCTCCAAGGCTCGAATGAAGCTTCGTGATCACCTCCCCCGCAGCCCGCTGTCACGGCCAGAAACCACCGCGCGATCATATCCAAGAGATTTTGAGGCATTCATGCTAATCCTCCCCCC
>CAYGBP010000055.1:12581-14966 GCA_964348105.1 uncultured Nitrospirota bacterium
GTCGGCCGCCGGCGCAGGGGGCTTGCGCCAGATGGATTCAGGCGATCTGCTTCCTCGGAAATTTTGTAAGAAAACGGCGGTAGAACAAACCACCTCGAAGTAATGGGGGGACCCCCCGGTGCCGATCCGAGGCCCGAATGGCGCCCCTCTCTCAATAATAGGAAATTCAGGGGTGAAAGGCGGTCAGGCCTTGCGGGGAAAATGACCGTTAATCGATGCCCATCTTGGGCTCGGACTGTCCCCTGAAATAGATGAGGATGTCCCTGACCGACAGGATTCCCACGATCTGACCGTTGCGGGTCACGCCCAGATGACGCACGCCGGACTCTCCCATCAGGTCATGGGCGTCCTGGGGGCTTCGCTGCAGGTCGAGGGTGAGGACGGGACTGCTCATGATGGACTCCACCGTCCCCTTCTTGAGATCGAGGTCACCCGCCACCGCCTTGCGGACGATGTCCGTTTCGGTGATGATCCCGATATCCTTTCCATCCTTCTCCACAAGGAGGGAGCCGATCTTTTTTTCCCTCATCTTCTGGGCGGCTTCGCGAATGGCGGAATAATGCTGGGCTCTTTGAAGATCCTTGGTCATGATATGTTCTAAAGTCGACATGCGAGGGTCCTCATCTGTGTTAGGCCCCAAAGGGCCGTGCAATCATAATGTAATTTTTATTGATATCCTGGGGGGGACAAGCGGAATCTTAACGGCCCTTGCTTCCAAGGCCTGCCGGCGCTCAGCCCCACATCTCGTCGGGCAGCTTAAGCCGGTCAACAGGCTTTCCGTTTTTCAGATGACCTTCGACGATTTCGGAAACGTCCTCCGGCAGAACCTGCTTATACCAGGTCCCGTCCGGATAGACCACCACCGTGGGCCCCATCGCGCAGGGTCCGAGACAGCCGGATTCCGTCACCAATGCCGTTCCGAAAAGCTGGTTTTTTTCGATCTCCTCGAAGAACTTCATCATGACCTCGCGGCTGTTCCGATCCCCGGCGCAGGAGCCCCGCGGATGACCCGGAGGCCGCGTGGTGGTGCAGACGAAAACATGATACTTCGGCTTGGGCATGACGGCAAACCTCCCTACTCAACCATCGTCGTGAATTTCGGAAAATTAGACCTTATTCGAACTAATACCGCCATGTCAACCCAAAATCTATGTTGGGGGGCCGGCAGGCTCGGGAGATCGGGCCTGAATCAGTCTCAGCGGGACCTCGGCCTTTAATTCGTCATTGATGAGAATCTTGAATTCGTAATTTCCTGGCGCCTCGAACTTCATCATGTTGATCGTCAGGATCTGGCTCGTGGTCATGCTCTGGCCGGGCTGCTTCTGGCCCAAGGTCATTTCACCCCCCAGATTCATCAGCCTCTTTCCATCCTCATCCATGAGCTGGATTTCGAGTTTTTTCGTCTTTCCGCTCTCGGAGATATCGGCTTCGAAGCGCATGACGAGCTGCATCTGGGGATGTGTCGCCGGAAAGGTGGAAACCTGGATCACCTCGAAAATTCCGAGGATATTGAGCTTTCCCTCCCGAGTGACGTTGGCCGCATCCGCGAGAACCGCCAGTGTCACCTTCATTGCTTAAAACTCCTCTCGAGATCAGCGTTTGAGATCCAGCGGGGAATCGCCGCCCGTCCGGCCCCAGGATTGGGCGACCGATCAGATTTAGAAATTCGGTTCAGGATATCATCCCGAGCAGATGATTGCAATGGCCGATGCTCATTGCATTCGGGCGCGCCGTTCCTGTAATCTTACCGGCATGGTCCGCTTGGAAGGCGTCTCGAAGATCTATTCCCACGACGGTCAGCCCGTCACGGCCCTCAAGGATGCGAACCTTGCGCTGTCTAAAGGAGAATCCCTGGCGCTGATGGGACCGAGCGGTTCGGGCAAAAGCACCCTGCTCAACCTGGTCGCAGGGCTGGACCGACCCACATCGGGAACGGTCACGGTGGACGGCCGAAACCTTGCCGCCCTGCCGGACCCAGAGCTGACCCGAATGCGGAGAAGAACGATCGGAATGATCTTCCAGTTTTTCAATCTCCTGCCGCATTTGAACGTCTGGGAGAATGTCGCGCTCCCGCTCCTGCTCAGGGGAGAACCGCCGGCGGCCACCCGAAAGACCGTAGAATCCCTGCTTGCGAAGGTCGGACTGGCCCACCGTTCCGGGCACCGCCCGTCCGAGCTGTCAGGCGGCGAACAGCAGCGGGTGGCCATCGCCCGTGCCCTGGTCATTACGCCCAAGGTGCTGCTCGCCGATCACAGCTCCACCGGCACCTATCTCAGCACCGGCGAGCAATCGGAGGTGCTCGTGAGACGCGAGACGGTCCTGCTGACCGGCGCCGGCGTCATCTCGCCCGGCCAGCGCCCGGACAACGCGGGCGGCTGCGTCATT
>CAYGBP010000055.1:14976-16653 GCA_964348105.1 uncultured Nitrospirota bacterium
ACCGGCGGCGCGCACTGCCCGGTACTCTCTCCGGCGGTGAAAAGCAGCGAGTGGCGATCGCACGAGCACTGATCAACGAGCCGCCGATCATTCTCGCCGATGAGCCCACCGGCAACCTGGATTCGACAACCGGGAAGTCCGTGCTGGACCTGATTCGGGTGTTGGCCCGGCAAAGCGGGATCTCGGTCATGATCGCCACGCACAGCCGACGGGCCGCCTCCCACGCGGATCGGGTCATCCATCTGCAGGACGGTGAAATCAAGGCCGGCGACCCGGAATCGGGCACGCCGCATGGATAGCATGACCCCGCAGAGGAGTTAACGCCCCGTGTTGCCATGCCTGCTCAAGCTGGTCGCATTCCGCCATCTCGCGGCGGAGCGGACCCGCACTCTGCTGACCCTCACCGGGATTGCCCTGGGGGTCGCCCTATTCATCTCCGTGCGGCTGGCCAACGAATCCATCCTGGATGCATTCAGGATAACCGTGGAGGCAGTGGCGGGACGGACCGATCTTCAGATCACGGGGGATGAATCCGGAATCGACGAGGCCGTCTTGTCCGCGGTCCGGGATCAACGGGGCGTGGCGGCCGTGGCTCCCCTCCTTAACGCCATGGCCTCCATCGAAGGAATCGATGAACCGATACTGCTCATCGGGGTGGACCCCCTGGCGGAATCCCGATTCAGGCACTATGCCTTCTCCAGGGACCCGGACGATCCCGCAAAGCGGTTGGATGATCTCCTCGACCCTCAAACCCTTTATGTCGCAGAAGCCTTTGCCACAAGACACGGGCTTTCGCCCGATGACCGCGTCAGCCTGATCGTGGACGACCGGTCGATCGGCTTTGTCATCAAGGATCTGCTCAAGTTTGAAGGCGTATCCCGCGCCATGCAGGGAAATTTCGCGATGATGGACATCGCCACTTTTCAATGGCGCCTGGGGCGCTTGGGCAAGATCGACCGGATCGACGTCGTGGCCGATGAAGGCGCGGATATGCCCGGATTGCAGCAGGCACTCAAGAATGGGATTGCACCCCATCTGGCCGTCCGCCGCCCGCATCATCATGCCGCCGAAATGCAGTCCATGCTCTCGGCCTTTCAACTCAATCTGACGGCCCTGTCGGCCATCGCGCTGCTGGTTTCCCTGTTTCTGATCTACAACACGATGACGATGGCCATCGTCCGCCGCCGCACAGAAATTGGCCTGCTCCGCTCGCTGGGGGTGACCCGGGCATCCATCTTCCATCTCTTCCTCGCGGAGGCCGTCTTTCTGGGCCTTGCGGGGGGGGCGGCCGGAATTCCCATCGGCCGGTTCCTGTCCCAATGGGCGCTGCAGACCATGGGTCAAACCGTCACGGCCCTGTACACGCCCGTGGTGGTCAAGCAGGTCTCGATGACTGCCCACACGTTTTTCGAGGGAATAGCCCTCGGAGTCACGGTATCGCTCTTTGCCGGCGGGGTGTCGACACGGGAGGCGGTTCGGGTCGTTCCCCGCGAGGCGCTGCAGCGGGGAAGTCACGAATCGGAGAAGGCCGCAGGGACAGCGCGGTCGACCCTGCTCGGTCTCATCCTGCTGGCGGGATCCCTCCTGTTTTCCTTCCTTCCCGGATCGGTCAGGCCACCAGCGCCTTTTACGGGGATGACGCTTCCGCCCCTTCAAGGCTATGTTTCGGCCCTGCTG
>CAYGBP010000056.1:0-3152 GCA_964348105.1 uncultured Nitrospirota bacterium
TGGTGGAGGCCCGCAAGGACACCACAGTGGTCATCCATCCCCTGACGGACGCGCGGCGCATGCTGCCGATCGAAAAGAAGGGCCAGGTCATCGAGGCCCAGGACGACTTCATGCTGGTCATCTCCTACAATCCCGGTTACCAGAGCGTGGTCAAGGACCTCAAGCAGAGCACCAAACAGCGGTTCATGGCTCTGGATTTCGATTATCCCCCAAGGGAATCCGAGACCCGCATCGTCCAGCAGGAATCGGGCGTCGGTGAGGAAATCGCGCAGGCCCTGGTGAGGATCGGGCAGAAGGTGCGTAACCTCAAGAACCACGGCCTGGAGGAAGGCGTGAGCACGCGGCTTTTGATCTACGCCGGCAGCCTGATTCGCGAGGGGATCGTTCCCCGCACAGCAGGCGAGGTGGCGATCGCCCGGCCACTGACGGATGATCTCGACATGCAGAAAAGCATCCGGGAGATCATCTCCACCGTTTTTTGATTCCTATCCATGTCCACGGATCCCTCCCACATCCAAAAGCTGAGGGCCATTATCTCGGAATATTCCGAAAAGGCCGCATCGGCTTACGACCAGGTGGCGCCGGAGGTTCTGCCCATGCTCAATGGAGACACCGCCAACCGGTGGGTCGAGCTGGGATGCCTGCTGGCCCGGGAATCGGCCGCCACGGCCATCAAGTACTTTAAGGCCAGCCCGGAAGTCCTGGCGGGGTTTACCCATCCGACGCACATTCTGCCGGCCCTGGAGGGCGGCCTCGCGCTGGCCGGGCGGGACTACGGGTCTGCCCTGGAATTTTTCAGGCAGTCGCCCGATGTCATCGGCCGGCTTGGTCCGGTCGGACTTCAGGCCTGGATTGGGGTGGTCTCGGAGCTGGCCACGGAGGATTATGGTACGGCCGTTGAATTTATCCGAAGCAGCCCGACCGCGCTGGAGGTCCTAGAGCCCGATCAGCTCGCGGGCTGGGCCCGAATCGGGCTGAGCCTCGCCCGCGAAGACATCAAGACCAAGGATTTTCTCTCACTGGAGTATTTCAGGGTCACCCCCGACCTGCTGGGGCAGATCGGCGATGCGTCGCTTCGAGGCATCGTCCTGGGCGTGGCCGAAGCGCTGATACGCTCCTCATCCGGATCCGCCATGGCGTTTCTCAAGGCCTGCCCGCCCATTCTAACCGTGCTGAATCGTACCCAGGCCCAGACTAAAGTGCTCGAACTGGCGATGGCCCTGGCCGTGCAGGCCCCGACCGTCCTGCCGGAATTCATGGGGCATTGCGTGGAGGCCCTGGCCCTGGCCGAAGGCTCGCTGTCTCGATTCGAGTCCTGGGCGAGAAAAGGGATCGAAATCGCCGGAGGAAATCCGGAACGCGCCTCCACTTATTTCGCCCTGAAGCTGAAAATCGCCCAGGACCACCTGCGCAAGACGGCCAGCGGCGTCTTTCTGAAAGAAAACGCCAGGATGCTGCGATTCTTCGCCGAGGGGTTGTGCGGCAAACCGGTGCAGATCCAGGGTGTCTCGGCCCCCGGCGGCCTGCCCACAACGGCCGATGGGATCATCAGCCTGCCCGAGCAGATCAATATCTTCCCGGATATCAAAGATAATTTCAGATTTTACAAGGTCATGACCTTCCACGAGGCGGGACATCTGGAGTTTGATTCGTTTGATCCGGTCTCGATGGCGCGGTTGAATGAACCGCCCAAAGGCTCCGAACCGGAATTTTACGCGACCCTGCGGCAGGCGCTGGGCGAGCGACCCGACGATAGCCGGATCAGTCCCCGTGAGATCCTGTCCCGGTTTCCCGATCCGGCCCTGGCCAGAAACCTTTGGATGATCGTGGAGGAAGGCAGAATCGACTACCGCTTGCGCTGCGATTACCCCGGGATCCGCCAGGACATGGACTTCGTCGTCCTGAGTCAGATGAAGGGACGGCCTGCCCTGGCCGACCTGCCGAAACGCCAGGCCGTTCTCGAGGCCCTGCTGCAGCTTTCGGTGGCCGACACGACCGAGGTCCCCCTGGGGATCGCCGAAGTCGTCTCCCACGGATACGAGATCCTGAAGGGCATTCAGAAGGAAAACGCCACCGTCGAGGACACCCTGCGCGTCGTCATCTCACTCTACGGCCTGATCGAAAGATACCTCATGGCTCAGGAAGAGGAAACAGATCGCCGGCTGACGGATGCCCCCGCGGATCCCGAGGCGGACATCAACATTCCGGCCGGGCAAGGCGCGCTGGAAAACCTGTCCCACCGCACGCCCCTCAACCTGGAGGCGGCCCCACGGCGGGACACCGAGCGGTCCGACTCGAAAACCCCGCCGCCCGAATTGGAGCTAACACACGCCTCCCCGCAGGAACCCGGTCGCCGCGAGCCGGTCCGTGAAGCCGAGCCATCCGATGCGGCGACCCGGCCACGGCCGGCCCAGCAGCCCGGCGTCTTCTATTATGACGAGTGGGACTTTGGCTCGGGTGATTACAGGAGCCAATGGTGCCGACTAGAGGAAAAAAAAGTCGAGGCCCAGTCATCAAATCTGGCGGAGCGTATCAGGGACGAGCATGGACCCCTCATCAAATTGATCCGGCGCTATTTCGAGTACCTGCGGCCGCAGGCCTTCAGGAAGATCAAAAAGCAGGAATACGGTGAAGAGATCGATCTGGAAGCGGCGATCGAGTCCCTAACCGAGCGGCGGGCGGGTCTGTCACCCTCCGAGCGGGTCTACATCCTGAGGGAGAAAAAGGTGCGCGATGTCTCGGCCGCCTTCCTGATCGATTTGAGCGGCTCCACCAGCCAGCAGATCCCGGTGGAGCCGAGCGCCGGCCCGGCGGACTCCCCCATCCGGCACAAGCGCGTCCTGGACATCGAGATGGAGGGACTGCTGATGCTCGGGGAGGCCCTGGACGCGCTGGGAGACGAGTTCGGCATTTTCGGTTTTTCGGGCCATTCCCGATCGCAGGTCAATTTCTTCGAGATCAAGGATTTTGACGAGCCCTACACGGATCCCGTCCGGCGGCGGATCGGCGGGCTCCAATCGAGCGGCCAGAACAGGGACGGGGCCGCCATCCGACACACGCCCGTGGACGCTGCGGAAGAGGGTCGCTGCCTAATTGTCATGAACCGCTCCCGGACCGTCGAGGGGCTGCCGTTCTATGCCCTGGCGGCGGAA
>CAYGBP010000056.1:3162-6397 GCA_964348105.1 uncultured Nitrospirota bacterium
GTGCATCCTGCTGAGCGACGGGAAGCCGCTGGACGAGGACTACAGCGGCCTGCACTCCCTTGAGGATACGCGCATGGCCCTTCGTGAAGCCCGCGGGCTGGGGATCCATCCATTCTGCATCACGGTGGACCGGGAGGCGGGCCAGTATGTCCGTGACATGTACGGAGAGGTCGGCTACACCATCATCAGCAATCTTTCCCGTCTGCCCGAGACCCTGCCCAGGATTTACAAACGGCTGACAACCTGAGAATTTTCAAAACCCTGTTGCCTAGGCGGCCCCGGATCATGTATGATTACAAATTCCGAGGATATTTGAATCGATGAACTCACAGGATCCCAAAGCCGAATCGGAACGTCAGGCCCTGGAGGCCCGCGTAGCGGAGCAGGAGAGGTATCTGGAGCGCCTCCAGTCCACGCTGGCCGAAATGCGGATCGCGATGGACAAACTGCAGGAGCGGGTCACGCAGCTTTACCTCAAAGCGGTGGCCTATTGCGAGACCTGCGAGATCGAGTTCGACGTCGTGGCCAACCATTACAGCATCGGATTGTTCGACAACATCGTGTATGTGAAGTGCCCGCGCTGCAACAAGGCCCTTCCCATGGACTCGAGAGGCGGGATCAAAAAGGCATAACCCATGGATATGCCTGATGAAATCTGGCAAGGGCTGGTCTGGGACCTCTACAAGGAACATGTCAAGAAATTCTCCCATGCCATGGTCAAGGGGATGCCCACCGAGGACGAGATGAAGGCCGCGGTGCGCGAAATCCTTCCCGAATCCACCGTTAAGATCCTGGCGCAGGAAAAGGTGGGCATGGTGGTCCAGTTCCATCATATGGGCACCTTCCCCGCCTCCGAGGTGGCGACCGTTCCCGTAACGGGAATCAAGGTCTTCCTCGCCGAGCGGTTCGGGGGAGGCAAGTTCAAGCTCAACCTCTACCACGGCATCAATTTCCTCTCGACGAAAAATTTCGAGACCCAGGGTCCCCCCATCTGGAAAGACCTGGTCGGGAAGGTCCCCGACCCCAGTTACTAAATTTCCATTGAGCGGAGAAGCGGATTGAAACATGCATTCTTTCAATTATTTGTCGTTCTCGCCGCCATCACCGGGATGATCTACATCTTCTCGGCGATGGGGCCCGGAGAAGGGCAGGACCCGGGAGAACGGGATATCCGTCTGCCCCGCGCCCCCGCCCAGGCGAGCAATGTCCCCAACCCCTTTCCCCCGACGGCGGAGGTCATCGACGAGGGCAGGAAGGTCTACCAGGGAAAGGGGACCTGCTTCACCTGCCACGGGGTCACGGGCAAAGGCGACGGCCCGGCCGGCCTGGAACTGCGCCCCAAGCCCCGTGACTTTACAAACCCCCAATTTCAGGCGCTGCGCACGGACGGAGAGCTCTTCTGGGTCATCCGCAACGGCAGTACCGGAACCCGGATGTTCTCCTACTCCCCTTCCGTCATCACGGAGGAGGAGGCCTGGAAAGTGATCCATTATCTGAGAACACTAACCCCCGAGCAGGCGGCCGGGTAGGCGAAAATTGCCAAAATTATTGATTGATTTCAGGAAAAAGGGATGCTATAATGGGCCGGTTTTCCAGGCACTAATCCACCGAAATGACGGGAGCAACGGTTTAAGGAGGAAATGATGTACAAGACAGTCTACATCCCCGTGGACAACTCTGACTTCTCGAATATGGCGATTGACATTGGGGTGATGCTGGCCAGGCAGTTCGGGGCGACGGTTGTGGGGACGCATGCGTACGCGGCCAAGATGCACGACAAGCGGTTCAAGCAGATGGAGGCAGGACTCCCCGAAGAATACCACGACGAAAAGGAGCTGGAGCGCCAGCGTCGGATCCACGACTCCCTCATCACCCGAGGGCTGGAAATCATTACCGACTGCTACTTGGACGTCATTGATCAGAAATGCAAGGGCGAAAACGTTTCGTTCGAGCGCCGCTCCCTGGAAGGCAGGAACTACCAGATTCTCGTCGAGGACATACAGCAGCAGAAATATGATCTGGTGGTCATGGGCGCCCTGGGGCTCGGGGCGGTCAGGGACAGCGTCATCGGCAGCGTCTGCGAGCGCGTGGTCCGCCGGGTCCGCGGCTCCGACATCTTCGTGGTCAAGAACACCCAGCCGCTGAACGGCAACCGCAAGATCGTGGTGGCTTTGGATGGAAGTGCGCATTCCTTCGGAGGATTGAAGACCGCACTGGCCTTGGGCAAGGCCCTGAACGCGGAAGTCGAAGCCGTCTCGGCCTTCGATCCCTACTTTCATTACGCCGCATTCAACAGTATCGCGGGCGTCCTTTCGGAGGCCGCCGGGAAAGTCTTCCGGTTCAAGGAGCAGGAAAAGCTGCACGAAGAAATCATCGACAGCGGCCTGGCCAAGATCTATCAGGCCCATCTGGACATCTCCAAGCAGGTGGCCGAGGCCGAGGGAACCAAGATCAAGACCACCCTCCTGGATGGGAAGGTCTTCGAGCGGGTGCTTCAGTACGTCAAAAAGGAAAAACCGTGGATGCTGATCCTCGGCCGAATCGGGGTTCATAGCGACGAGACGATGGACATCGGAAGCAACACCGAAAATCTGCTCCGGCTGGTCCCCTGTCACGTCCTGATCTCGAATCAGACCTATACGCCTCCGATCGACAGCATCGCCCAGTATACGATCGCCTGGACCGATGAGGCCTCCCGCCGCATGGAAAAAGTCCCGGTCTTCGCCCGGGGCGTGGCCAAGACGGCCATCTACCGCTATGCGGTCGAAAAAGGGCACACCATCATCAGCAACGAGGTGGTGGACGCTGCCATGGGGCACATTCTGCCGGAATCGGCCATCCGGGCCATGAAGGGACTCGGAGAGGTCCTGGATGAGAAAGGAATCGACCGAAACAAGATGGAGGCCAGCGACGAGGTGGTCGAGGATCTGATGGGGGCGCCCAGCGCGCAGATGATTGGCATGCTGGGGGAAACCCTGGCCAGCGGCGGATCGACCCCGATGAGCTACGAGGAGCGCCGGGACCTGGATTATTACGTCTGTGACGGCTGCGGCTACATGGCCAAGGGCGATCAGCCCGTGAAATGCCCCATCTGCAACAAGGAAGGCTCCGAATTCAAATTGATCGACAAGGCCGTCATTCAGGCCGCGGCCAAGGCCGAAGGCGACATCGAGGTGGAAACGGCCTATGATGATGTCGTCATCCAGTGGACCTCTGACGCCAAGTCCAAGCTGCG
>CAYGBP010000056.1:6407-11550 GCA_964348105.1 uncultured Nitrospirota bacterium
GGGCATGGACTGGTATTGGGACTCGTTCGTTCCCCGGGGCAGGCATGAAAGAGATCGCATAACCTACAAGGCTCCCGGACCCGAGGCCAAGGCTGTGATCGAAAAATCCGCAAGAAAGATGGGGCTTCGAACCATCACCTCCGAATTTGCCAACCGCGTCATTCTGGAGTATGCCGATCAAGTAAGCTGGAAGGACGAATTGCTGGCCACCCAGAGTCAGACGGCGGGCAACGAGGCGGCCAAGCCCGAGTTTGAGTGGACCCTGGAGGCCAAGCAGCGGGTGGAGCGGGTGCCGGAAGGGTACATGCGTGACTGTACGGTCTCCCTGATCGAGCAGCATGCCCGAGGCCTGGGTTCCACCGCCATCACGGTGGAGATCGCCAACGAGGGGATTGAAAAGGCCAAGACCACCATGGAGGAGGCCATGAAAAATCCCGCTCAGCTTCAGGAAATCGTGTCCAAGCTGTTGGCCGGAAAAGGATCCCCGACATCATAATCCGCCACGGCCAATCGGGGGCGAGACCCTGCCTGATCGCGAAAATTCCGTATTAGCCATCTGACTTGGAGCCTGGGTGGAAGTCTTCAAGATCGTCAATTTCTGGGTTCATCTCGTCTCCGGGATGATCTGGGTGGGCGGAATTCTGTTTTTCTCTCTGGTCCTGCTCCCCTCCGTCCAGCAAAAGCTGCCGCCCGGGATGGGAGAGGCCTTCCTTCGCGATATCCACATCAAGTTCATCAAGGTGGTTGGCATCTTTGCCGTGCTGCTCCTGATCACGGGCGGGATCAACATTCACTTCAGCCACCTGGCCAGAGGGGTCTTTACCCAGAAATACATCTGGGTCCTGAACACCAAGATAGTCTTCTTCATCGTCCTGATCACGATCTACGTTCTCAATTTCAAGAATCTGCCGATGACCCGAAAGAAGAAGGGCCTTCGGCGAATTCCCTTTCAGGACACCTCTCTGGTCTTGGGCGTCCTCATCCTGCTCATGGCAGCGTTTCTGAAGCACACGCCCTGAATCGGCTCACTCCGCCCCGCTGATCAATGGTTTTTTTGCCGAGCGAATGGCCTAATGGATGGATTTCAGGAAGAAAATTCTCTTGAAAAGCGATTCAATAGTTCAATCAGGGCGTTGTTCCATCCGATCGGTCCAATCCCTGCCGCGCGAGTCATCCCGGGGACCTGGACCGATGATTCGTGACCGCCGCCCTCCTTCTCGACGAGAACCGGATAATCGACGGCCGCCAGCATCGGCAGGTCGTTATAGCCGTCTCCCAGCCCGATCGTTATTACCTCTTGATATTGCGAAGAATATATAGAGGTAAGAATCCTGGCGGCCTTGCCCTTGTCATTCTCCCCGGTCAGGTGATGGAACCGCCCTCCGCGGGTCCACCGAAGCCCCCGGCCTTCAATGGCAGCCAGGACCCGTTTGGTGTCGCTCTCATCCCCTCTGATCAGGAACGGCTCATCATACTCGCGCAGGCGAGATCGCTTCGCCTCATCCAGACTCAGACCGGTCAGGCTCGAGATGTCCCCCTCCGAGAGATCTCCGTATCCCGTCAATTCAACCCCCGTCTCCTTAGAAATCGCCTTCAGGTCGGCCCGAAGCCGATGGTAAGCCGTCCCACGCTCAATCACGTGCAATCCGTCAGCGGTCCTGTCTTTCCTAAAAGGAGACGGGAAATACCCTTCGGGAATAAAAATTGCTCCTCCGTTTTCCGAGATGAAGGGGTGACCGTTTTCGAGGGCCTTTCTGATATCGAGGATCTCCGCGCGCGTTTTGCTGGAGCAGAGCACGAGCGAATCATCCCGCGAACGGATCAATTCAAGCGCCGGGCGGGCCGCCTCCCATGAATAGGTATTGGCATCCAGCAGCGTTCCGTCCAGATCGGTGTAGATGACGCAATGGGTCATGGGCTGGATTCTACTTGATCGAGTGGGAGCCGGGCAAGCCCGTCACGCTCCCGCTTGCATTTTGCTCTATTTGACCCCCCGGATCTCTTCAATTATAATAAGTTATTTGGGAAGCGCGAAATGCGGCTTGCAACCGAGATATTCGAAAGTTCCCCATTGGCTCGAGACACGAAGGAAGATGACCCCGAAATTCTGTTGCCTTGGATCCACCAACCGGCCCATTCGGCCCGGAAGCAATTGAGTTGACGGGTCTTTCTATGGAATCACGCCGCGATTTTATCATTTCGGGACTTCCCCGCCTGATGGCCCTTCTGGCGATCTGCCAGATTCCCCCGAGGGCGATATTCGCTCATTCCAACGGGCAACCGCTCGGCCCCCGCTTAACCGATTCCAAATACGTCACCCTTCTGGCCGAGCTCAACCGACAGCACGGATTTGCAAAAAAGCAGCTTGATGCCTGGTTCGGCAGCGCCGAAATTCACCCGGGGATCGTCGATCTTTTCGAGAAGCCAAGCGAGGACCTCCCCTATCCGCAATACCGGCGGCTGTTGCTGAACGCAAAGGTGACCCGAATGGGGCGCCAGTACATGGGGCGCAACCGCGATCTATTCAAGCGGGTTCAGGATCAGTACAGGGTCGATTCGCCCGTGATCGGCGCCATCCTGGGAGTGGAATCCAAATTCGGGCGCCGCCCGCATGCCGGCTTCAAGGTATTCGAGGCGCTGAACACGGTCTATGCCTCACTCGCCCGGCGTGAATCCTTCGCTCGAAGGGAGCTGATCGAATTTCTGTTGCTCTGCCGGGAGGAGAACCTCGACCCGATGGAGGTGAAGGGGTCCTACGCAGGCGCCATGGGGCTGCCCCAGTTCATTCCCTCCAGCTACCGCAGTTACGCCGTGGATTACGACCGGGACGGGCACAGGGATTTGTGGAATTCGGATCCCGATATCCTGGCCAGTGTCGCGAACTATTTGAAGCGACATGGCTGGAGCCAGGGGAATCCCATGCGGATGATTACATCGGCGGACACGCAGCATCCCAATCTCCAGAGGCTGATCCAGTTAGGGATCAAGGCCAAAACGCCCCTCGCGGCCCTGGAGCGGATGGGCGTCTCCTCCGGCCCGATGTCGGCGGCGCTGGACAAGGAGCAGGCGGTATCCGTGATCGCCTCTCCCTGGGGAGATCGCGATCGTATCGCGCTGCTGTTCTCAAATTTCAGAACCGTCATGCAGTACAACCGCTCCATCAACTATGCCCTGGTCGTGGCCGATCTGGCCGAGGACCTGGCCTGACTGGATTTATTGGGAATGAAGCGCAACCTGCTGTCCTGGCAACTCCTGCGCCGGTTTCCACGTCGACGCCACCTGAAGGGAACCATTCTTCATCGCGCGACCGGCGAGCGGTTATTCGACCCCCAGCTCTGGCGTCCGAACCGAAACGGAATTGCGGGGGGACTGGCGGTCGGGACGTTTATCGCATTGACGCCCACGATCGGCGTCCAGATGGTTCTCGCGACGATGGCGGCCTACCTGCTGCGGGTCAATATCCCCACCGCGCTCGTGGCCTGCTGGATCACCAACCCGCTGACGGCCCCAGTCATCTATCTGCTGCAATATCAACTCGGGCAATGGCTGGCTGTGACGCCGACCGTCGAGGAGTTGGCGGAATATCAGGGGTTTCTGAAGAACTTCGTCCGGCACGCAAGGCCTTTATGGGTGGGGAGCCTCGTCTCTGCAACCTTTTCGGCGGGCCTGGCATATTCCATCGTCTATTTCGGGTGGGCATGGATCGCGAAGCTGGGCGCCCGTCTCTTCCCACGGCTACAGCGGCGCCTTCAGCGGCTCAAATCCAGGCGTGCCCTGGCGGCCCGGGCCGGCAGTGGGAGATCCGCCCGCGACACCAGACTCAAGGGCATGCTCAAACAGAAAGCGGAGTAACGGCAAAACCGGACCCGCGCCCCGTTAGTCGTCGCGACCCCGATAACCGACCACCCGCTCCAACGGCGCCACGAAGAGAATCCCCCTCCCCTTTTCGGTCAAGTCCCCGATCACGGACTCCGCAGCCCCGATCGCCTCATCCACCAGGTGGTCGCGTTCAATGATGCTCATCAGGGTGTAGGTCCGTTGCCGCTTACTTCGAAGATAGCCCATGACCGACCCGAACATGGGCAGGCTATCCTCCGGGACATGCCGCCTGTCGGACATCTCGATCCCGAAGCTGTTCAAGACCGTGATCCCGGTCAGGCCGACCTTCTTCCAGGCCTCGATGACGGCCTCCAAGTGTTCCGATTCCGACATGATCAAAAAGATCGCCTTCATTTTCCCTCTCCTTCGATCGGCGCTTCAGGCGGCTTGGAAGCCCCCTCCCCGCGCGAGAATGACCAACGGATCATGACGGGGGTGATCAGGGTGGTCACGATGACCATCAAGACCGACACAGCGAAAATACCTTCCGAGATCAATCCCCCCTGCAAACCGATCCCGGCAACGATCAACCCCACCTCTCCTCGCGAGATCATCCCGATCCCCACGCGAAGCGCTTCGCTCCGATTCAAGCCGGCGGCCCAGGCCCCCCCTCCGCAACCGACGATCTTGGTGGCAACGGCCACCAAAATCAGCAGAAGGGCGAAGGGAAGATCGCTCCATTGCAATAGCTTGAGATTGGTCTGAAGTCCGATGCTGATAAAAAAGATGGGAACGAAGAGCGCATAGGCAAACGGCTTGATCTTCTCTTCCACCGTATGAAGCAGCTCCGTCTGCGAAATAAAAACGCCCGCGATATAAGCCCCCGTAATGGCCGCCACCTTGCCAAGGGCTTCGGCGCTCCAGGCGTATGCGATCGCCATCACCAGGGTAAATGCCAGGACCGGTTCGCTGACCGGCATGCGCCGGACGCCCGGGAGGACAAAACGAACGATCAGGATACCAAGGGCGATGGCCAGGGAAAAGTAGACTGCCATCGGCACCAAAACCCCTCCGACCGATCCCAGCCCGGGCGATTCCGCCGACGCAAATGCCGTGAACAGCGAAAGGATCAGGATGGCCAGGACATCGTCCACGATGGCCGAACCCAGAAGGCTAATTCCTTCGCGGGAGTTCAGCCGATCCATCTCGATCAGGGTCTGCACCGTGATGCTAACACTGGTGGCCGCTAGGGTGAGCGCCACAAATGCGGCCTCGACCTGGTCAACGCCGAATAAGATAGCCGTCACATATCCAAGACCCAATG
>CAYGBP010000056.1:11560-16356 GCA_964348105.1 uncultured Nitrospirota bacterium
GTATCCGAATGCCACTGTCAGCAGAAAGCCGAACACAATCGGCGTGACCGTCCCCATCGTCCCGGCCAGAAGGGGCACACCCTTCATCCGCCGCAGCTCATCCAGGTTCGTTTCCAACCCCGCAATCAGCATCAGCAGAATCACGCCGAAGTTGGCCAGGTAGATGACCACCCCGTCCAGGTGTGCCCCGGTGAAAATGGGCCAGCCCAGGATATTGAGCAGGGAAGGACCCAAAATCAGCCCCGCCGTCAACTCTCCCAGCACGGCGGACTGGCCGAGCCGCACACTCAGCCCGCCGGCGGCCTTGGCCAGCAATATGAACAGACCGAGCAGGAGGAGGAACTGTAGAATCTGATGGTGATGGATTTCCATGGCAAGGGGAGCATAACGGGATGCCGGGAAAGATTCAAGTGATTTCTGGCAGGATACTGCGGGGAGCCGATATCGTCAGCTGTTAACGTAGCAAGAAAGACCCCTTGGACCGCGGCAAGACGAAGCCGCGCGGGGGCCGGGAGGGACCTACAAGAGTTTCTTTTCTTCGCCTTTCAGGTAGCGTCGGAACCGCTGCATCAATTCCTCGCCCAATACCCCCACGTGAGGCTTCTGGGTCATGTACTTCCTGATTTCGTCCAGGCGCTTGTCGGCCTGCTCGTTGCCCTTGAGCCGCTTGACCTTCTGCTTGGCCGCGTCGAATGCATCGAAGGTCAGCTCGCTGAACCCTAGCTGGCGGATACGCATGACCGCCTTCATCATCGCCTCGTTTCGATACTGGGTCAGCAGCTCGGAGGTGATTTCCTTGACCTTCATCCGTCTGGCGCGCCTCTCGGCCGCCTTCTTGATCCCGCTGCGAACGAAATCGGGGGAAGTCTGAAGCCGATCCCAGGCATCCGGCGCCCAGCGCACCTCCTCCTGCGGCTCGTCCCAGACTTTTTTTAAGACCTCCTCATCGACCTCGCGATACCCCCTTTCAAGGGCCATCTCCTCGGCATCGCGCTTCAGCATTCCCTTGACGAAATCCAGAGCCATCGCCGGGGCGTTTTCCACCTTCTGCTCCAGCCGGGCCAGCGCGCCGTCGGTCCAGGTCAGCCCTTGATCCTCGCGATCCTCGGACACCACTCCGAGTGCCTCCACCCTGGAAAATAACTCGGTGTTCACCTCCAGGTGTCCGCCCTGGCGCGCGATATCCTCGGCAATCCGCTTGACCATTCCCCGCATGAACTCCGGAACGGTCTCGAGCCGCTCCATGGCCTTCTTGGTCCAGAACAACCCGCCGGGTTCGGATGGCGCCTCTACCCCCGCCATGGAGTCGTTCTTCCACCGCGCGAGATGCTCCGGCGTGATGACGCTCAGGCCCTCCTGCCGCGCCTTTTTCTCGGCCAGGCGCCTGACCATCCCCCGCAAGAAGAAGGGCGCATTTTCGAGGCGTTTTTCGGCCTCCTGCGTCCAGGTGATTTCCTGGGCCTGATTCTCGGACTCTCCCACTTTCAGACTCCTGGTGCGCGCGAGCGATTACTTGTTAAAGTTAAAGCCCATGCTCATGAATTGCGCGAACTTTTCCTTGACGGCGTCCATCATGTCGTCCGTCACGGTGGAAAGGCCCTTCTCCCGGGCCATCCGCTCGATCTCTTTCTTGGCCATGGGCCGGATGAATGACGGAATGTTATCCAGACGCTGCTGCGCCCCCGGGCTCCACCGCAGTTCGACCGACTCGGCTCCCATCGCCGACTTCGACTCTTCGATGACGGCGGGTGTAATCACCTGGTATCCCTTCTGAGCCGCGTAGGCCTCGATCCCGCCCTTAACCATGGCCTGTATCATTTCCGGGATCCCGTCCATTCGCTTGAGGGCCTCCTCGGACCACTTCGGCTTTACCGTCGCCCCCGACTCCATCGAGGAAAGCATGGAAGAAAACGGACAGCTCCCGCCGGAGGCCTCTTCGGCGGCCGGCTTGGCCTGCGCAGCCGCGGATCCCATGGAAGCAGCGGCCGAATCCTTCAGGGTCCCTCGCGTGAGCTCAAACGGCTCCGGCGCCGTGGCGCGCCCCCCCAGCTTGACGCCCAGGGCGCTGACCAGCTGGGTCTCGCCCGCATTGGTCACCATCGAAAAACGGCTTGCGCAGCTCGGACATTCGAACATGACGCCCAGGGATTCCTCCCCCGGCTTTTCCACCTTCTGAAACAACATAAAGGTCTCGCATTTCATGCAAACGAATTTCATGGCTTCATGCCTCCTAGGATTATGCCCGATACCATCCCCAGGCGCGGGCCGTGCGTCATCCACCCTTCCTGATATTCGAATAGATCCGACTGGCGATCTCCCGGAATCTGGCCGCGACCGGCTCGGCCTCCTCTAGAAGGGGGGCGCCCCGGTCGCATGCCTGGTTGATGCGCGGATCCAGCGGAATTCGACCCAGGACCTCCAGGTCCAGCTCCCGGGAAAGGATTCGGACGTTCTCGCTGCCCTCGAACAGGTCGCTCTCCGTGCGGCATTGCGGGCATAACATCCCGCTCATATTTTCAATCAAGCCGAGCACTCGAATTCCCACGTCCCTGGCATAGACCACCGACTTCTTGACCACGTCGGTGGTCACGTTCGAAGGGGTCGTGACCACGACCGCCCCATCCAGGTCCGGAAGAAAGCCGGCGATGGCGGGAGGCTTGTCGGCCGCCGCCCCGGGAGGCAGATCGGCCAGCAGCACGTCCAGGTCCCCCCAGACGATATCGGCCAGGAATTCGCGGATCACGTTCATCTCCAGCATCCCCAGCCAAACCGGACTGAGGTCCATCGATCCGTTCCAACGGACCGGACTGTCGGATTTCAGGAAAAACTCCATGGAGGCCACCTTGATTCCCAGCGGACCCACCGGGGGATGAGCGCCCTCTTCGCTCATCGAAAAGGTCTGTCCCTTGAGGCCCAGCATCCTCGGAACACAGGGCCCGTTCAGATCCACGTCGACGACGCCCACCTTCAGTCCCAGCCGGGCAAAGGCAAGCGCCAGATTGACCGTCACCATGCTTTTCCCGACGCCCCCCTTCCCGCTCAAAACGACCAGCTTGTGCCGGATATGCTTCATGCGCGACTGCACCGCGACCGTCTGGGCGGTCACCTGCTGGACCACTTTGGCGTCATCCGTAAACTTCAAATTCTTCAGAATCGTTTTCAAATCCTTTTCCACATCCGCACCCCGTTATCGATGGCCTTTGATAAAAAAAACAATTATAACCCGATCTTCCCGGGATTTCAACCCAGTTTCTCCATTCTATCTAGTTGATTTTAAAAAGGATTACAGCTAGTGCGCCACCGGGGGATACATCACGTACAGCATGACATAGGTCATGGCGCTCGTGATCAGGGCCACCAGGTAGAGGACCATCGTGAAACCACCGATCGCGCGATGCCTGCGCTCCCCTTCGGGAAAGTAGCGATTTCCGATCTTCTCGATCAGCAAGACCAGAAGGCCGATGAGCACGCACACGATGATCCAGTCCAGGTACAGCCTGGCCGAGAAATAACCCCGGAAGATACTCCGCAAGGTCGGAAACAGGATGCCGAGCCCGATCGAATACGTCAGGACCTTGAGCGTAAATGCTCGCCCGCTTCCCCTCGGCGCTCCGGGCGCAAGGACGCGCCGGCCTTCCTGGCGTTTCGATGTACGAAATCCCAGAGGGATCATGTAAAAGGCCAGCACCAGCCCAATGCTGATGATGATGATGTGAATCGTCAGCAACGGGTTGAAAATCCATTTGTAGATCATCTCCGGCCCGCCGAACCCGGCCTGTCCTCCTTCGCCTCCGGTGAAAGAAAGCGCGCCCAGCTGGCGACTCAGATAGTAGAAAAGGAAATATCCGATCATCGCCAGCATCGCCCACAGCGTAATCCCGTGATGGGCGTTGCCCCGCGCCTTTCGGGCATAATACCATCCAACCATGAACAGCGCCGTGAACAAGATGGCCAGCACGAAGGTCAGATCGACCCCGAAGGTCCCGTAGGTCCCCAAAAAACCGGGCTGATCGAGAAAGGCTTTCATCGACGCCTCC
Source organism: uncultured Nitrospirota bacterium (assembly GCA_964348105.1). Classification (GTDB taxonomy): domain Bacteria; phylum Nitrospirota; class Nitrospiria; order DATECO01; family DATECO01; genus CAYGBP01. The sequence continues at coordinate 15,598 of CAYGBP010000056.1, forward strand.
TTTATCCGAATGTGAAGGTATAGGCCTCCAACCCTCTTTGCTTGAAGATGAGGGTCAGCGTATGCGTCCCGTATCCATTACGGTCATGAACAACCGAATAAAGCCGCTGCATGCCTACGGGGAGAAGACTTCTGCCCCTATCATCAAACGTGATGTCACGGCCCGCGTTGTGGGGGGCCAGGGGCATCCCGTCCAGCAGGACCTCGGCCACAACCGTCCGGCCGGGGGCACCGGCCACGAAATTGACCGATTTCGCCGTGTACCGCAGCAACAGCCTGCCCTCCCCTTCTCCGACGAATTCGGTCCTTTCCATCCCGGCCTGCCATTTGCCCACCAGATAGAAGAGGTTTTCTTCCAGCCGAGCCGGTTCGATATACTCGATCGGACCGAGCTTGAAACCACGCGGATTGCCCAGGAACCCGCCCCGGTCCACACCGAGGTAGATCTCGGGGGTCTTGACCTCGGTGAAAATCACCTCCTCGGCCGCGACGCGGGTCAGCCCTTCCTCGAGTTGTGCGCCGCTCTCCGCCAGCAGGTTGCGAATCGTCCCCTCCATCTCCGGATAACCGCCCTCCCCGATCTGCTCGTAGCGGATATTGCCCTGGTGATCGATCAGGTATTTGTGCGGCCAGTAACGGTTGGCATAGGCCTTCCAGGTCTTCTTGTCGCTGTCCAGGGCCACCGGATATCCGATCCGCAGATCATTCACGGCAGCCCTGACATTTTCAACGCTTTTCTCGAAATCGAACTCGGGGGTGT
>CAYGBP010000057.1:0-2823 GCA_964348105.1 uncultured Nitrospirota bacterium
CCGGGCGGCCTTCGGGGCGGGCATGATGGCACGCATGGCCGGGATGAAGGTCATCTCCAGGATCAGGGCGCTCAGAATTCCGAAGGCCGTGAAAAGACCGAAGGCCTGGAAGGTCTTCAACTCGAAGGTGATGAGGCGCGGTTGATGCGTTGGAATGACGGCTTGGGTGAGCCGGAGCCGCTCCCGCTTTTCGACCAAGATTAGGCTGCTATAATGGAGTGGCCCGCCGCTACGGCCAAAATCAGGATGGGAGTTAAGGTGTTGAACGGATCCATTGGAATTCCCGCCAACCCCATCAATCCGAGGGCCCAGATCACGCTGAGCAATGCCGTGACCAGCGGAAGGATCATGCCCTGAAAACTGCGAAACGCCCAGTACAGGATGAGCATCATGATCAAAAGGGCCAAAGGGAATAGAAAGACGATCCGGGCGGAATCCCGCTCCATAAAGGCCAGGGCCACGGGCAGCCCGCCGATGTAAACGTTGGCCTCCGATGCCTGGATCGCGCCGGCGGCCTGCTGAACCGCTTCGTAGATGGCGGAATCGCTCATCCGGAAGCCGCCGCCCCCCGCCCAGTCGGACCCGTCCCCTTCGCCTTCATCCTGTCCGCCCTGCCACCACGGGTTGGTGGATGCGGATGCTCCTGCCTCCGCCTCTCCTTTTTCTTCTTCACCCGGCCACCACGGATTGGCAGAATCCGCCCCGCCCGATACCGCTTCCTGCTTTGCCGTTTCTCCGGAGGATTCGGCATCCTTCCACCAAGCGGCCTCCGCGGCCTTCGGCTCCGCCGTCGCGGACGATTCCTTCCGGTCGGATGCGGCGCCGCCCGCATCCTGGGCCCCTTTCCACCAGGAACCCTCCTCCCCCGCCTGGGGAAACGCAGTCTGGCCGGCTCCGGCGGTTCCCGACGACGCCTCCTGCCAGGAATCCATGGCGCCTTCCCAGCCCTCTCCGGGCTCCAGTGCCTCGGGGTAGGGTTCCGCCACCAGGATCTGCTCCTCTTCTTCGTAGGCCGGAACCCATTCCCTGAAATCGGTTACGATCGCCGCCGCTTTCCCGTCCTTCGAGACGAGGCTTCCCACATATAAAGGATTGGAGAAGACACGCTCCCGGAAGGCCTGGACGGCCTGCGGCGTTTCGGGAAATCCGTTCATCAGCCGCTCGACCCGTATCGTGTTCCCCTCGCTCTCGACATGCTTGACCTTGCGGTCCGTGATGCTGATGACATTCTCTTCCTTGATACCCGGAATATTCTTGACCTCCTCGGTGATGCTTTCGATGGCCCGCAGCGTCGCCGGGTTGAAGATATCCCCCGACTTCGCCTCCACCCCGATGACCACCACCCGGCTGCCGCCGAAGGTCTGCTCGATCCTGTCATTGAGCTGCACATACGGGTGGTCCTGGGGAAGGATGGTCTTGGGATCGACCACCATCTTGATCTTCCAGCTCCACCAGCAGGCCGTCTCATCCTTGAAGAGGCTGATCATGCACTTACCGGCCATCCACGGATTCCATATCTGGTACGCGAAGAATACCGTCAGGCCCGCGACGGCGGTCACCGTCAAGAAACGGTGCTTCACAATGAAGCTGACAAAACCCTTAATCATAGCTTCTCCCCTTGGTAGATGGCTCTTTCATGGCCGCCCTGTCCGGACAAGACAGGATTTTGGAAATATGGGAAGACCACTTCCCCTAAATACACTTTCAGATCCCTTCAACGGAAAAACCCGTTCCCTCTGCCTCTGCAAGGGATTATATTACCCTTATTTTTCCATTTGTTTCAATACGATCGGGAGGGGGCCCATTTAGCCCCCCCTGGTAATACGCAATTTCCGTGCTTGGCCGACAGGGCATACCCCGAAAAAGCGCGTTCTGAGGTCATCCGGAGACTGATTCGTCGCCCCTGTACCGCCGGCCCGACGGGATGACAGCAGGGCGCGTCTGGCCCCTGCTGAATGGAGGGATTCGGGCAGCCAACCGCGGACGGCCGGTGCCATCAGGAGAGCAGGCCGAAGCGATATGCAAACGCAAGCGCGGTCGAGCCCCGATTCCATGCATGAAGATTGTGTCGCCTCTGCTGAGGAACGGACGATGCAAGAGGACCCGGCAGACCGGACACTGCCAGACGCCATGCCCGCGTTTCACCCTTTTCGTGGGCCATGCAGACCGCCTATCGCTTGCCTTTCCCCAGAAACAATTGATCGAAATAGACGTCGGCATGAGGAGCCTCATCCTCCGGGCGACGACCGTCGTATCTGACCTCGAACAGAATACGAATCTTCGTAAAGCCCTCCGGCACATGCCCCCAGTAGTTCTTGAAATCATCCACGAGGTCGCGCTCAAACGGGATCCAGGCCCCTTGCACGGGCTCCTCCGGCCCCAGGAAAAGCATCTTCCCGTTGCTGATCGTAAAGGGCGGAGACCTCAATCCGGAAAGGATGTAGCGGATCTGAATGTTCGGCCACTTTCGGACTGCGGGATCGTTCCATACGATGACCACGAACTGAACATACTGCTTCGGGGTCCCTCTATTCCAATTCTCAACCCGGTAGTATCCCGAGATCCGGCCGGGAAAAACCGGCGGCGCCACTTCCTGAATGGCCCCGAAAATCATGGTGCTCCGATTTCCGGCATCCGCCCGGAGCGGCAGATGGATGGAATACCGCCCGTCGACCGCATGCCGATCGGACAGCATAAATCCGCGCCAGTTGGGCGTCGTCAGCCAGAACCAGGGATCCTTCCCTTCTTCGAGGCTTCCGTTTTCGAAGAGATTGGAGGGGGCGCAGCCCACCGTCCAGAGAAAGAGTCCTGCAAGGATAAGGG
>CAYGBP010000057.1:2833-8522 GCA_964348105.1 uncultured Nitrospirota bacterium
TGGAAATATACCCGCCGCCCGGTCATGTGGCAAGTCCCCGGCCTAAATGCAGGTCGTATGGCACATGCGGGACGCAAGTCAGTCGATCCGCTCGAATCCATGCGCGCCTCCTGGAAAAAGGATGTTACCCGATGGCAAGCTGGGCTATTCGGTGTTGGCCGAATTCAACAGGGCTCTCGATCTCAACATCATTACCGAAAAAGCCAGAATCACCACCCAGACGACGACGAGAAACCCTCCTCCGAAGGGCGCGAAGAACAATTTCTCGGCCAGGTCGAACGCGGCGCTTTTACCCAAGGCGGGAACGGTCAACGCGATCAGGAGCCAGCCGAAGGGGTAGATCAGACCGACACAGACCAGGGCAGACAGGACTTGATGCAACCGTGGGCTGATCGGCATGTTGGCCAGGACCAGGCTCAGAACGAAAACCACCAAGGAAAGCCCGTGTGCATGCAGGTGGAAGGTGTGAATTCGGGAGAGCGCCTCCGACCCGACTTCATTCAAAATGGCCCGGTCGATATCCTCCACGCCGACCAGGCCGTGTACCTTGGGGTGGGCGGATGCCTGTCCCCTGGCAAAATCCGTGATCTCCTGCCCGAAGCCGCCGAGCATCGCCCCCGCCAACTCGCCCATTCCAAACATCCAGAGACACAGTAAGATGATCCACCGGGATGGAAGTTTTGTCATCAGCCTCTCCTCTCGGATTTCACACCGCTCGTTTCGTCAGGTTTATGGGGAGGTGATGTTCAGGGCAATTCCGAAAGCCTGGACGATCCCTTCCTCCAGTTCACCGCGCAGACGTGTAAATTCCGCATATTCGCCGTCCTCCAGGCGATACAGCATCCTGTCCAGGAGACGGTCCAGCCGTTTTTCTTCGACCGGGTCTCTCTCGGCCAGCGTCGGCTCGAGGAGATAGGAAAAATAGTTCCTTCCCAGCCAGAAGACGGTCCGCAGGGAATCCAGGTTCGCCCTTGCCTCCGGCACGGAGGCCTGGATCGAATCGAACTTCTCCAGCATGAGAAGGTAGGCCAGGATCTCGATTGTCCTGCGAAGCCCCACCATATCCTTCCCGATCAGGGCCTTATCAAAGGCCGGGCCCAGGCTAGTGCCGAACCGTTCGTCAATCCGCCGCGCAACCTTGGTCAGCCCCGTCCCCTGCATCGTCAGCCCCATCCCCATCCGGTGGGAAAAGTCGTCATAGACCATCCGGATCTGTTGGACCGCCTCATCATGCTTTCCGTGCTCGATCAGGAGCAGGGCCCGTTTCATGTGAACCATCAGCGGCGTTACCTTCCCCACCACCTCGTGGGCAGGCGAATCGGTGGGGTAAAGCGAACAGAACAGGCTCAGCAGGAGCCCGAAAAGAAAATTCGACCAAAACGCCCCTTTAGCCAATCCCCGCCCCCCTAGAACAGCTTGGAGATCCCGAACTGAATCCCGAAATCGGGCGAGTGATCGTTCAGACCGAACGGGAAGGCCAGCTTGAAGGCCACATTCTGCAGGCGCAGGAAGGTCTCGGTCTGGAACACCCCGATGATCTCGGGGGCGATCGTGGCCTCGGTGTCGCCCGAGGCCACCGTCTTCCCGTTGAACTCGGCCAGAAGCATCAGCCGATCCGGGACGAGGCGAATCACGGGCGCCGCACTGTAATGCCAGGCCGCCTTGCTGTCCCCCAGGTCATCCGTCTCGATTTCATACCCGGCGTTGAGGTGAAGCACGACCGACGGATTTAAATTCTTTGAGGCGATCAGGACTCCCTTCAAGGCCCGCTCATCTCCCCTGAGGCCCACCGCCGGGGCGAACTCGGCCTCGAAGGCCGCATCCGGCAGCCAGGCCGTCTCGTCCATGAACCGATGCTTGATGCCGATCCCGAGCTCTTCGATGCCGCTCTCCCGGTCGGGATTTCCCGTTTCGGTTTCCCGCAGGAGGTATTCGGCCTCCAGGTTCAGTTGGGTCCGCTCCCCCAGACCGATCTCGAATTCAATCGGCAGCCGGTGGACATTCTTGCGGTTTGCATTCTCGGTCCTGGCGTAATCATAGACGACCTGCCCGAAGGTCCTGCCCCGCGGCGACGTTGAGGCAATTTCGGTTCCGATGGGCTCCAGGATGTGTGCGGCGAAGGCGGGACCCGACAGTTCAAATCCCGCAAACCATAAAGCCAAAGCAATCACGATAGAACGGATCATGACATCCTCCCTTGGCGCGAAACGGCATCGAGGGTGAATCCACCGATTCACACCCGCGCCATCACGAATATGAAATGCATGGAACAAGCACGACCATCCGTCGATGAATGACGGATAGGCCGCCCTGTCGCGCTTGATCGGTCGAGGCAATCAGGAATTGAACGGAGGAGCCCGGGTCGGGCCGTCATCGACCCGGACCGTCGGGAAAAAAGAGATCAGGTTAGAAGCAAGAATCGCATCGGGCTCGGAGGATCGTTCGTCCGACCCGGAAACGCCGACGGCGGCGGGGCCACCGGCATGCGAGAGCGATACACAGAGTAATGCGGCCGACGCCTGATGCTGCAGGGCGCCGCCCACCCTGCCATGATCGTGATGGTAGGCGCAAACAACCGCCAGCGACGTGATCAGGAAAAAGAGCGCTCCGATCGCGGAGCTGCCCGCACGAAAAAGATACCCGCTCATGTGTCGTTTCCGAACCAGTGCCTTAACGGCCTCGCAATCCCGTCCGGAGCGCGCGCTCCGTCAGTTCGTCATCGCGCAGCTTATTGTTCAGCTTCAGATCCGATATGGAAAAGATCGTGCTGTGGCCGGTCTGGACGTTCTTGACGACCGCCTGTCGCCAAACATGGATTCCTTCCTTTTCCTGCCATTCGATGTCCTGCGTCTTGAGCAGGTCGCCCTTGCGGTCGAAATAATCGATCTTCAGCGTCAGCCATTGATCCTTCGAAACGCACGAAACCTTCTTGCTGTAGATGCTGTTCTTTTCCTTGGGCTCGCTCTTGACCACATAGCAGGGCTCGCCGCCCACCTTGCTCTCGCCCAAGAGGGTGTGAACGTCTTCGTCCAGCCTTCGCTGGCCCATATCGGCGAAGGTCAGGTCGGAGCCCATGAAGGCGTCATCCTGATCCCGGGTCGTCATCCGCCTCGACTGGCGAAGGCTGGGAAGATAAAGCCAGAGATCGTCCGCCTTCCCGTCGACGGCATAATCCCAGATGAGAAACGCGGTCCCGCGATTATCGGGCGGAAATTCGGTCCAGAAGAGCGTCTTGCTGTCGTACCCGTCCTTTCCGGCGTAATTCTTCCAGAGTCGTCGAGTGACGATCTTGCGCTTCGCCCCGTCCTTGTCGATCAACTCCAGCGTCACGGTCGAGACCTGGTCCTCGGACAGATAAATGCTGCGGCTCTTTTTCATGATCTCAAGGCCGTCCAGCTTGCCGGCCGCCTCGGCGGCCGAAATGGCGCCCGATGCGAAGAACACGAGTGCTGCCAAGGAAATACACCCCATCCATCCCCTAACTGCCTTAGACATTACCACCCTCCATCCTGCCGATTATGGTTTGGCGCCTCTCAGGACCGTGAACGGGCTGGGCGAGGGCATCGCCACACGCTGCACCCTGACAAACCCCACCTCCCGCATCCAGTCCGCCATCTCCTGGCCGGAATAGGCCGCTCCGCCCGGGGTGTGCAGCAACTGATTCACTCCGATCAGGGCCGCCAGCGCGGGTCCCGTCTTTTGGTCGTTGAGAAGTTGTTCCTGCACGACAATCAATCCGCCGGAGTTCAGGGCAGCGCAGGATTTCCTCAAAATCTCCTTGATCACCGCCGGCGACTCCTGATTGAACATCGATGACAGCAGCACGGCATCGAAATTCTTGCCGAACGACTGGTCGCTGAGATAATTGCCCTCTTGCGTCCCCACCCGGTCGCTCACCCCGAACTGGGTGATGATCTGCCGGGTCACATTCAACGTCTGGGGCAGATCCAGGACGACCGCTTCAAGCCCCTGGTTCTTCAGGCACATCAGGATCGAAAAGGTGCCCGGTCCGCCCGCCACGTCCAGCATCCTCTTCCTGCCGCTCATCTTGATCTTCTGGGCCAGCAGCTTCGCCTGGGCCAGGCCCCGGTAATGCATGCCCATGATGTAGGTCCGGACCGCCTCATCCCCCTGATCGTGCGGCTTGTCGACCACGGGCGCCCCGGTGCGGACGGCGTCATACAGACGCCCCCAGGTCGGGTACCATTCATCGAACATCGAGACGATCCCTCCCTGGTAGGTGTCGCTCTGCTTGAGCAGGAATTTACGGGCCAGGGGAGAGTTGCGGTATTCCCCGTCCTTGCGCTGCAGCAGCCCCAGGGAAGTGGCCGATATCAGCAGAATTTCCATCCCCCGAGGATCGGCCCCGCACTTTCCGGCCAGATCTTCCGCCGTGGCCTGCCCGGTTCCGATCTGATTGAAGACATCGAACCGCTGGGCCGTGTGAATGATGCAGGAATTCCAGTAGGCCGAACTCATCATGGCCACAGCCATCGGGTTGAGTTGGCCGCCCTTGGCCGTCTTTCTTTTCGCTCGCTTCGCTTTCGCCATTCGATCCTTCTCCGCAACGATGATTTAAGTACCAGTCTACCAAATTTTGGGATAAACCGCCAAAAAAAAACCGACGATCACGGCACTCGGCCGAGACAGTCCGGTCCTGTGGCCGGCTCGGTCTCAATCCCTGACCGAACCCGCTATCCCCGCCCGCCGACCCCGGGCGCCGCCTCGGTGTGCCAGCCGAGGTCGGCACCCGGGGAACCCGTGGCTGATCGCGCACCGCCGGCCGCAACCGTCCCACGCGGACGGATGGTGCTGTCTTCCCTCCCCTCGCCGCCGGGAGGCGCTCCGGCTTCTAGTGCCGATGGTGGCCGGGATGGGCCGGGCTCGCCTCCAGCTCGCTGAGTCCCGAGCCGGAGTTTTCCAGCTTATTGATCAACCGGACCAGCGTAGCCGCAAGTGACTTGTGCTGATCTTTGACCTCCACGAGGTATTTGACCACCTCATCCACATCCGGAAAATCTTCGGCGGCGATGACCGGGATCTGCGCCTCGTATTTGTTGATGAGCTTGAGCTCCTCCACCAGATCATCTCTCAGATCCGCGAGCGCCTTCTCGGTATCCGTCCTGACCCCGTGGGCATGCCCGTGACTGTGCGTATTACACATCGGCAACCTCCTTGTTTATGGATGAACCCTGACTGAAGCCGTACATTGCCCATAACCGTTTTCCTGATCGACGCCGCCGGCAATGGCCATCGCCGGGCCTGCTCCCCCCTCAGGGCCGAAACGCAAACAGCGCGAGATTCGGCCAGCTTTGGGTGTACTCGATCCGTGTCACGCTGCCCGGCGGCACCAAGAGCCGCTTGATGTTCTCGAGCGGAACGGCCAAAGCCGCCGTCGCCACCCGGATCACCCCCACGTGCGTCACGACGCCGATCACCTTGCCAATATTTTGCTCCAGGATCAGACCCAGCGCCTTGGAGACCCGCTCGCTGAAGGCCGGCAGCGTCTCGCCTCCCGGCGGTGCGAATGTCAGCGGGCTTGATTTCCATTCCAGCCAGGCCGACTCTTCTTCCTGCCGAATCTCCTCGGCCGAGCGCCCCTCCCAGCTCCCCATCCGGCGCTCCACCAGATCCTGCAGGACGACCGCTTCAAGCCCCCGGGACCCGGCGAGCGGATCCATGGTCTGCC
>CAYGBP010000057.1:8532-14109 GCA_964348105.1 uncultured Nitrospirota bacterium
CCGTACTTCCAACTATCTGCCTCGTCCGCTTCGTCGGACTCACATATAGGGCATCCACCCGCCCCAGTCGCGAAAAATATTCACCCAGGCGTCTCGCCTGGTCCTGCCCTTCCCGGCTGAGGGACGGCAGCGCGACAGCCTTGCCTCCCTGTTCAGGGGGATAGAAGCGGTCATCGGGAAAATCGGTCGCACCATGCCGGCAAAGAATAATGCTGGTCGCCTGCTCCTTCTCTCTGATCCTTGCGCGAGCCATCGCGTGGCGCTCCGCCTTTAATCCCTCTGTCGCCTGAAGAGCCAAGCCGCCCATCCGAAACTGGCGACGGTGAACAAAAACAGGACCCCGGCCGACTGGACAAAGGCGGCGCTGGCCCACTGGGCGTTATAGGCGAGCCGCATCGATTCCACGGCGTACTGCACGGGATTCACCCTGGAAACGATCTCGATCCATTTCGGCAGCAATTCGAACGGCACGAACGCGCTGCTCAGGAACAGGATGGGCAACGTCATAAAATTCCCCATCACCACCAGCGGCTCCTCTTTTCTAAACAGCATGGCCAGTCCATTGGACAGGCTGGAGAACGCCATCCCCAGCATCCCGGCCACGAGGCTGCACCAGAGAAAGCCCTGGACCCCGCCCGGGAACGGTACGCCCATCAAGAGAACAATCAGCAGAATCAACCAGGTCTGGATCAAGAGCACGATACAGGAGTGCAGGACCCGGCTCAGGACGATGGATCCCCTCGAAACGGCCGTGACCAGCATCTTTTCGATGATCCGAAAATTGATCTCCCGCAGAAGATTCACGCCGGCCCATGACGAGCCGAACAAGACCGTCATCACCAGGATGCCCGGCGTCAAGAATTCCAGATAGCTTCCGGCCGGGAAGCCCGGGACCTGTCCCATCGACCCGAAGAGCTGCCCGAAGATGACCAGCCAGATGAGGGGCTGAACCAGTCCGAACAGCGTCCACATCGGCATGCGGATGGACAGCCGGATATATTTCGCGAGCAAAAACCAGGTGTCAACGGCCAGAAGCATGATCCTTCCAATTCCAGTTTGCGCCTTGTTCTTGTTCCTGTCCCTGCCCGCCGGCCTCCTGACCCGAAGCGGCCGGCCATTGCGAAGCCCCGTCCTGGGCGGAATCCCCTGGATCGGCCTGTGGCTTCCACCATTTCTGCCAGTCTCCGCCGCCGCTCTGCTCCGTCTCTTCCTTGAACCGCTTGCCGGTATATTTCAGATAAACGTCGTCCAGGCTCGGGCGGGACAGGGTGGCCGCCTTGACCGGCACATTCGCGCCGTCCATCACCTGAAGCAGCTTCGGCAGGGCCTCACGCCCCTGTTGCACGTAGACGGAGCATTCATCCTCCACCAGCAACAGGTCCTTGACGAATGGGAAGGAACGCAGCCGCTGCTCAACCTGGGGTTGAAGCGCCCATCCCCCGTTACGCTCAAGCGAGAGAATGATCACGTCGCCCCCGATGCTGTCCTTCAGCCCTTCGGGGCTGTCCATGGTTTTCATGCGGCCCTGATCCAATATTCCGACCCGGTGGGCCAGCTTATCCGCCTCTTCGAGATAATGGGTGGTCAAAAAGATCGTGATCCCTTCAGAGCGGTTGATGCCACGGATATATTCCCACAGGCCCATGCGGCTCTGCGGATCCAGTCCCAGGGTCGGCTCATCCAGAAATAACAGACGGGGTTGATGCAGCAAGGCCATCGCGATATCCAGTTTTCTGCGCATCCCGCCGGAATATTGGGACACGAGCCTGTCGGCCATGGCGGTCAGATCGAATAATTGCAGCAGCTCATCCATTCGCCGGGCAATGGTCTTTCGATCCATGTGATAAAGACGGCCCTGTAGGAGGAGATTTTCCCGGCCGGTCAGACAGTACTCCACTCCCGATTCCTGGGCCACGTACCCGATACGCTTTCGGACCTCCCTGGGCTTTTCGACCACGTCGTAGCCAGCCACCCGGGCGGAGCCTGAGCTCGGCCGGGCGAGCGTGGTCAGGATGCGAATGGTGCTCGTCTTTCCCGCCCCGTTCGGGCCCAGAAAGCCGAATATTTCCTGTTCGCGAACCGTCAGGCTCAGATGGTCCACGGCCGGCTGTCCTCCGGCATATTGCTTGGTCAGGCCGTCGGTCTCGATCATATCCTACAGCGCTTCCTGTCGGGTGAAGGTTCCGGACTTTCCCCCGGTCTTCGACAACAGCCCGATCTTTCCGAACGCCATCCCCTTGTCGATGGCTTTGCACATGTCATAAATCGTCAGCGCGGCCACGGAAACGGCCGTGAGAGCCTCCATCTCCACGCCAGTCGGCCCGGTGGTCTTCACCGTGGCCGTGATTTCAATCGCCGAGCGCCCTTTTTCGTCGGGGTCCGGATGGGTCTCGAAATGGACATCCACCCCGGTGAGCAGGATGGGATGGCACATGGGAATGATGTCAGGTGTGCGTTTGGCCCCCATCACCCCCGCCACCTGAGCCACGGCCAGCACGTCCCCCTTGGAAATCTGTCCCTCCATAATCCGTTGCAGCGTCGCGGGCAGCATGTAGACCATCCCGCCCGCCACGGCGGTTCGCACCGTGTCGGACTTCTCGGTGACATCCACCATGCGGGCCCGCCCCTCCGCATTAAAATGGGTCAGTTCTGGTTTGGCCATGCACTTCTCCTCCTCTGTTGAATGCAATCCGCTTGCAATGACTTCAAATGCCTTAAACGCATTCCGGCATGCTAAAGTTCAGGGTTCCCGTCCGCGCTTTGCAGCACTTCGGAAGTCTCTGGCGCCCTCCGGCGTCGGGGTCAGGGGAAAAATTTGCAAGATATATGCCATCCCCCGTAGGGAGAGAGTCCGCCTAAGGTGTGAGATTTTTTTAAGAAAATTTATATCACGAATCGCTTTTTGGAGTCAATTCTGGAGCCACCCATTTCAACCGGCCCGGCCTGCGCCACGCCATTGCAAACGACCGCTGATTCTTCCACGGGGGCTTTCAACTTCCGAAACGATTCCAAGGGAATCAGGCGTTAGTGCTGTTCTTTGATAACTCGGTTGTGTATACTAATCAATAAAGACCCAACTTCCTCTTCGAGGTGTCGGGACCCCGCCGGAAGATGCGGATGCCGGCCGCCCGAGAGCCGGGCGCACTAGGGTATAAAAGGAAAAAAAAGGTTGTACTTTTTTACCTTTTTGTCCTGCGGCGGTACCTATCTCGGAGCGGACAAAATGAGGGTCCTCAGCAGGCTAAAATACTATTCGTATTAAAATCAACTGATTCCGGTGCCACGGGTAGCGTAAAAGTACCGGTGGCATTGATATTGCACGCTAATTTGGCAACCCCTGCTGTTTCCATTTGCAGGTTCAAGCCAGAAAGGGGTAAATGTCGACATGGTAACGGTCAAATTTTTTGCGGTCTTGAAGAAGCTGACCGGAAGGGAGGATTTACATTTCTCCCTGTCCGAACCGTTGACCCTCAAGCAGGTCATCGACCGGATCGAGACGGAGGTCCCCCAGATTCGGACCATCATGACGGAGGGACGCGCCCTCGTCTCGATCAATCAGGAAATGGCAGACGAAAACAGTGCGGTTCGCGACGCTGACGAAATCACCCTGCTCCCCCCGTTCGCGGGTGGTGCGGGGTCTTCTGAAGAAGCAGCCAACACGCAGCGTTGACACGAGGGAGCGTCCGTATGAACAAAGAACAGGCCGAAGCGACATTGGAGTGGATCAAAATTCAGGAAGGCGACTTCTCTGTTCAGGAGGAGGTTGATCGGATCAAGGAGCGTTCCAAGCGTATCGGCGGAATCGTCACCTTCCTCGGGACCGCCCGAGACTTCTCGAAGGGAAAAGATATCCAGCGAATTGATTTTGAGTATTATCCCGGCATGGCCGAAAAGAAGCTGAATGAAATTCGGGAAAGGGCCCTTTCGGATTTCGACATTATCGAGGTCAGCATCGTGCACCGGGTGGGGATGATCGAGATCGGCGATAATATCGTGCTGATCGTCGTCGCCGCCCAGCACCGCAAGGACGCATTCAAGGCGTGCGAATGGTGCATCGATGAGCTGAAACGGATTACGCCGATTTGGAAGAGAGAAGAGACGTCTGAGGGAGATGTTTGGGTGGTCGAGCACCCGTAACCTCCACCATGGGGTCCTGCGGGCCGGGTCTCGGCGGAAGGAGCATCCTAACCAGGGAGGATTGAGGCCGTGCAGAACCAGATGGTTGACAACTTTGACCGCAAGATCAGCTACATGCGAATTTCGATTACCGACCGGTGCAACCTGCGCTGCACTTACTGCATGCCAGCCTGGGGGTATGAGTGGATGGACAAGGAGAAGGTTCTCTCCTACGATGAGATCCTCCGCCTCGTGTCCGTCGCGGCCAAACGCGGCCTCTATAAAGTCCGGGTGACCGGTGGCGAGCCCCTCGTGAGGGACGGCGTCGTCGAGTTCATCGACGGGCTGAACAAGACGCCTGGAATCAAGGAAATCGCGATGACCACCAATGCGGTCCTCCTGAAAAAATACGCCGAACCGCTCAAACAGGCGGGCCTGAAGCGGATGAACATCAGCCTGGACTCCCTGGACCCCAAGAAGTTCGAGGAAGTCACCCGGGGCCATGTCTTCTGGAAGGTCTGGGAAGGCATTGAGGAAGCCGAACGCGTCGGGTTCGACCCCATCAAGATCAACGTGGTTCTGCAAAAGGGGGTCAATGACGACGAGGCGGTCGATTTTGCAAAAATGACCCTGGATAAGCCCTACCACATCCGGTTCATCGAGTACATGCCCGTCAACGACTACGAAGACTGGAAGAGCAAGTACATTCCGTTCTCAGAAATCAAAGAGCGGATCTCCAAGGAACTCGGAGAGCTGCACCCGATCGTGCGCATGGATGCCGATGGCCCCGCCAAGAATTTCAGATTTGAAGGGGCACCCGGCGTCCTGGGGTTTATCACCGCCATCAGCGATAACCACTTCTGCGACAAATGCAACCGGGTCCGGCTGACCGCGGATGGAAGGATTCGCCCCTGCCTGTTTTCGGCCATCGAAGTCGACTTCCGGGAGGCCCTGCGCCGCAACTGTGATGACGAAGAAATCGCCGGGCTTCTCGACCAGGTCTTGGGAATCAAGCCACAGGCCCACGAGCTTGAAAATCTCTCAGAAGAGAAGATGCTCAAGGCCATGGTCGACATCGGGGGTTAAGCAAGAAACTTTTAACGAAAGTCACCATCCTTTCCAGGCCCCTCCGCTCTCCCGTTCATGCGTCCCTCCAACGGGCAGCCGCAGCCGAGGGGAAGCGGGCCTGAATATTAAGCGATAAAAGTCAATCGTAGGATACATGCGGGAGGGGACCTCGGGAGAGGTCCCCCTCCATTTCCCGACAGGGAACAGTGAAAATGCCAGTGGTGCGGTGCTCACTTCTTCCAATCCCCCGGGGTCAATGTCCCCGTCTATCCAGGCCCTTTCAAATCGAACCGCGCCTCCGCCCTTGCTGCGGTGGGATCCAGCCACCTGCCGGTTTCCCCCTATCCAAGGGAAAGAATTTTTTTACCACGTCAATTGTTTTCTTGACAAGTG
>CAYGBP010000057.1:14191-14488 GCA_964348105.1 uncultured Nitrospirota bacterium
TTTCTGCTATTTTTATGAAAAATATTACCATTAGGAAAAATTCTTATGATTCTCCCTATTCCCGGTGACTTGAAAGCCCCAGATAACCGGATACGATCGCTATTTAAATATAACCTATTGTTTAATAAAGATTTTATTCGTTCGGGAACGCAGCCATGGTAAAGGGCCAGCACGCCCTCGTCTGGGCGAACGAGACGAACACCCAACTCTTTGACAACATCTGCCAATCCCTGGGGGCAAAGGTTGAAAAGGCCGGCAGCGACTCGGATTTCATCCGCCTGGCGCGGGAATTAAAGG
>CAYGBP010000057.1:14498-15787 GCA_964348105.1 uncultured Nitrospirota bacterium
CCAATCCATCCCGGTCATCAGAGAAGTCCTCAAGAAAATCGCCGAAAAGCGCACAGACATCCATTATCTCATCATCTCCAACGCGGGATCCGCTGAATGCGAGGGTCTTTGCCAGCAATTCAAGAATATTCAGGTCCTTCCCGAGCCGCTCGATCTGATCCTACTCAATAAAAAGGTGAATGATCTGCTCTCCGACGGTCATTCCATCCAGGTGGAGCAGAGCTTCCCCTCAGATGAGCTGCGAAACCAGAACGACTACGGCCACCTGCTCAGCATGAGCCCCAAAATGAAAGAAGTCATGATGATCATCAATCAGGTGGCCCCGACAAATATCAAGGTCCTGATCCGGGGCGAGAGTGGAACCGGAAAAGAGCTGGCCGCCCGGACAATTTACGCAAGATCCCTTCGGCGGGACAAGCCCTTCATCAAAGTGCTCTGCGCCGCCCTGCCCGAAGGCCTCCTCGAAAGCGAGCTGTTCGGATACGAAAAGGGCGCCTTTACCGGCGCCCTTCGCCGCAAACCCGGGAAATTCGAGTTTGCCAATCATGGGTCGATCTTCCTCGATGAAATCGGCGAGATCGCCCCTTCCCTGCAGGCGAAGCTGCTTCAGGTGCTTCAAGACGGCGAATTTTCACGGGTCGGCGGGGAAACCGACGTGAAGGTGGACACGCGCGTCATCGCGGCCACGAATAAAAACCTTGAAAAGGCGGTCGCGCAGGGGATGTTCCGCGAGGACCTCTACTATCGGCTCAACGTGGTTTCCGTTCATCTTCCCTCCCTTCGGGATCGGAAAGAGGAAATCTACTTTTTGGTCGAATATTTTCTCGAAAAGTTCAACCGCCAATACAACAAAGCCTACCACAAGATATCCCCTGACACCATGAAGGTATTCATGGATTATGATTGGCCCGGCAATGTTCGTGAGATCGAAAATGCGATCAAGAGAATTGTCGTGCTCGAAAAGGAGGATATCGTTCTGGGATCTCTGACCGTTTCCGAAGATACCCGGGCCCCATCCGCCCAGCCCGTCATTCCCCAGGCCGAATCGGCCGACAAGGAATCACAGTACTCCTTGAAGGATGTCGGAAAGGAAGCCGCCAGCAAGGCAGAGCGAGAACTCATCCGCAACATCCTGTACCAAACCCATTGGAACCGGAAAAAAGCCGCCGAAATCCTGCAAATCAGTTACAAGGCGCTCCTCTACAAGATGAAGGAAGCGGGGCTCGCGGACAGCGCCTGAGCGCGTCGCGGGGCCGCCAGCCGGAGGAAGCACGATGAGAACTGGAACC
>CAYGBP010000057.1:15797-16236 GCA_964348105.1 uncultured Nitrospirota bacterium
CCTGCAAATCAGTTACAAAGCGCTCCTCTACAAGATAAAAAAATACGACCTGAACCGGACCGTCTGATCTTTAAGCCTTGAAATAACTAGTAGTTCAGCGTATATTAATCGAATCGCTCCGAAACAGCCGCATCCCAACACCATCCCAATTCCGCTGCGGGGGAGGTCGACCGGAATGCTTGATGATCAATCAGAAACCTTGCCCGAGGACTTCTTCAAGTTCCTCCTCGACTCCGAAGCCAGACGGGCAATGCGATACACATACTTCTTTTCAATACTGACGGTAGAAATCGACCAGCCGGAGGATGAGGAAATACTCAATACGCTCGCCGGCCTAATCAGGCAGTCAATCCGAAACACGGATCTGATCGGCCAGATCGACAGGAAACAATTCTCTGTCATTCTTCATCACGCCGAGCCGCCGAACACTTTTGCGGTG
>CAYGBP010000058.1:0-9989 GCA_964348105.1 uncultured Nitrospirota bacterium
GATATAAAGCGTGTAACAGGGGGTGTTTTATTACAGAATCAAGATTTTCTAAATATGGACGAAACAAAATTGAGAGTGGTATCAGAGCGTACTCCATCAGAATATGAATGGGCAGCCATGAAATTTGGTTGGAAGATTGCTAAGTGGGTCAAGTCAAATGCGATAATCTATACAACTCAGGACCGAACCGTTGGAATTGGAGCAGGGCAAATGTCGCGAGTAGATTCATCCATGCTCGCCGTAGAAAAGGCTAAGCGCATGGGACATTCATTGCAAGGTACTGCCGTAGCCTCTGACGCATTTTTCCCCTTTCGCGATGGTGTGGATGCGGCAGCCGAAGCAGGAGCCACGGCCATCATTCAACCCGGCGGATCCATTCGGGATGAAGAGGTGATCCAGGCTGCGGATGAGCATCACATCGCCATGATCTTCTCCGGGATGAGACATTTTCGTCACTGAAAAAGTGCGAAGAAGCCGGGTTCGCCCGCTTGTGTCCGCTCTCACCATTCGGTCCGGCCAATCTGTTGACCAGGAGACTGCGCGCCGGAGAAGGGGCCTTCCTTCTGGTCCGTCTGAATGCTCGCTCATATCGGGGTGATCGAAACTCAGGACGCGCTGCAAGGGGCGTGGTGAAACCCCCGGCGGAGGAGCAGGTCCCGCTGTCAGGGGGATTTCTTGAAGCAAGGTGTTTGACATGAATATCCTGGTGGTCGGAGGCGGGGGGCGGGAGCACGCCCTTGCCTGGAGATTGAGCAACAGCCGCAGGCGGCGGCGGATTCTTTGCGCCCCCGGCAACCCGGGAATCTCCAGCGTTGCCGAATGTCTCCCGATCCAGCCGGATGACCTGGAGGGCCTTTTGTCCGTGGCGAAGGAGCGGCAGGTCGACCTGACCGTGGTCGGACCGGAGCTCCCGCTATCCATGGGAATCGTCGATCGGTTTCAAGCCGAAGGGCTGGAAATCTTCGGGCCCAGTCAGGGCGCGGCCCGAATCGAGTCCAGTAAAGCCTTCGCGAAGCAATTCATGGTCGAGCACGGGATTCCCACAGCACAGGCTGAGAGTTTTTCCGATCCGGCCGCCGCGATCCGATACGTCCGTTCCCGATCCGGGCCGATCGTGGTGAAGGCGGACGGTTTGGCGGCGGGGAAGGGAGTGGTCATCGCCCAGACCCAGTCGGAGGCCGAACAGTCGATAGAGCAGATGATGAAGCGGCGGGTATTCGGTGCCGCCGGCGAGCGCATTGTGATCGAGGAATTCCTGGTTGGAGAGGAGGCCACGCTCCTGGCTTTTTGCGCCGGTACGGATGCCGTTCTGATGCCCGCGTCGCAGGACCATAAACGGATCGGCGACGGCGACCGCGGGGCCAATACCGGCGGGATGGGCGCATATGCCCCAGCGCCGGTCGTATCGGATGAAATCCGAGAGAGGGTATTGCGCGAGGTCATTCAACCGACCCTGCAAGGGCTTTCCCGTGCCGGGTCGCCCTACCGTGGCGTCCTCTACATCGGGCTGATGATCGGCCCGGAGGGTCCAAAGGTCCTGGAGTACAACTGCCGGTTCGGAGATCCAGAGGCCCAGGTGATTCTGCCCCTTCTCGAGAATGACCTGGCGGATCTGCTGCTGGATGCGGCGCAAGGACGTCTGGATCCGAAGGCGGTTCGCTGGAGGCCGATGGCGGCCCTCTGCGTTGTCCTGGCGGCATCGGGTTACCCGGGTCCTTATCGGAAGGGCGACCCGATCCGGGGGCTGGAAAAGCTCGATCCAATGCCGGGCGTCTTTGTCTTTCATGCTGGCACGGCAATGGAGAGAGGAGGGATTGTGACGGCGGGTGGACGCGTGCTGGGGGTTACGGCCCTTGAGAAAAACTTGACTGAGGCGCGTGACCTGGCCTATCAAGCGGTTGACCGCATCCGGTTCGACGGAATGCAGTTTCGGCGCGATATCGGCGGCAGGGCCTTGGATCGCCAGGGAATCGGTTAAAAATGAAAAGGGTTGTAAACCGGAGGAAGAAAGAAATGGCCGAGAATATATTGGTCATCATCGTCATTGCAAGTGATTCGGACCTTCCAACAATGGAAAAAGCCGGAGAGATTCTGGAGGAGCTGGGGATCGGTTATGAAGTGGCTCTGACCTCCGCGCACCGCTCGCCGGAGCGCACCCGCGAAATCGTCCGCAGGGCAGAGGAAAAGGGCGTCCAGGTCATTATCGCGGGGGCCGGCGGAGCAGCCCATCTCCCGGGCGTCATCGCGGCCGAAACGATTCTGCCAGTCGTCGGGGTGCCGATTGAGACGACCGTCCTCAGCGGGCTGGATTCGTTATTGTCCATCGTTCAAATGCCCGGGGGGGTCCCGGTGGCGACGATGGCCATTGGAAAGGCGGGGGCAAAGAACGCCGGAATTTTCGCCGCCCAGATCCTGGCGCGAAGAGATGGCAAGGTGGCCGATCGGCTCCGGGCCTACAAGGCAAAGCTTGAAAAAAGCATTCAGGAGAAAGCCAAGGTATTGGATGGCGAGAGTTTTAAAAATCGATCCTCGAGCCCCGGATTCAAGCCTCCTTCAAAAGGCCGTTGACGCGATCCGTCGGGGCGAAGTGATTGTGTTTCCGACCGAGACCTTCTATGGACTCGGAGCGGACGGATTGAACTCACAGTCCGTGTTTCGCATTAAGAAGAGGGAACGAAGCCGCCCCCTTCTCCT
This sequence comes from uncultured Nitrospirota bacterium, assembly GCA_964348105.1. GTDB lineage: Bacteria > Nitrospirota > Nitrospiria > DATECO01 > DATECO01 > CAYGBP01. The sequence continues at coordinate 2,695 of CAYGBP010000058.1, forward strand.
GCTGACCGATAATCTCGAGCGGCTGTCAGGACTGGTCCGTTTTATTCCGCCGCAGGTCATCCCGGTCATGACCCGATTCTGGCCCGGGCCCCTGACCCTGGTCTTTCATGCTTCGGAGAAGATTCCGTCGGCCGTCACGGGTGGTTCCGGGAAGGTGGGAATCAGGATTCCGGCAAACCTAACGGCTCGCCTCTTGCTCGAAATGTTGGGAGGTCCGATTACGGCTACCAGTGCCAATCGCTCCGGTCAACCGAGTTCTTCCCGTGTGGAGCCGATCCTCACGCAGATTGGCGGGGAAATCGGTATCGTACTTGACGCCGGCCCCACGCCCGGGGGGCTGCCGTCCACCGTGCTGGATGTCACCAGCCAGCCCTTTACCCTGATCCGGGCGGGTCAAATCCGCCAGAAAGACTTGATGGAAGTCTGCGACATTCGGGTTGCGGGCGCGGAGGCGTAATCCTAATTCGGATCTTTTTTCTTGGGAGCGGGAGAGTCCGATCCCGAAGGTTTCGAAGCGCCCGCGGAAGTTGACCCGCCGGCATCGCTTTTGTTTTTGCCGGCTTCCGACCCCTTTTTCTCGGTCGACGCGTCTGCGCCTTCCTTGGATTTCCCTTTTCGGGAATAGTCCGTAATATACCAGCCGCTGCCCTTGAAGACGAGTGCGGGCGGGGAGAGAAGCTTGACCAGCGGCCCGCCGCATGTCTCACAGCGGGTGAGCGGCGGATCGGAGAATTTTTGAATCTTTTCGATTTGCTGACCGCAGGATTGACACTTGTAGTCGTAAACCGGCATCTGTAACGATTTCCTCCGTTGGGAGCCGCCACGACCCATCGTCGGCCGCGCGACCCGCCTCAAAGCTTGGTCAACGCCTCCTGCATTCGGTCCAGCCCCGTGCGGATTTTCGCCGCCGGGGTGGCATAGGACATCCGAATATAGTCATCGGCGCCAAAGGCGTCGCCTGGAACGACCGCGATAGCGGCCTCCTCAAGCAGATACTCTGCCATTTCCTGAGAACCGCGAATCGTCCGGCCGTTCCATTCTTTTCCGAAATAGGACGAAACCTTGGGAAAAAGGTAAAAACCTCCTTGCGGGGAAACGCATGAAAGGCCCTTGATGCGCTTCAAGGCCTTAAACATCAGCGAACGACGGCGATCGAACTCCTTGAGCATCCGCACTGTTTCCTTGGATGAGCTGCGAAGGGCCGCCACAGCCGCGCGCTGGGAGATGGAGCAGGGGTTGGACGTGCTCTGGCTTTGGAGATTGCTCATGGCGCTCATGACTTCCCGCGGACCGACGGCATAACCGATCCGCCATCCGGTCATGGAAAAGGTCTTTGATACACCGTTGACCACGATCGTTCGATCCTTGACGTCTGCCCCGAGGCTGGCGAAGCTGAAATGCTTGAAGCCATCATAGACAAATCGTTCATAAATTTCGTCGGATATCACAAGAAAATCATGCTCCAGCACGATCTGTGCGATTTCTTCCAGACGCTTTTTCTCATACGCGGCCCCGGTGGGATTGCTGGGGCTGTTGAGGATCAGCGCCCGGGTTTGAGGCGTGATGTGCCGCCTCAGATCCTCTGCCGTCAGCAGAAACCCTTCGGACTCGCGGGTCTGAGCGATCACGGCTTTCGCGCCGTTGACGAGGATCTGGTCGGGATAAGACACCCAGTAGGGGGCCGGGACGATCACCTCGTCCCCCCCTTCAAATAAGACCTGGGCCAGGGTGAACAGGCTGTGCTTGGCGCCGCACGAGATGACCACCTGGTTTTTCTCGTAACTGATCCCGTTTTCGGTCTTGAATTTCTCCAGCACGGCGGCCTTGAGATCGTCCGCGCCGGAAGGCGGGGTGTATTTCGTGTACCCGCTCCGGATCGCCTCGATCGCGGCCCGCTTGATTTCCCGCGGCGTGTCGAAGTCGGGTTCCCCGAGGCCAAAGTCGATCACGTCGATCCCTCTGGCCTGCAACTCCTTAGCCTTGACGCTCATGGCATGGGTGGCGGACGGACGGATGGCCGAAACACGGCGGGCGAGCTTCATGGCATTCCTTTCCCGATTTTTTCTTTCAGTTTTTTTCGCACAATTTCAGGGACAAAATCCTTGATTTCCCCGCCATAGCTTGCGACGGCCTTTACGATGCTCGAGGTTAGGTATGTATATTCCTGGCTGGGCATCATGAAAACCGTTTCCACCTCGGTGTCGAGCTTTCGGTTCATCAGCGCGATCTGCAGTTCGTACTCGAAATCGGATACGGCGCGCAATCCCCGGATCACCGCAATCCCCCCCTGACGCTTGGCAAATTCCACCAGCAGGCCGTCGAACTGCTCGACCTTCACATTATCCATCCCCCGCGTCGCCTCCTGGATCATGAAGACCCTGTCCTTGACATCGAATAAAGGGGCTTTCTGCGGATTGGGGGCGACCGCCACGATAATCCGGTCGAACACCGAAAGGCTACGCTTGATGATATCGATATGGCCGTACGTTACGGGATCGAAGGTCCCGGGATAGATTCCAACTTTTTTCATGCCTGCCCCTGCTGGTTCGGTCTGTCGGGGGTGTAAACGGAAACCATGGTGTCCCCGTAACGATACATTTTGAGGCGACCCAGCGCGCCGGATCGGTCAGGCAGCAGTTGCCTTCGGTCATGCTCGATGATCAGGAGGCCGTCGCGGCCGAGGAGCTCGCTGTCCTGCATCAGGCGCAAGAAATCCAATGCCGTGGAACCCTTGTAAGGCGGGTCGGCAAATACGATCCCGAACGGCTCGCTAGAACGATTCCCGCGTTTGCGCAGGGTTGCGTCCCTCAGGACCGCACGGGCATCCCGAGGAAGGATGGTGGCCCGATCCATCAGCCCGCACGACAGCAGATTGCGCCGAATGACCTGCAAGGAGCGCGGATCGCGTTCCACGAAGACGACATGGGTAGCGCCGCGGCTGAGGGCCTCGATCCCCACGGCACCCACTCCGGCAAAAAAATCCCCGAACCGCGCCCCCTCGACCCGCCCCCCGAGAAAATCGAAAATGGCCTCACGGACTTTTGCGGAAGTCGGGCGCACGCCCGTCCCCCGGATCGATCGTAGAACTCTTCCCTTCATTAGTCCGCCCGCGACGCGCATACGGCTCCTGACCGGCATCCATATTCTAAATCTTTATAATTTAGCATCTTTTTATTCATGAGGTCAAGGAGACCCGTACCAGGCACGACCGTTGAACCTGTACCTTGACTTTGCACCCTAAATCATTTAAACTCATATTCGTTAATTTCTAAGAAAAATCGATAGGCTAGAGCATTTTCCGTCGCCCAGCCGTGGCCGGCCGGGATTGTTATGCTGGAAGCACTGTCTGATAAATTAGGCCGTATTTTCAAGTCGTTGCGGGTCAGAGGCTCGCTCACCGAACAGGATGTGGGGACCGCGCTGCGTGAGGTGCGCCTCGCGCTGCTTGAAGCCGATATCCATTACGATTTGGTGCGCGGCTTCATCGATCGAATCAGGGCGCAGGCGGTCGGGCAGCAAGTGCTGGAGAGCCTCACTCCCGGGCAGCAAGTGATCAAGATCGTGCGCGATGAGCTGACGGCCTTGATGGGTGGAGCGGATGAGTCCATTCGGTTTGCCTCTGAGCCTCCTACGGTCCTGATGCTGCTGGGACTTCAAGGCGTGGGCAAGACGACGACGGCGGCGAAGCTGGCGCAGCGTTTCCATGAATCGGGAAAAAAGGTCCTGCTGGTGGCGGCCGATACGAAGCGACCCGCGGCGGTAGAGCAGTTGCGCGTGTTGGGACGCCAGATTCCCGTGGATGTCCTGGCTCCGGATCCGGGAGACGATCCCATTCGCGTATGTGAACGGGGTCGCGACGAAGCCGTCCGTCGCGGGTATCATGTGGTGGTTTTCGATACGGCCGGAAGGTTGCAGATCGACGAGGCTTTGATGGCGGAGCTGGTAGGGATTCGGGACAGGACCGCGCCGCATGAAGTCTTGCTGGTTGCCGATTCGATGACAGGTCAGGCCGCGGTTTCAATCGCCGAGAAGTTTCATCAGTCGGTCGGCTTTGACGGAATCATCATGACCAAAACGGAAGGGGATGCTCGGGGCGGCGCCCTTCTTTCGATGCATGCCGTAACCGGAAAGCCGGTCAAGTTTGTTGGGACGGGGGAAGGGCTGGGAGCGTTGGAGCCCTTCTATCCCGATCGGATGGCATCGAGAATTCTCGGGATGGGTGACGTGCTGTCACTCATCGAGAGGGCCCAGTCGGCGATTCCGGAGGACGGCGTGGAGGCCCTGCAACGGGTGGCCCGTTCGGGGGAGATGAACCTGGAGGATTTGAGGGATCAAATCCGCCAGGTTCGCAAAATGGGATCGCTCTCCGACATCCTGGGGCTGCTGCCGGGACTGTCCGCGATCAAAACCCGCTTGAAGGCGGACGATGCCGGGCCCGAGCGGGAGTTGAAGGGGATGACGGCCATTCTGGACTCGATGACGCCGCGCGAGCGGCAGCGTCCTCAAATTATCAATGGCAGCCGGCGGCTGAGGATCGCCCGTGGTAGCGGGACATCGATTCAGCAGGTCAACCGACTGCTAAAACAGTTCAAGCAGATGCAGAAAATGATGAAGACGTTCGGCCGAGGCGCGAATCGCCACAGGTTGGCCGATCTTCTGTTGAGGGGGTGAGGAAAACGGTTAAGATCAGACTTTCAAGACTGGGGAAACACAAAAGGCCTTTTTACCGTATCGTCGTGGCGGACAGTCGGAGCCCGAGGGACGGCCGCTTTCTGGAAGTGGTCGGGACATATGATCCGCTGGCGAAGGAAAATGCAGTCCGCCTCGACAGCGCGAAGGTCGCGGCTTGGGTTCAGAAGGGCGCTAAGGCGAGCGATACGGTGAGAGATCTTATGCGTAAGACGAAGGCCGTGGCATCCGGTTGATTGAACCGGATACCGAATTGCGGGACTTGGCGGATTTTCCGGACGACGGCCAGGGGCCGTCCCGGAGAACAGCGGCCGGTGTGAGGCGGGCCGCGATCGGCCGGTTGCTCGGCTGTCTCGGATGACTGCTTCGCCTCTCGGCCGAGCAGGCCTTTCGTCAGGACAGGGCGGGAGACTGAGCGAACATTCGTTGACCGCTCCTCGCCTGACAGGAAACAAGCAGCCAGGGTTTACCGGGGTCGCCTCATGGGCGGATGGCCCGCAGCCTCGAATGAGCCGAGGTCGGTGCTTGGACTGAGCTTTCGATCGGACGGATCGGGAACTGCAGAAGGTTGGAACGGAGGTGGCTGCGATGCGGGATCTAATCGAGTCAATTGCCAAATCGCTGGTGGATAAGCCTGAAGAGGTTTCCGTCAAAGAGACAGACGGGGAAAAAACCACCATCATTGAGCTCCGCGTGGCGCCCGAAGATCTGGGAAAAGTCATCGGGAAGGAAGGAAAGACGGCCCGGGCGATGCGCACGATTCTGAATGCCGCCGGAACCAAGATGGGCAAGCGCTGCGTACTGGAGATCCTGGAATAACCTGCGCCTCCAGGCGCCTTGCAATGATCGGGGATCCGAATAGATGAAACCCAGCCTGGCCATCGATATCCTGACATTGTTCCCCGGGATGGTGCGTCCTGTGCTGGATCAGAGCATCCTGGGACGCGCCCAAGCCAAAGGCCTGGTACGGTTTCACCTCCATGATATCCGGGAATTCGCCGAAGGCAGGCATCGGGTCACGGATGACGCCCCCTACGGAGGAGGGGCCGGGATGGTCCTCAAACCCGAGCCGATTTTTGCCTGTATCGACCGGATTGTTCGCGAAGCACCAGGGCCGAGGATCATGATCCCCTCTCCGCGAGGGATCCGGTTCAATCAGGATCGGGCCGAGGAGCTGAGCCGCGAGCGCCGAAGGGTCGTCTTTATCTGCGGTCATTATGAGGGAATCGACGAGCGGGTCAGAGAGGGGCTGGACGCGGAAGAATTTTCGATCGGCGATTATATCCTGACGGGAGGGGAGCTGCCGGTTTTGCTGGCGGTCGACGCGGCCGTTCGACTGGTTCCCGGCGTGCTCGGCCATCCGGAATCGGGGATCGAGGAGTCGTTCGAGGGGGGCATTCTGGAATACCCCCATTATACCCGTCCGGCGCACTTTCGGGGGATGGAGGTGCCCGAGGTGCTTCGATCCGGCGACCATGGGGCCATCACACGGTGGCGGAGACAGCAGGCGTTGATGGCCACCTATCGGAACCGGCCTGATTTGATTGAAGGTGCCGTCCGGAGGCGCCGGCTCTCCCCCCTGGATCTGCAGCTTCTCGAAGAAGCCAAGCGGCGGGAAAGGGAGGAACCTCGCAGGCCGAGCACCGATCTGCCTGATCATTGCTGACGGAACGGTCGGGTTGTGTCCTTTGACACCGAGGGTTTTTTCAAGGTTGATCGCAGGGTCTTGATTTCAATCAGCTCATCAGCGTTCGGAGGATCGATTCATGGATCACACTATTAAACGTCTCGAAACGTCATGGATGAAGAAAACGCTTCCCGCCTTCAACATCGGGGACACCGTCAAGGTTCACGCAAAGGTGGTCGAGGGGGAAAAGGAGCGAATCCAGGTGTTTGAAGGGGTCGTTATCGGAAAGAAAAAGGGCGGGAACCGCGAGGTTTTTACCGTCAGAAAAATTTCCTATGGCGTAGGCGTGGAGCGCGTCTTTCCCATTCATTCCCCTTTCATCCAGCAAATTCAGGTGGTCCGGGCCGGCAGTGTGCGCCGGGCCAAACTCTATTATTTGCGGGAGCGTCAAGGAAAAGCGGCCTACATCGCCGAAAAGGAGTTCAGCGGAAAGGCGGCCGCTGCCGTGCCTGCGGAGGAGACCCCATCCGCCGCAGAGCCTTCCCAGGGTCAGGAAACGGTGAGTGTAAAAGAGTAACCTCCATGGACCTTTCCGAGGAGCGAAGGCTTCAGGAAATGTCATACTGGGAAGAGCGTCTTTCCCGACAAGGTTATTCCTGCGTTGCAGGGGTGGATGAGGCGGGTCGCGGGCCGTTGGCAGGGCCGGTCGTAGCGGCCGCCGTGATCCTGCCGAGGCGCCTTCGAATCCAAGGGATCCGGGATTCAAAACAGTTGACGCGCAATGCCAGGGAAGCGCTTTGTCGGATCATCAGGTCCTGCGCCGTTGATATCGGCGTCGGCATCATCGATCATCGTACCATCGATCGGGTGAACATTCTCCAAGCCACTTACCTAGCCGTGCGAAGGGCCCTGGCCGCCCTGCGATCGACGCCGGACCATTTGCTTCTCGACGCCATCCGGTTGCCAGACCTAGCGATTC
>CAYGBP010000058.1:10047-11560 GCA_964348105.1 uncultured Nitrospirota bacterium
GCTCCATCATTCGTGGCGACCGCACCTGTCAAACCATCGCCGCGGCTTCCATCGTGGCCAAGGTGACCCGGGATGAAATGATGTCGGACTATCACCGGCAGTACCCTGTGTATGATTTCGCATCTCACAAAGGTTATGGGACGCGTGCACACCTCGAGCGCCTGCGGCGCTTCGGCCCATGCGAGATTCATCGCCGGACCTTCCGTGGGGTCAAGGAGTTGAGCTGATTGGGCACTGCATCATCCCTGTTCGGGAAAAAGGGGGAGGAGATCGCCGGCCGGTTTCTGACCTCGCGGGGTTATCGAATCCTAGACAGAAACTTTCGCACGCCGCGCGGAGAAATCGACCTGATCGTTCTGGACGGGGAATACCTGGTGTTTGTGGAAGTGAAATCCAGGAGAGGGAACCGCTTCGGAGCGCCCCAGGATGCCGTGGACCGACGCAAGCAGGAGCATCTGATTAAGGCCTCGCAATTCTACATGACCCGCAAGAAGCTGGAGAATATCTGTTGTCGATTCGATCTCGTCGTGGTCGAGGAGTCGGCTTCGGGCCAAACACGTGTCAAGCATATTCAGAACACGGTGGAGGTTGCCGAGTGGACGCCGTAACCGCACCGGTCAGCCATGCGGTTTTAGCGGCGAAGGCCCTGACGTTTTGGAGGGAGTGAATCTCATATGATCAGCGGAATGAACACGGAGATGGAGTATCAGGGAAAGATTTATCACATTCAAACGGAAGACGGGGGGCGAAGCAGCCCCGTCATTACGACCCAGCTTTTCTTCAAAGGGGCCATTCTGGTTACGCAGAAGACCAACTACTCCGACATCGTAAAGGCCGAATACCTTGAAAGCATCGTGAAAGATTTGATGAAACAGCAGCATTCCCTCATGATCAAGGAACTGACTTCCGGCCGACTTCTGGAAGGCACAGCGGGCCAGGGGCCGGCCAAATCGGCACCGTCTTCGCCGGGGACCGCCTCACCGGCTTCGAAGGACCGGGAGAAAAAGAGCCTTGACGATCTCATCCTGGATTACCTCGTCAGCAAGAAAGACAAGGATGATTCATGATTCAGCTGTTTCACGTATACAAGGACTACGAGGGCGGAATCCCGGCCCTGGACGATATCAATCTGACCATTAAGAAAGGGGAATTCGTTTTCCTGACCGGCCCGAGCGGAGCGGGAAAAACCACGCTTCTGCGACTGATCACCTGCGAGGAGCGGCCGACCTTCGGCCAGATTCATGTGCTGGGGACGCACCTCAATTACCTGAAGGACGCCAGCATCCCCTATTTGCGAAGGAACATCGGCTGTATTTTTCAGGATTTCAGGCTCTTATACCAGAAGACGACCTTCGAAAACGTCGCTCTGCCCTTGCGGATCATCGGCCTGGCGGGGAGCGAAATTCGATCGAAGGTCAATGAAGTGCTCCGGGCCGTGGGCCTGGGCAGTCGTTCGGAATCCTACCCGATTCGACTTACCCGGGGGGAGCAGCAGCGGGTCGCAATCGCCCGC
>CAYGBP010000058.1:11570-12775 GCA_964348105.1 uncultured Nitrospirota bacterium
ATCCCGAGCCTGACCGCGCTGGAGAACGTCGCGGTGGTCACCGACATCGCGAGCCGCCCGATGCCGCCCGAGGAGGCCCTGCGGATCGTGGAGCTCTCCGACCGGAAGGACCACTTCCCGTCGCAGCTGTCCGGAGGGGAGCAGCAGCGGGTCGCCATCGCCCGCGCTCTGGTAATCCAGCCCTCCATCATCTTGGCCGACGAGCCCACGGGAAATCTGGACGAACAGCTGGGATGGGAGATCTTCACCCTCTTGAAGGAGATTAATACGAAAGGCGCCACCGTCCTGGTGGCGACCCATCAGCACACGATCCCTCAGAAATTCAGAAAGCGAAGAGTCTCGCTTGAGAAAGGCCGCATTGTTTATGACGACGGCCGGAGGGGTTCGTGAGAATTATTCTTTTCTTCCGTGAAGCACTGGTGAATCTGAGCGGACATCGGTTGCTCAGCATTGCCACCACCGTCACGATTGCCTTGATCCTTCTGGTTTTCGGTGTTTTTCTTTTGATCTACCTTAACCTGCACGGGGTCGCGGGACAGATCCGCGATCAGGTTGCCATTACGGCCTATCTTCGAGACGGGCTCAGCGTGGAGCAGACCCGCAGGATCGAGGAGCAGATTCGGCGACTTCCCGCGGTGGAACGAATCTCTTTCACGTCCAAGGCTGAGGCCCTGAAGCTGTTTGAGTCCAGGCTCGAGGATCAAGCCGTGATTCTGCAGGGCTTGATTGATAATCCGCTGCCCGCCTCATATGACATTAAGGTTGAGCGGGCGTTTCAGACGACTGAGGTGGTAGGCGAGCTGGCCAAGGAGATACGCCTGATTCAAGGGGTGGAGGAGGTGCAGGACGGTTTGGAATGGCTTGGACGCTTCACGGCCCTCGCACGGTTTATCAAGTGGGTGGGCTTGGCCGTCGGGGGCCTGTTGGCGGTGGCAGTCGTGACGATCTCTGCAAACACCATCCGGATTTCGATCTATGCCCGGAGGGACGAAATCGAGTTGATGCGCCTCATCGGGGCCAGGGACGGGTTTATCCGGGCGCCCTTCTTTATCGAGGGGGCGTTCGTCGGATTGTCGGGCGCCATCCTGGCCTTGCTTTCCCTCGGCGGATTGTTCATGCTCGCTCGCCGAAGGTTCGTGGAAGGCGGCGATCTGATCTGGGCGGGACTGGATTTCCGGTTTTTCCCCCCGGAGGTGTTGTTGTTT
>CAYGBP010000058.1:12785-15306 GCA_964348105.1 uncultured Nitrospirota bacterium
TGGCGGAGGATGGTTCGTTCACGACCGGCTTCATGGTTGCGGCCGCCTTGCTGGGGGGAATGGGCGGCTACCTCTCCTCCCGGAGCTTCTTGAGGCTCCATCGACGATCGGGGGGATTATGACCCTGCGGTGGGGCCTGGCGCTGGTGGTAGGCTTGTGCCTGCTCACGTCGGATGCGGTCCTGGGTCAGGAACGCCGACCCGGCAAGATCCAGGAGTCTGAAAAATCCCTGGAGAGAATTAGGCAAGAGCTTGAGGAGCTGGAAGGGAGGAAGAAAGCCGCCGGGCAGGAGGAGCGCTCCATTTTGAGGAACCTTGAAGTATCTGACCGCCAGCTCCAGGCACGTCGGCGGGAAATACCCGATATCCAGGCCAAGATCAGACAGCGGGATCGGGAAATCGAAGGGGTGGAGCGCCAGTTGGAGCTACTGCGCGAGAGCGTCGCTCATCAGAGGGGCCGCGTCGAGCAGCGCCTTCGGTCGATCTACATGCAGGGTCAGACCCCCTATGCCAAGATTCTGTTCCAGGCGGACGGATATCAGGATTTTATGCGCCAATACAGCTATCTAATGCGGATCAGCCGGAAGGAGGCCGAGCTTCTGGGAAGATTTGAAGCCTCCGTCAGAGAGATGGAAAAGAAGAGGTCGGATCTCGACGCGCTCAAAGGGGGGCTCGTGACTTATCGAGGTGAGTTGGAGCGCAAGGTACAGCAGATCCGAAGGGAGAAAAGGGCCAAGGACCGGATGTTGGCGAAGATCCGGACGGAGCAGAAAACCTATGAGCAGACCATCGGCGAGCTGGAATCCTCTTCGCAGGAATTGCAGTCTCTGATCAAGCGACTCAAGCGCAAGCGGGAGGCGATGCAGAAAAAGGACGGGTCGACGCGCCCGCTGCCGGGAGGCTTCGCCAAGAGCCGCGGCCGCCTGAATTGGCCGGTCAGCGGGCGTCTTCTGAGCCCCTTTGGACTGCAGAAGCATCCGAAGTTCGACAGCTATATCTATCGTAAGGGCATCGAGATCTCTGCCAAGCAAGGACAGGCCATCCGGGCGGTTTATGCCGGTGAGGTCGTCTACGCGGATTGGTTTCCGGCGTACGGGATGGTGGTGATCTTGGATCACGGGGAAAATTATTATACACTGTATGCACACCTCGCCAGGATCCTTGTCTCGATGGCCGACAGGGTCGATGGCGACCAATTGATCGGCGAAACCGGCGATACGGGGATGACGGAAGGCGACAGGCTCTATTTTGAGTTGCGCAAGGGAGAGAAACCCATAGATCCGTTAACATGGTTAAAAGCGAACCGCTAGGGGGATAATCGATGGTTTTTAGAAGAAAATGGATGGGTTTGGTCGGCGTGGTTTTCATGGCCACTCTCCTGCTGGGTATTCTGATGGGGCGGGTCCTGGAGAGCAAGGGGCTGGCGCAGGGAGACACATACGAAGACCTGCGGATATTCAGCGAGGTCCTTTCACAGATTCAGAGAAATTACGTTGAGGAGACGGAATCCGAGGAGCTTGTCTACGGGGCCATCCGGGGGATGCTGAACACCCTTGACCCCCATTCGGCCTTCATGCCGCCGGATATCTATAAAGAAGTCCAGGTGGATACGCGGGGGGAGTTCGGCGGTCTCGGCATCCAGATTTCCATCAAGGATAACCGGCTGGTGGTGATCGCCCCGATCGAGGGCACCCCGGCGGAGCAGGCGGGGATCCTGGCCGGGGATCATATCGTCAAGGTGAACGGAGAACCGACGAAGGACATGACCCTTCTGGATGCCGTGAACAAGATGCGGGGGCCCAAGGGAACCCGGGTGACTCTGACCATCGCTCGGGAAGACAGCCCGGAGCCGATTGATTTCGAGTTGGTCCGGGCCATTATCAGGATTAAGAGCGTACGCTACGAGATGCTCAAGGACAAGATCGGCTATATCAGGGTTTCGCAGTTTCAGGAGCAGACCGGGAGGGATTTGGAGAAGGCCATCAAGAAGCTCAAGGAAGAGAAGATGGGTTCTTTGATTCTTGATCTCCGCAACAACCCCGGGGGCCTGCTGAGCAGCGCGGTGGAGGTTTCGGAGCAGTTCCTGGATCCGAATCGTGCGATCGTCACGATCAAGAGTCGGGAGGGGAAGGAGGAGGAATACAGTTCAAATTATCGCGCGCCGCTGACCGGGGTTCCGATGATAATTCTCGTCAACGAGGGCAGCGCCAGCGCCTCCGAAATCGTGGCGGGGGCGTTGCAGGACTGGGGAAGGGCCATTGTTCTAGGCACCCAAACCTTCGGGTGCAGACCATTGTACCCTTGTCCGATGGGTCAGGGCTTCGTCTGACCACGGCGCGCTATTACACACCGAAAGGCCGATCGATTCAGAATACCGGAATCGAGCCCCATATCCTGGTGAAGCGGACGGCCAAGGCCGATGTCGCGGGATCAGCCCAGGGGATTCGGGAAAAGGATCTGGAAGGGCACCTCGAGGGGGAAACGCCGCCCGGGGAAATGACATACGCCCAGTTGTCGGCGTA
>CAYGBP010000058.1:15316-16017 GCA_964348105.1 uncultured Nitrospirota bacterium
AACGCCGCCGGCCGGTGCGGAAAGGCCCAAGCCCCGAATGCTCAAGGAGCTCGAATCCGGGCCGAAGGGCCCGACCGCGGCCGACGGGGAGGGGGAAGGAGACGCCCAGCTGCAGAAGGCGATCGATCTGCTCAAGGCCTGGGAAATATTTAAGGATATTCTCCGTCCGGACACCACGGAGCCGTCAGGCGCGGACGAGAAAACGAGCGCCCAGGCCGAGAAAGAGAGGGGCTCCTGAGGCGGGGACGCATGAAATAAAGAAAACGGGAGAAGACATTCGAAAAAAGGCGTAATGATCTGAATTTTGCTAATTGCCTGCCAGGTCAATCTTTTTTCCCTTAAAAATGGATCAAAAAAAGTCTTGATTTTTTGAAAAATTAGGATATTATTCAGCTAGCACTCACTGGAATGGAGTGCTAATATTTGGGCTTGGGGTGACCGGGCCCTCCGGCAGGCTGCGAAGCCGTCCGGTCGGAATCATCAGGCCCTCTCCGGTTGGAGCGGGAAAGACAAGTCGGAAAGTGGTGAAAGGAGGAAACGGGGATGAGTGCAGATACGACCGCTGCAAAGAAGGAAGTGGCGATCAAGTTCAAGCCGTTGAAGGATCGGCTCTTCGTGAAATACAGCGAGGAGATGGAAAAGACCGCGGGTGGGGTCTAGGTGCCGGACGTGGCGAAGGAAAAGCCCCAGAAGGGCAAGGT
>CAYGBP010000059.1:0-9904 GCA_964348105.1 uncultured Nitrospirota bacterium
CCCTCCCCCGGCAGAAAATTTCCCGCCAGGGAAGTTTTCTCCCCATTTACCATTTACGATTTACCTCTGCTGGCGGGAAATTTGGTTAATGGAGAATGGTAAATCGTAAATGGTTTTATGAGGCACCCGCACCGAGAATGCCGTCCAATTCCCATTGCTCCAAATCCCGCAGGAATGGCGTGGGACGAACCACGTCGGATTTCTTTACACCCCACCGGAAATTAAGAATATTCTAATAAGGTGCCTTTGAAAACGAACCTTTAATCGGATTGGCGGCCAAGCTACCCCCAATCATTCGTCGGAAAACTTAACAGTTACAGAGTTTGGGCCTCAAGTACATCCTCCAATTATTTTGAACAAAATCAAGGGCTTCCCTATTTTTAGCACCTGGGGCACAAATCGTGCATACCTTAAATTAACACAGCTTTTCGAGCCAATACAGAAAGGAAATATGGGGCGTAGAATTTACTAGACCGCTTCTTACCAAAACGCCCACCGGTTTTCGCGGCTGGTGGGCGTTTCTCTTACAAGTACCGGCTCAGAGGTTGTCTGACAGGGCATATCCTTATGGGGAAGAAAAGAGGCGACAAATGCGATTCAACGCTCTTACGCTATTCGCCATAGCCAGTTTCCTCCTGGTTGGCGGGGGATTCAGGGATGCAGAGGCTGTGGGGATCAAATTTGAATTTGAGGGAACGGTAACGGGGGTATCTCCGCTCCTTGCTGGAACCTTTAACAGCACCCAGACTCTATCGGGTTTCTATGTATTCGATCCCACGACACCCGATACTCGACCCTTATCTAGTGAGACCGGATTTTATGATGGAGCGTTGACTGCCCTTAGCCTTACGATCGGCAGTTATACAGCAACGCTGGGGACCGGCACCAACCAGATCATCGTGACCAATGATGACCTCTATCACGGAGAAGACCGATATCATGTAGGAGCCACTGTGTCAGCAGCAAGTGTGGCTGGCCTAGATCCGACTAGACTTTTGATGAATCTTATCGACAACACCCTATCCGCCTTCAGTAGTGATGCCTTGCCGCTAACCCCTCCCGATCCAGACATATTTAATATCAATTGGACACTCCAGTTCGTGGATCCAAACAACAATACTGGACATGCAGTCGGTGGCCAGTTAACAAGTTTCCGAGTGGACGCCGTTCCGGAACCCTCATCCCTTCTCCTCCTCGGCTCCGGCTTGGCCGGGTTGGCGCTGTTCAGAAGGAAGTACAGGGCATAGAATTTTCCTGGCCCGCTATCTGCCGAAACGCCCACTGGTTTTCGCGGCTGGTGGGCGTTTCTCTTACAAGTGCCGGCTCAGAGGCTGTCTAACAGGGCATATCCTTCTGGACTTCTTTGTATTTCAAACCTTCAGTTCGATGAGGGAAATTTTCTTCCTATTGACTATTTACCGTTTACTGGCTCCGGCGGGAAATTTAGGTAAATGGAAAGTGGTAAATTGTAAATGGTTTAATCCGGCACCCACAGCAAAAATGCGGTCCAATTTCCAATGCTCCAATCTCCCACTTGGGAATCGGTCGCTGTAGGATGGCTTCCTAGCCTTGATTTGTATTTCAGACAGTCGGCGGGGTCGAACGGGCGAGATCCCGCCTGCCGGGCAAGATTAGTAGAGCGGCTCCTGGGGGCCGGGGATGATGCCGGCAAGGTCCGGATCCGTGCCGTCCTCGGGAGGACGCGCGGCCTCTTTTTCTCTTTTTCGGGCTTCTCGTCGAAGCATCTTTTCCTTGCGCTTTTCGGCCTTGGCGCGCTCGCGCAGCCGTTTGGTCGCCGTTACCTTCGGATTCGTCCCCATATATTCTCCGCCTCCCGGTTTGAATGATCCGTCGAATCTATCTCTTTAGAATACCATTCAGCAGGCAAAACCGCAAACTCAGTCCTCCGGGGATCCCGAACTGCCGATGAAACCGGATGAGCATTTACAACACAAGCCTAACGGTGCTTACCGCAATTCCCGAAGCCTTCCGCCCCCCCAGGTCCTCATTCATGGCCGCCGATGAGAAGGCTTCTCGTTTCGGGATCCGGCGGGCCTACAGGGTCGAGTGTAATCCTCCGCCCTTGCAGCAGGCTGGCTTCGGCGAGGCACAGATTGACCAGGGCGATGCGGCACTGAACAACCGCCTCCACCTCGGCGATCCGGGCGGCCACCAGGTCGCGCTGGGCCTGGGCCCCGGCCGTAGCGATCCTCGACGCGGTAGCCGCCCGAGGAGCGGTCACCGTGCCGGTCCCGTCCCGATCGGCGTCGCTGGGCCTGGGCCCCGGCCGTAGCGATCCTTCAATCTGGCGTTGGATTCGCAGAATCCACCGTCAGTCCTGGATTAATTTACCCGTCAGAGTTAGAATCTTCCCACACCCATAACCTTCCCCGGCGCACCACTTTACAATGATAGCAGGCACTCTGTTCGTTATCCATATTGTATCAACGATGCCAGCCATCCACCTTCTCGCAATCCTCCCCCTTATCGGCTAGACCCATATCGATTAAGAACCAAGGTAGGCGCACCCTGAGCCAGGCACGCCAGGCATAAGGATGCCCTGAATCCCAATCTCCCGCCAAGTCAATTTCATTCCGCATATCCATGCTTCTCCTAGGGATTCCTGACTCCTAATGCTCGCCCAGGGAGAACCACACTGACGGAAATCACTGCAAGATTATAAGACAATGAGCTTATTTGTAATCCGCGTCTTCGGCACAGTGGCGTGGTCGATTCCCTCCCCGGGCAGAAAATTTCCCGCCAGGGGAATTTTTCCCTATTGACTATTTACCATTGACTGGTTCCGGCGGGAAATTTTGGTAAATGGTGAATGGTAAATCGTAAATGCTTTAATCCGGCGCCCGCAGCGAGAACGCGGTCCAATCTCCAATGCTCCAATCTCCCCGCCAGATATTCAGCAAACGCGCCACCAGAGACTCAATAACTCAAGCCTGACGCCCGTATAGCAAAACTTAAAAGGAGGTTTATTTTGTTCTTTAAGCATGCCGGCTTACAGTATTCTTAGTCATTTCATGATAAAATGAAAAAAAATATGTAAAGAGGGGGGGTAAAAAATGAAAATCGTCGGAAGCCTGATAGGAGCTATCTTAGTTTCAGCCTGTCTTTTATCCGTTGCCGATGCCGGAGATGATAAGAGTATTCCGGCAGATCAAAAAGATAAGATAAAACAAACGATGGTAGACTACATCAAGGAAAACTCCACGAGTCAGGGCATTTTTCTCATTCAAGATGCGGTGACGAAACGGACCCTTCGATTAAAGTTCGGTGAAGTCCATCAGGGTGTTGTGAAACATCATGATGGATTTCTGGCATGCGTGGACATGCTTGAAGGAGACAAGGTTGTGGATCTCGATTTTGTGGTATCTTCCGATCAAGGCGAGTATCGTGTCAGCAAAGTGGCCATCCATAAGGTAGGAAAGGAGAAACGCAAAGGTCATCTTGACCATTAATCCGTATGGTTCTAATGTGCAGTCCGGCCTTCGACAGGATCCTCTCTTGCGCCACGAGTACAAGGCAAATCCTTGGGTGCACCGCCATTTTTCCCTCTACCAACAAAGATGGATTTGACTATTTTTGGCGCTAAAGGGAACTTACGAGAAAGCTACTGATTGAGAAGTATTTGCAGCTTACATTTCCACCGTGATCCCCCGCCTTTGCAGCAGGCTGCCTTCGGCAAGGTACAGATTGACCAGGGCGATGCGGTACTGAACAACCGCCTTCACCTCGGCGATCTGGGCGGCCACCAGGTCGCGCTGGGCCTGGGCCACGGTCAGGGCGGTGCTGGAGCCCACGTCGAAGCGCTCCTGCTCGGCCTTGAGCGTCTCCTCCTGCAGGATGCGGGTCGTGCGCGTGGCCGAGATCTGCTGGCGCACCCGCTCCAGCTCGTTGGCAGCCAGCCTCACGTCCAGCCGGATCAGGTCCTTGAGGTTGGCCACCGCCTCGGCGGCCTGCCGCCGGGAGGCGCGCGCGGCCAGATCCCTCGCCTCCGCCGCCCGGTTTCGGACAAAATGGCTCAAGCGCAGGCCCGCCGTGACCTGATAGGTGTTCGAGTCGATCTCCCGGAAGGCGTCCGGAAGGTTGTCCGAAAAACCGATCTGTCTTAGGGCCATGAAAAGGTCCAGGTTCGGCAATAGGCCGTTTCGGGTCACGACCGTCTCCAGGCGGTCCTGGGCCAGGCGCAGCATCGCCTCCTTCAGATCGGGCCGGGACTTTTCGGCCAGCTCGAGCCGGTCGGCCAGATCGGCGATCGGCTCGGGCTGCGTGCCGGGCTCGCTGACGGGATTGGGACGCGCATCGGCCCGCAGCGTCAGGGCCGGGTCGATCCGTTGAAGCAGCCTCAATGCGTTTTCCTCCAGCAGACTCTTGGCTTCGATCAAGGCCTGCTCCCGCCGGGAGACCTCGGCGCGCGCCGCCGCCGCCTCCACGGCCGGCAGGATGCCCACCTCGATTCGAAGCTGCACCTCGTCGCGCTGCTGCCGGGCGACGGCGAGCGACTGATCCACGATCTCGATCTGTTTTCGGGCCAGCAGGTAGTTCCAGTAGGCGATCTCGGTCTCGGCCACGAGCGCTTCGGTAAATCCCCGAAGCTCGTAACGGCTGGACAAGCCGTCGAGGCGCGCCTGGCGGACGGCGGCCAGGTTCACGGCCGGGCCGAATCCGCGCAGCAGGGACTGGGTGATGCTCAGTCCGACCACGGCGGTCTGCTGCTCGGGCGTGCGATCCGAGGTGCTTCGGCTGTGCTCCACCGAGGCCTCCAGGGAGGTGCCGGTGGCAAGCTCCTGCCGGATCCCCGCCGTGGTGAGTGTGTCGGACCCTTCCACATTGAACTGGGTCCCGGTGGAGCGGGCCGTTTGCCTTAACCGCTCTTCGGAATATTGCGTCTCGGCGAACAGCTCGGGGTCGAATTGGCCCCGCTCGATCTGCTCGAAGGTCCCGGCGATGACCGGGCCCATTTGTCGCACCTTCAGGTCCCGGTTGTTGCGAATCGCCATCATGACGGCCTGCTCGATTGACAGCTCGCCCGATCCGTCGGGGGCAAGCGCAAAATGATCTTCGGCCGCGGCCGGGTCCGGTGAAATATCGGGAATCTCGATCGGCAACTCGGCCTCTCCGCGAAGCGGGGGCTGCAGGACATCCCGGATCGCCTTTCGATCCATCTGGGCGCAGCCGACCGTCAGGGCCACGGTCAGTGCAAGGAATAGATATCCGATCGGCCGGTTGGTCTTCATAACGCCCGGGCCCTCGGTTCCGGATGCATCAGGGTATAGACCGCCGGGATGAGCAGCAGCGTCATGGCGGTGGAGGCGATGAGCCCGCCGATGACGGCGCGCGCGAGCGGGGCCTGCGCGTCGGCGCCCTCGCCGATCCCCAGTGCCAGGGGCACCAGGGCCAGGATGGTGGTCAGGGTGGTCATCAGGATCGGGCGCAGGCGGCGACGGCCCGCTTCGGCCACGGCGTCGCGGCTGCTCATCCCCTGCTGCTGCAGCCGCCCGGCTTGATCCACGAGCAGGATGGCGTTGTTCACGACGATCCCGCCCAGCATGATGCAGCCGATAAAGGACTGGATATTGAGCGTCGTCTTCGTCAGAAAAAGGATCAGCAGCACGCCGACGGCCGCCAGGGGAACCGAGACCATGACGACGAGGGGATTTCGCAGCGATTCGTACTGGCAGGCCAGGACCATATAGACCAGCAGAAGCGCGAGGATCAGGGAGGTCATCAGCTCGTTGAAGGATTCCTGCTGCGCCTCGTAATTCCCGGCCACGATCAGATCATACCCCATGGGCCGGGCGATCTGCTTTAGGCGCCCCTGCACGTCGGCCGCCACGGAGCCCAGGTCGCGACCGGCGATGTTGGCCGTGACGGTCACCAGCCGCTGCTGGTTTTTTCGCTCGATCAAGACCGGCCCGCGGCCGCCTTCGGCGCTCACGATGCTTCGAAGCGCCACCTGCTCGCCGGCCGGCGTCGTGAGCGTCAGGTCCAGGATCTCCTCCAGGGATCTTTTTTCGGCGTCCTTCAACTGCGTCAGGATCCGGTAGGAGTTTCCCTGCGTCCTGAACTCGCCCACCTTGGAGCCGGCGATCGCCGTCTCCAGGACCTCGGTCACGTTGCGCACGCTCAAGCCCACGTCGGCCACCTTGTCGCGATCCACCCGGATCTCCTGCTGCGGAACGCCGGCGCGGCGGCTCACCTCGATGTCGGCGATTCCCGGCAGATCCCGGACGGATTCGACGACCCGAGCGGTCAGGGCGTCGAGGGTGTCCAGGTCGAACCCCCGGATCTCGATGGCCAGGCCTTCATCCCCGCCCAGGATGCGGTCCAGCAGGAACTGCCCCTGGGGCGCGCGGGTACGCACCTCCATCCCCGGGATATTGCCCGACAGGCGCTGGCGCAGGTCCCGGGCGATCTCCACGTTGGAACGCTGCCGCTCGGCCACCGGCACCAGCGACAGGCGAATATCGCCCCGCGCCCCCGCGTCGGGCCGCCACCCCGACGCCCCCACGCTCACCACCGAGGCGACGGCCTCCGGCACGGCGGCCTGCACGATCCTTTCCATGATCCGCGTCTGCTCGTCCACCAGCTCCAGCCGCGTGCCCACCTCCATCTCGCCCGTGACCCTCACCTCCCCCTCGTCCGTCGGCGGAAGGAATTCGGTGCCGATCAGCGGCAGCAGGAGCAGACTCGCGCCGAGGATCGCCGCCGAGCCGCCCGCGGTGCGCGCCGGGTGGCGCAGCGCCGCTTGAAGAAGATCGCGATAGCCGTTCTCGATCCGGGCGAAGAAGGACCGGGCCGCGGCGGCCCACCGGTCGAGCCATGCCGCCGAATATACGCCGACCACCCGGGACTCCCTCAGAAAGCGCGAGGCCAGCGTCGGCACCAGGCTCAACGACACCAACAGCGAGCAGACCAGGGCGAAGATGATCACGTAGGCCAGCTCCTGAAACAACAGGCCCGAGACGCCCTGAAGGAAGGCCAGGGGAAGGAAGATCACCAGGGTGGTGATGGTGCTGGCGATGATGGCCGGCCCGACTTCCCGGGTCCCCTCCACCGCGGCCGCCTGCGGCGATTCGCGATCCTCGTCGCGCCGCCGGTAGATGTTCTCCAGCACCACGATGGAGCTGTCCACCATCATGCCCACGCCCAGGGCCAGGCCGCCGAGCGTCATGAGGTTCAGGGTGAACCCTCCGAGGTAGACCAGGGCGAAGGTGGCGATGATCGAGATCGGAATGGCCAGGGAAATCACCAGCGTGCTTCGCACGCTTCGCATGAAAAACAGCAGGACCAGGACGGCCAGCCCCCCGCCGTACAGCACCGACTGGGCCACATTGGCGATGGAGCGCTCGATGAAGTTTCCCTGGTTGATCACCGGGAAGACCTTGATCTGCGGGAAGGCCTCGTTGACCGCCCGGATCTCGGCCAGCACGCGCCGCGACACCTCGACGGTATTGGCGTCGGCCTGCTTTCGGATGGCCACCCGCAGGCCGCGCTCCCCGTTGACCCGGATGATCCGGGTCTGCTTTTCGTAGGTGTCCTTGACCTGGGCGATCTGGCCGATCGTCACGGCGGCACCGTTTCGCTGCACGATGACGGTGTTTCGGATCTGGTCGAGATTTGCGAACTCGGCCGGGGCTCGCAAGGTGACTTCGTAGCGCCCCTGCTCGATCCGGCCGGCCGGAAGGTCCAGGTTGGCGTCCTCGATCGCCGAGATGACCCGATCGAGCGGCAGGCCCAGCGCCTTGACCTGCTCGGGCTCCAGCTCGATTCTCACCTCCCGGTTGTACCCCCCCCAGAGGTCCACCTGAGCCACGCCCGGGATGTGGGCGAAGCGGTAGCGGATCTGGTCTTCGATCAGTTGGGTGAGGTCCACGGGGTCGAGCTTGCTGGAGATGCCCAGCAGAACCACCGGAAAGCTGGCGATGTCGAATTTGCTGACCCGGGGCCTGACGATGTCCTCCGGCAGCTCGTTGATCTCGTCTTCGAGCTGGGCCTGGACATCCAGGGCGGCCGCGTCGATGTCGGTGCCCCACACGAACCGGACGCGGACGGTGCTGTTGCCCTCGGAAGAAATCGAGGTGATCTCCTCCACGCCCGGCACGGTGCCGACGATCTCCTCGATGATCTGGGTGACCAGCCGCTCCATGACCTCCGGGCTGGCGCCCTCGTACTGGGTTCGGATGGTCAAGGTGGGCAGCTCAATGCTGGGCAGCAGGTCGATCTTGAGGCGGCTTAAGGAGACTGCGCCCAGCACCACCACCATCAGGGTCACCATCGTGATGAAGATCGGCCGGTTGACGCTGAAGCTCGGCAGTCTCATTCGCCCCCCACCGCGCCGGGACTGGATGGGTTCTCGGTCAGGTCCGCCGCGATCGTGACCGGCGAGCCGTCATCCACCAGCTGCTGGCCCAGGGTGACCACCTTGCCGGAAAGTCCTTCGCCCTGCACCTGCACCCGATCGCCTTCCCGGATCCCCACTCGCACCTCGCGCCACAAGACAACCTGGCGATCTTCCTGCAGGACGAAGACTCCGGTGCGGTCGTCCCGGGTGGTCAGGGCTTTTTCCGGGACGATTACGGCCTCGGCGATCCGGTCCAGGACAATCGTGGCCCGGACGAACATGCCCGGCTTGAGGCGCCCTTTCGGATTTTCGATCGTCAGCTCGACCCGCGCCTGACGAGTATTGGGCTGGAAAACCGGTGCAATCCGGGCGATCCGGCCCTCGAACCGCTCGTCCGGATAGGCGTCGGTGGTCAGCGTAACGGGCTGATCCGGACGCAGCCGGGCGTAATCCTTGTCGGTCACGAAGGTGACGGCCGTGATGGGATTCAACTCCACGATGGAAAGAAGCGATGCGTTGGCCGAGACGGTGGCGCCTTCGTCCACGAACCGCTCCGCCACGACCCGCTCATCGTCGCCGCCCGCCCAGTCAGCCCGGATCTTCGTATACCCCAGCCGTATTTTCGCCGTTTCGAGGGCGGCCCGGGCCCTGACCACCTGGGCCTCGGCCACCTCCAGCCCGGACTGTTTGGCGAGCTGATTGATCCGGGAAGCGTCGAACTGCGATTCCGACGCCACCCCTCTTTTGAAAAGGGTTTCGACCCGCTTGAATTCCCGAATGGCGATTTCCAGGCCGCTCCGGGCCTCGGCCAGATGGGCCTGGGCCACCGCCAGCTCCGCCTTCGCCTGGGCCACCGTCTGGACGTATTCATCGTCATCCAGCTCGGCCACCACCTGGCCTCGTGTGACCGGGTCGCCCAAGTCCAAGGCCAGGCGCGCGATGCGCCCGCCGATCTTGGGCGCCACCACGAACCTGGCCGGGGCCTCCAGCGTACCGCTGAGCGTGCGGCGCAGCTCGATCGGGCCCCGCTGGATCGCCGCCACCTCCACGGGGGCCTGGCGGTCACCACCCTGCCTTGCACCGGGCACCCCCTTCTCCTGGCTGCGGCTAAAAACCACCCAGGAAGCACCGATAATCAGGCAGATCAGCGCGATCACCCTGATCAGTTTTAGACGCTCTGAATGAAATGAAAACAATTTTCCCATCCCGAGGGCCTTTCGGCGCTAGCCCCTTTTCTCGCGGCGCTTTCTCCGGCGCTCTTCCCACTCATCCTGGATGGCATCGAACTCCTCAATTTGCCGGGGCTTCAGGACCGTGCGGATGTCCTCCCGAACGGCCCGGCGAATCTCATCGAAACGCGGCCGGATCTCGGCGCGCAGGGCGGAGATCTTCTTTCTTTTCTCTTCCAGGATCGCCTCGATCTGCCGGCTTTGCTCCTCCGTCAGATCCAGCCGCCTGCCGAACTCCTCCAGCATCCGGCCGTATCGATCCTTGCCGCCGCGCCATTGGCCATCATCCCAGTAGAATGTCGCAGCCCCCGCGCCAAGA
>CAYGBP010000059.1:9914-13577 GCA_964348105.1 uncultured Nitrospirota bacterium
AACGAAACCCAGCAGGAGGCATGCCGCCAGCTTGATCCATGGCGAATTCATGGTCCCTCCAGTGCCAGGGCCAGCAATTCCTCCGGCGCGGGCCCTTCCTCCCGGAGGATCCATTCCGAGGGGTGCCCATCGCGGCCGTTGGTCAGAAGCAGTCCCTCGATCGAAACCGGCGGGGCCCCGGGCTCCGGGCGGGGCCAGATGATCAATCCAACCACGAAGCTCACCGCGATGGCGGGAGTGAGCCACCGGACCAACAGCGGACGTTTTCCCGGAGGGCGTGTGTCGACAGGCTCCAGGCGGGCCATGACTTCCCGCACGAAGCGCTTGGAAGGGGCAGCCTGTGGCCCTCGGAAAAAGGCCCGGGCCGTGTTCCGCCACGCATCGTACGCTGTGCGGCAGTCCGCGCAGGTCGAGAGGTGCGACGCGATCTCGCGGGCCTCCGGCCCGGACAACTCCCCGTCATCGTACAGCATCAGACACTCTTTGATCTGCTCGTGATCCATGGGCGTTTGTTGTTTAGACGCTCTTATCTTTCAAAAAGTGTCGCGTCATTTCCCTGAAATGTTTTCGGGCCCGCTGCAGCCGGGCCCGGATGCTTTCCTCGCTGCAGTCAAAGACGCCTGCCATCTCCCGATAACTCAACCCCTCCATCTCCCGCATCACCAGCACGGCGCGGTAGTCCGGCGGGAGATGGGAAAGCACCCGACCGACCAAATCGGCTGCGTCCTGCCCCTCCGCCGGATTGTCCACTCCTGAAACCAGGCGGGACAGCCGATCCCCTTCCCGGTCCACCAGGTCTTCCCAGGATTCGTTCGGGCGGCGCGACAGGCTCCGCAAAAGGTCGAGGCAATGGCGGGTGGCGATCCGGTAGAGCCAGGTGAAGAAGCTCGCGTCGCCCCGAAACCGATCCAGCGAGCGGTAGGCCTTGATGAATATTTCCTGGGCGGCATCTTCACGATCGGCGGGATTCGGGAGCAGAAACGCGCACACCCGGATCAACCTCGGATGATACTTTTCCACCAGTTGGGCAAAGGCTTCGCGGTCTCCGGACAGGACCCGCTCGATGATCTCGGCGTCTTCGATCGATCCCCCCAAGGCGCACCCATCCTTACGGGAGGTATCTTACACTATCCGGAGCGGCGGGGGTAATGGCGGCGCTTGGAGGATAAGGGACTGACGTATGCCAGGGGAATCAGGGCAGGTCTATTTTAAGGAGGTTTTTTTGAGTTCCTGGGGGCGGCCGTACAGATAGCCCTGGACGATGTAAATGCCCATCCGCTTCACGATCTTGAGCTCTTTTTCGGTCTCGACGCCCTCCGCGATGACTCCGTCGGCGGCGCACTTCTTCAAGGCCGCGAGCATGCCCTTCAAAACATCCATGAACTGCCGGGAGGCGACCGCTTGCAGCACGGTGGAACGGTCCAGCTTGATATAATCCGGAATCAGCCGCGAGATGAAGGGCAGCGAGACGAATCCGGCCCCGAAGTCGTCCATGGCAAACTTGTAGCCCTTTTTTCGCCAGGCCCGGGCAATCGCGAGATGGTCCTCCGGATTATAGAGAGCCTCGGTTTCGGAGATCTCCAGGATCACCTCCATGCCGGCGGGCCGGAGGGGCGGGGCGATTCGCTTCAGCAGCCTGAAATCCACATTCACGAACAATCGCTTCAGCCCGGCTTCCCACGCCGCTTTCATCTGTAGATCGAAGCAGAGCCGCTTTAACGCATCGAGCTGGCCGATCGCCTGATATTTTCTGAAAAACTGCAGGATGTTGAGCTGGCCCGCAGGATCGCGGCTCAAGGCCTCATAGCCCAGAACCCTGTCGGCGCGCACATCCATGACCGGCTGGAACACAACCTGGACGGTCTGATCATCCAGACGGTACTCTTCATCGCCGATGTGAAACTTGCCGCCCCCGTTCTTCGCGATATACAAGGCCCGGTCCGCCACCCGGATCAGGCTCTCGGGGTTTTCACCGTGCTCCGGATAGATGGCGGCGCCGATGCTGACATCGATCGTGCCGCACCCCTTGACCTTGAGTCCCTGTATTTCCTTCCTGATCCGCTCCGAAGCTCCGATGATGCCCTCCCGCGTCGTTTCGGAAAGCAACACCACAAATTCGTCCCCGCCCCAGCGGAAGATAAGGTCCGAACCGCGCACTGATCGATTGATGCTGCGCGCCACCTTCTTCAAGATCGCGTCTCCGACCAGGTGCCCTTTCGTGTCGTTGATCGCCTTGAAATGATCCAGGTCGCACAGGAGCAGGCCCAGGATCTCTCCTTTACGATGCACGCGCCTGAGCTCTTCCTCGATGCGGATGTTGTAATAGCGCCGATTGTAAAGGTGGGTCAGGGAGTCGCGGACGGCCTGATCCGCCAGGGCCTCCTCGGCCCGCTTCCGCTCCGTGATATCCCGGATGATCGCCAGGCCGCCGATGATCTTTCCCTTTTCATTTAAGAGGGGTGAAAAATGCCCGGCAAAGATGCCTTCCCGGCCCCCATACGCGCTCAGATAGGACCTCTCCTGAATCACGATCGTCTCCCCCGCCAGGGCCTTTCTGAAAATGCCGTCACCGGCCAACTCCTGGAAGATCCTGGGAAATTCGGTGGCGGACCGGCCCAGGACCTCCTGCCGGGGGTAACCGGTGATCCGCTCCATGCCGGGGTTCCAGACGGTATAGCGGTAGGCGCAGTCGAATGCCATAATGCCGTCCAGGCTGCACTCGATGATCTTGTCAAACCCCACCCGCAGTCGGGCGTTGGCCTCCACCAGCTCTTCCGAGCTCAATTCCAACGAGCGCTCCAGCATCGATCGGTCGTC
Organism: uncultured Nitrospirota bacterium; assembly: GCA_964348105.1. GTDB lineage: Bacteria > Nitrospirota > Nitrospiria > DATECO01 > DATECO01 > CAYGBP01. The sequence continues at coordinate 12,732 of CAYGBP010000059.1, forward strand.
ATCGAACTGCTCGTAGGCGCGGTCCACGGCATCGAGGAAATGCCCCCACTCGGCGGGCATTGAATCGCCCGCGATTGCATGCCGCTTCAACTGGCGCCTCAACAGGTTGTGCATCGGGTCTAAGGGGCCTGCTCCGACAGGGTGGTGATTGTCATGGTTTGATTGTGAAGCTCGCACTTGGCGTTGGGGGTAAATGGGGAAATCTCTCCGTAGGAATAAAACCCCGTCAGGACAGTTCGTTCACCCAGAACGTCGCGAACGCCCTCCACCTCCTCCTCGACCCTCTGTTTGAGGACCAGTTTTCTCCCCACGCAACTGATCAGGATGGCCAGGTCAGGGGAGGAAGCGCCCATGGCCTGGTAGCTGGTCCTGGCGGCGCCCGTGGCGCCATCCACCAGCCGGTCGAAGTTGGCCTTCATGAGGCGCACATAGCTTCCCTCCGGCACGTCCCCTGCGAATATCATGGCCTGTGCCTTTTCATCGACCGACAGGATGGTGCGAACGACGCCCTGCTCTCCAGCCCGCGTCCGCAGGCTCAGGGGATACAGAAGCCCTGAGGCCGGCAGCTCCTTCGCGTGCTCGCCGAGATATTTCTTGTACAACTCAAGTGCCGATTTCCCGTCCAGCTCATACAGCACATTGCCGTCCGAGCGGGTAATCAGCCTTTCGGGACCGAAGGGATCCCACCCTCCCAGCGAGCCATAGCCCACCCTGATACTACCGCCATACAGGCCGATGGCGGCCACCACCTCCTTCTCCGGTGGGCGATCGCCAATGACGAGGGTCTCCTCAAACCGCGTACCGTCGCCCGACAGCCCGCCGGTCACCGAGACACCTTCGGGAAGC
>CAYGBP010000059.1:13587-15876 GCA_964348105.1 uncultured Nitrospirota bacterium
GGCCGTCAACCCCTTGACCAGATCGCTTCCGTTGACCTTGAGCCCGTCGGATATGACCAGGACATGGACCAGCCCCTCTTCCCGCAGCTTCCGCGCCAACCGGCTTCCGGCCTCATAAGAGTCTTTCACCTCATCCAGGCCCGTTCGCGCACACTTGATCCGTGTCGTCTCAAACTGGACGGCCGTCGCGATGAGAGATCCGTCCCCCACCTGGGTCTGATAGATCTCACCCGCGGTGGAGCATCCCATCAGGGCGGCGTTGGGATAGGCCGACCGCATTGCCTCGAAAAACCCTTCTTTTTTCATGAGATCGGTGTCGCCGAACAAAAGGACGAGCGCTGCGGATTCGGACAGGTCTCCGACGCGCTCGGGAACCCATCCATTGGAATGGCTCCATCTGGTTTGCTCGATCTTCACCCTATATTCCTTATTTAGCCCAAGAAAATTGCGGTCAAGCCATCCTGACGTGGCCGGCGGGGCTTTCTCAGCCACCCCGCTCCCCACGGACGGCATGGCTTGTAAACCTTCTTCATTATTTAATTATAGAACCTGCCATTTAGGCGTCAAGGCAATGGGGATGAACCTGACAGGCGGTTTGTCGGGGGTTTATCGGCGCACCGATACTCCCGCCCCATGCGGGGCTCTAATTTGGGTTGGACTTTCCGGCTTTTTTTTGCTTAGATAAGAGCCCGCACTCGACAGCCGGGGTATGCCGACGGCATCGGGGCAACACAGGAAAGGCCATCAAGACCGAAAAGGAGGGATTCATGGCGGACCCCAAGATCGCGCAACGAAGCCCGTACGTACAGGAAACCGAACCCGGGACCTACTGGTGGTGCCGGTGCGGGCAGTCGAAAAACCAGCCCTTCTGCGACGGCTCACACAAGGGAAGCGAGTTCAGCCCGATGGAGGTGAAGATCGCGGAGAAAAAGAAGGTGGCCTGGTGCGGGTGCAAGCATTCCAGCAACGCGCCCTTCTGCGACGGAACCCACGCCAAGCTGGGGGGCTGACACCGGGCAGCCGATCGACCCTGGGTTATCCCGGGGGAAACGGGGCGCTGCAAACCTCGGGGCTGGGCTCGGAGCGGGTGTTGTCATCATCCACCGCCGTGATCCGGTAGCAGTACTCCTGAATCATGGTGTCGTCGAACGGGGCGGTCTGGCCGTTATCCACGTACTCGAAGACGGTGCCGAGGACAGTGTCAATCTGAGACCCGGGCGGTGTGCGCGCGATCAAATAACTGAAGATCGGTCCGCCCCCGGGATCCTCGGAAGGCGTCCAGCCCACTTCGATCGAGTCCCCTCTCACGACAACGAAACGGATTTCGGGCGTGGTCGGCGGGAGGACATCGCCGGACGGGGTGGGCGCCTCCCGGTAGATCGCGTACCGGTTGGGCAGCGGGCCGCTGATCGAGATGGTCTGGGTCACGAAATCCGGCCGGGCGTTCCCTTCCGGGATCCACAACCGATTCTGTGAGTCATATGTCCCGATCCTCAAGTCGGCCAGATTGACGCCCTGAAGGTCCAGGTGCGAATAGCCGATCGTGAAGGTCACGGTGGGAAAGGACTGGCTCACTCCCAGGACATAGGCGTTGCCGACCTGGCCCAGCGGCCTGTTGCAGTCCACCTGAATACTGGCCTCGATGGGAATATCGAGGCCGGTCGCCTGCAGCCGGGCATGCTGGTCCTCGCTGACCAGGACCCCTTCCCTGAAAGTGTCTTCGACCAACGAATCGCAGAAGGCCTCCTGCTCGCCGTCCCGGAGCAGCACAAACCCATCCTGGCTCCCACAGGCGATCGACAGCATCAGGGACACGAACCCCATGCCCCCGCAGAACTTCCCTATCGCTCTTTGAATGCGCATTCTGGGCCGGACATGTTTGTCCATCCGCGAAGTTTTGCAAATCAGGGGCCATTGTTTTTTCCTTGTAAAATTAAGTGCTTATTAGAATACGGGGCATGATGTACGGCAAATGACGGCGAATAATTTCCTTTAATTTCCCCACCGGGCAGGGCGCCGGGATTGCCCCCGGGCATTCTGGTATTCAAGACGATATAATTAAAATATGGTCTTCAATTCGGGTAGCGGCATGAAGCTGAGGCAAAGGGTCACCACACAAAGGCGGGCAACGGCCGGGCAGGGCATTTTTCTGGCGGGGCTGCTCCTGGCAACCCTCCTGGGAGGTTGCGGGGGCGACGGGGAGGCAACCGTCCCCTTCGAGACAATCGCCAAGGGGATCGATTCAAGTCTGGGGACCCAGCGGCTGGACGCGATCCGCGAGGAGGCTCA
>CAYGBP010000060.1:0-2058 GCA_964348105.1 uncultured Nitrospirota bacterium
GAAGCGAAAATGGCCCATGCTGTCCTCGATGTTGTTGCCGAAGATCCAGAGGTACAGCATGTTTCCGGCCAGGTGCATGAATCCCCCGTGCAAAAACATGCTGGTAAACAGGCTCAACGATGATGGGATGACCTGGATCTCCCGGATTTGGGGCAGCAGTGCTCCCGAATCGAAGATGAGGGCCGGGATCGCCCCGAACTGGTAAACGAAGAGCTGGCCGGTACGCTGCCCCAGGGACATCTGATAAATAAATGCTAGGATGCAGGCCGTGATCAGCCCGATGGTCAGAATGGGGCGAATCCGGGTCGGGTTGTCGTCGTGAAGCGGGATCATTCTGAGGCCCTAATGAATGCCGGCCTGGCGCTGCAACCAGCGAACGTAGGAAATAATCTGATCAACCTGTTTCTCCGTGAGGCCTTCAATCCGGGGCATATTCCCGAAATTCCAGTGGTGGGCCGTCACGCCCTGCCGGACGGCCCGATGAAAGCTGAAATCTCCATGGTGGCCGGGCTCATAAATCCGATGAACCAATGGAGGTCCCTGCCCGGTGCCCGTCGCGCCCGGACCATGACAACCCGAGCAGCTGGCGTTGAAGAGAGATTCCCCCGCCGCGTATTCCGGCGGAGCGGCGGCTGCCGGACCCGTCGGCTGTTCCCGGGACCCGGATTGCTCCTGTTTCTCGCATCCCGTCAAGGACAGACCGCCGGCCGCCAGCAACGTCACGATCAAGACCACCCTGCGGAGAATGCAATATCGCATAAGCTTTTCATTTTAAAATCAAAATGAGCGGGTGTCAAGATGGGATAAGCGGGGCGGAGCCGGACAAACGGGGTCAGGGATCGATCTTCTTTAACAGGCCCATTCGGGTCTTGACCTGTTTGAGCTGGGTGCGGATTTCCCGCTGATCAGGATCGATCTCCAACGAGCGTTTCAGATCGGCGACCGCCAGGGCCAGCTTTTCCTCGCGGTAGTATTTCAAAGCACGGCGATTGTAAACCTTGGGCAATTCCCGGATCAGGCGGCGATCATTCGGTGCAATCTGGTGGGACTCCTCCAAAAGGTCCAGTGCAGCATCCAGGTGACCCTTTTCGAACTGCACAAGCCCTTCGAGCAGGAGGTGATCCACCAGGGCCACCTCCACCCGCGAAAGGGCCTCCAGGGCTCGCTCTTCGTGGGGGTCGGACTTTAAGACTTCCAGAAGGGCCTCCCGGGCCTCGCGCGGCCGCTTTCGCTCGAGCTCCTCCATTCCCTTGTCGAGAAAGAAATTCAGCCGGGCCTCAATCTCATACTCGACGGCCTGCAGGAGCTTCTGCACCCGCCGATGGCGGGGATACACTTTCAGGGCGGCCTCAAATTCCTTCTTGGCCTTGTCCAGCTCGCCCTGCTGTTGATGGGCTAACGCATGGTTGATGTGTCGACTGGCGGTTTGGACTCGCGAATCGGCCCTTCGTAGGTGGGTCCGCGCATCCTTATAGTTTGGATGCGTCGGAGGAACCGTTTCCAGCTCCTTCACGGCCGATTTGTAGTAACCCTGTTTGTAGTAGCGCAGCCCCCGAGTGTAGGCATCGTTCGAAGGCGTCGTCTGGGATTTAATAAAATCGAAGGAAACGTACTTTGAGAGTCCGCAGCCGCCCGATCCCCAGGCGATGGCGAGCAGGAAAACGAGAGGAAAGACCGGGACGCCTTTAATGCCCGTCGGGATATTCGGACTTGATCTTGTCAATTTCTCCGGCCTCGCACAGGTCGATGAAGGCATCCACCATCAACGGGTCGAACTGTCTTCCCTTTCCGGCAACTAATCGCTTGCGCACTTCATCCTCCGAAAGGGGACCCCGGTAAGGGCGACGGGAAGACATGGAATCATAGGAGTCCGCTACCGTGATGATTCGGCTTACCACCGGGATCTTCTCTCCCTTGAGGCCCAGGGGGTATCCCTTACCGTTGACGAATTCATGGTGGCAGAGGACATCCCGCGCAACCTGGCGAAGCGGCTCCACCTGATCAAGGATTCGTTTGCCGATTTCGGGATGCATATGCATGATTCTCATTTCCTCAAGC
>CAYGBP010000060.1:2185-2815 GCA_964348105.1 uncultured Nitrospirota bacterium
CGGCTCACCCGCCCGCAATGTCCTTTCGTGTAGGCGTCCTTGGCCTCCACCGCTGCCGCCAGGGCACGGGTTGTGTCCATATACCCGCGCTCCACCTCGTCATAGGCGCGATGAAGATGGCGGGTCATGACATTAAAAGACATTCCCAGCTGACCCAGTTCGTCGCGGCTGCCAACAGGGACCCAGATCTCCAGATTTCCGCTGGCCACCTCCTTGGTCGCCTTGACCAGTCCGCCCACGGGTTTCAGGAACATGTGCGAGGCCAACAGGATGCCTACGACGCCCAGGCCCAGGCCGATTGCCATGATCCAGGCCAATCGGTCTTTGGCCTGGCCGATGATGTCCAGAACCTGGTCATGATGCAGGCCGATGAAGACGCGCCCGATGGTCTTATCGCCGTACTGAATCGGCTCGGTCACCTCGATAATATCCCCACCCCCCCCGGATCCCGGTACCGCAGCGACACTGCCTGCCGGGTCGCCCGCCGTGAGTGGCATCGAGATCTTGGTCACGTCGGAATGCATCAGGATGATGTCGCGATGGTCCACGATGTAGGCATAGGCCACATCGTCATGTTTCTGGGTCGCCCCCACCAGGGAGCTGAGGTTCAGCAGGTCTCTGCCCAAAACG
>CAYGBP010000060.1:2924-3971 GCA_964348105.1 uncultured Nitrospirota bacterium
AGCTTCGATTTAAGCGTAAAGGGGCTGGTCAAGGCCCATTTCATGCCCCCTTGCCAGGCATACTGGAATGATTCTGCACGCAGAGGAAAAAGCTTTCGCCAGGCTGTTTTCATGGTTTTCATTATACACCAATGGCCCCTTGACCTCCCCAAAATGCCCGCTCTCCCAGCAGAGGGTGGACAGGTCCAAGCGCAAGGGCGTATTTTTCCTTCATTTCTGAAATTCCCCAATTATTAAGTATAGCAGAATGCACGCGACAGGCAAGGACTGTTGCCGGATTCCTTGGGATGGCGGGAAGTTACGGTAATCAACCGGCCCCGGACCGAGGCTGCAGGACCTTTTCGGCCGCGGTGAGATAGTCCATCAGCTCGCGGTCCTTTGTATGATCTAGACCGTCAAACTCGATCCCGACGTTATAGACATTCGAGATGGATTCGACCCGCTTGACTCTTCCCTTCAACTGGCCGGCGTCTTTAATACCACTCAAGGTATAGAAGCTAAGCTTGATTTCCACCGGGTGTTGGGCCTTTAACGGCCGCCTCATGAAGACCCCCATGCCCGAGACACTGATATTGGCGACATATCCCTCTTCGATGATATTATCCGTCAAGTCATTGACCTCGGCAACAGCCGTGATGATAACGCGGTTTGCCTTTCGCCGATCCTTCATCGCAGCGTCATTAGGAGTCAGAGAATTTTTGAAGCGCTTTCTTCAGCCGCCAGCGCATTTCGCTCTGGGTCTTCGGATCATTGGCGGCATCCTCGAGGTCGTCTTCACTCACATCGACCCGGATCTCGGAATCTCCCCGCTTTAATATGATGAGGAACGGCTCCTGCCCCTCCTTGGCATTGACCACTTCGCACTCCACGCGAGCATCCAAGTCCTTGACGATCGTTTCGATGTTGAGTCGTTGCCGCTCAGACAGATATGGCATTCCCTACTCCTTCCAGTATAGTGGGTTATCCCAGCTTTGGCAAGCAATTTCCGGAACGCGCCTTGTCCCTGGGTCCTGATCCGGACTAGCCCACGCCGCGCCGCCTGCCCGA
>CAYGBP010000060.1:3981-15842 GCA_964348105.1 uncultured Nitrospirota bacterium
TTTAATCGGAGCACCACTTCTTCCGACGGGAATTCTTTCAGCAGCGCATTGGCCAGATGATCGGCGAGCGATTCCAACATCCGAAATCGCGCCCTGCGCCCGATTTCGGTCACAAACTGGGCCACGAGGGCATAATCAGGCACGCCCTCCAGCTCGTCGGCCGCCGTGGCCCTGGCAATGTCACACTGAATCTCCAGATCGACCGACAGCCGCTGGCCCGCTTCCCGTTCGGCCTCCGTAAATCCGCAGAACCCGTGAAACTCCAGGTCCTTGAGGATCAGCCGGCCCCACTTGGAAGTGGATGCGGTCATCGCTTATCCCGGGAGATTAAATCCAGGAATTCGGCCCTCGTCTTATATTCGGTTTTAAAAATTCCTAGCATCGCGCTGGTGACGGCGAGTGCATTCTGCTTTTCCACACCGCGCATCATCATGCACAGATGGTTGGCTTCCATGACCACCGCGACTCCGAACGGATCGATCTTTTCCTGAATCGTTTCGGCGATCTGACAGGTGAGGTTTTCCTGAACCTGCAGTCGGCGGCTGAACACTTCCACCAGACGGGGAATTTTCGAAAGCCCGATCACCTTCTTGTTTGGAAGGTAGGCGATATGGCATTTGCCGAAGAACGGCAGAAGGTGGTGCTCGCAGAGGCTGTAAAAATCAATGTCCTTGACGATCACCATCTCGTTGTATTCGCTCGAGAAGAGCGCGCTGTTGAGGACTCTTTCGACATCCTGACGGTACCCGCGCGTGAGGTATCGATAGGCCTGCTCGACCCGGTGAGGCGTATCCTTCAGTCCTTCCCGGGAGGGATCCTCTCCCAATAGGACCAAAAACCTCTGGATCAGGTCTTTAATCTCCTGCCCCTTCTCGATCGTGGCGATCTCTCTGGTCATCCTACCACCCGCTCCTATCTGCAGCTCCAGATCTCATTCGCCGCTTCGTTGCACGAACTGCTTGAGGAAGGCCTCGGCGTTTTCTTCGAGGATCTCATCAATCTGCTCGACGAGCTCGTCGGCCTTCTCGGCGATCTTTCGGCCGCGCTCCACCACGCCGGTGTCCGCCTGCGCCGATTCGGATCCTTCGCCCTTCGTATACTTGTGCACCTTCTTTTCTTGAGAACTCATCTCCATTCCTCCCTTCGTTCTGCGGCCGAATCCAGACCTGACTCGACGCCGGGCTTCATTTCCTCCCTGATATCCCCAGCTCCTTCATCTTTCTCCAGAGCGTGACCCGGCTCTTTTTCAAGCGTCTGGCGGCCTCGCCATAATTCCAGTTGCTTTGATCCAAGACACGGATGATAGCCTCGCGCTCGGAGTGTTTCAACGGATCATCCGCGACCGGGGGGGGACCAGCGGCCACCCGGGTCTTCTTCCGAAATATCGGAATCGCCTCGCCCTCGTCATCCATCCGGAAATTCCGAATATCCATCGGGAGGTGCTCCAATTGGATGGTCGGGCCCGTGCACAACACCATGGCGTGCTCGATGACATTTTCAAGTTCCCGGATATTCCCGGGGTAATGATAGTTGAGAAGAACGCTGAGGGCTTCGGCCGACAGATCCATCACCTTCCGGCCGAATTCCCGGTTGAATTTGGCTAGGAAGTGATCGATCAGCAGAGGGATATCCTCCCTTCTTTCCTTGAGGGGTGGGAGGTAGATCGGGACCACCCGCAGCCTGTAATACAGGTCCGGCCTGAACTCGCCGGCCTGAATCGCCTGGATAAGGTCTTTGTGGGTCGCCGCAATGATCCTGACATCCACCTTGACCCGCTTGGCGTCCCCGACCCGTTCGAACTCCTCCTCCTGAAGGACCCGAAGGAGCTTGACCTGGGTGGAAAGGCTGATGTCTCCGATTTCATCCAGAAAAATGGTCCCGGTATCGGCCAGCTCGAACCGGCCGATCTTGTTCGCCACCGCACCGGTAAATGCTCCCCTGACATGACCGAACAGCTCGCTTTCCAGAATTCCCTCGGCGAGAGCGCCGCAATTTACCCGAATGAAGGGCTTGTCCCGACGCGGGCTCAATTGATGCAGCGCGTGGGCCAGCAGCTCCTTGCCCGTTCCGCTCTCCCCCTCGATGAGGACCGTCGATTTGGTCCTGGCCACTTCAGGCAACAGCTCGTAGATATGGCGCATCTTCTGATTCTTGCCGATGACATGCGTGACCTCACCCTTACCCTTGGTGGGTTCGGAGAAGGTCCTCAGGTGGGATACGTCCCTGAATGCGAGCACCCCCCTCGTCACCTCGTCGGAGGGCCCCCGCACGAGGGTGCCGTATCCGCGAACGGTCACAAGGCGGCCGTCCCGGACCCGCAGCACGGTCTCGAAATCGGAGGGCTCCTCCCGGGTGCGAATCGCAAGCTCCATCCGGCAGCCTGCCTGGCAGGCGTCGCACCGTAAAATCTCGGCGCACGACCTCCCCCGGATGTCGGCCAGCGAGTAACCGAGGATGCGCTCGGCGTTCCTGTTCAGGTAATCCAACGTCCCATCCGGCCGGATGGCCACCACCGCATCCTGCAGAGCATCCAGAACCGACTGCAGAAACGAACTGCCCCGGGCGGCGTCGGGCGCCAGATCGTTCCTTATTTTTCTTTTAGATTCCACGGGTTCCCCATTATAGCATCGAATGGAAGCGGCTTGCAAGGAAGCCGGGGTGGGTGGGTTTATCCGGGGTTTGGGGACGACTTCTGATATCGGTCCAGCAGGATGCCTTCCCGAAGTCCGAAATCGCTGACCAGCACTTCGGGATACCCCAAAGTCTGCATGGCGTTGAGCAGAATCAGCGTTCCGGGGAGGATAAGATCCTCCCGCCCCTTTTCAAGACCGGGAAAGGCAAGCCGCTCGCTCGGAGACCGCTCGGCAAAGCACCGTGCCCACCGCTCCACGGCGCTTCGCCCCAGCCGCTGCCGGTGGACTTTTGAGGAATCATAGATCCGCAGGCCCTGCTCCATCGCCGCCAGCGTCGTCAAGGTGCCCGCGGTCCCCACCAGAACGCCAGGAAATCGGCTGCAACCGGCCTGATCGCTTAACGACGCCACGGCGGTGCTCATTGCGTCCCGGATCCGCCCCATGGCGGCCCGCATTCGCTCCTCAGGAATCGGATACCCACCGAGGTACCCCTCGCAGAGGCGCACCACCCCGAGCCCTGTACAGGCCGTGGCCCGTATGCCCTCCGGCCCGCCCCAGATGAACTCGGTACTCCCCCCTCCGATATCGAGGGCGAGGATCTCTTCGGTAATCTCGGGCAGGCTCCAGCATATCCCCAGGAGGGTTCGGCGGGCCTCTTCCCGGGCCGTTATCACCTCGATTTGCAAGCCCGTGGCCCGGCTCACGGCATCGATGAACTGCTGCGGATTCTCGGCGTCCCGGACGGCGCTTGTGGCCACGGCGATTACCTCCCCCGGCTCAATTCGCCATCGACTCAGACGAGAGGAGAATTCCTTCAATGTCCCAACGGTCCGCCCAATCGCCTCTTCCCCAAGCCGGCCCACGCCCTCCAGTCCTTCGCCCAGTCGAACGGTTCTCTGCTCCGCATAAAGCGGAACCAGACCGCGCTTCGGCTCCAGTCGGGCCACCAGCAGGCGAACGGTATTGGTCCCGATATCGATCCCCGCCGCAATCATTCACCATCCGATGGCCTCATCGAGGCGCGATCCCCGATCAGGGCTTGACCTCCTTAAGGGCCTCGATCTCCTCCAGCAGCTTTTGCTTTTCGTCCTGCCTCATTTGAATCTTTTGAAGGAGCGCTTTCATCTCGGCATTCGCGAGCCGGTCACGCAACCCTTCCTCCCCCGACTGCAGATAATGCTCATAGATCGACTCGCCCAGCTCGCGATAATGCGCCGAAATTTCCCTGTCCAATCTGTAAACAGCCCATCGGAGCCGCGCCCGTTCCGATCCGGTCAATGACCGGGCGAACAATCCGCGTGCCTCTTCCCGCACGCGGGAAAACCCGTTGAGCAGATCCGTTTCGATTCGATCCCAATTCAGCATGAAGCGCACTATATCACAATGCAAAATCCGTCTTCAACTTGTCTCCCTCACGCAATCGTGCCCAGATCGAGCCGGTCCTTCCACCGTCGACGGAGCAGGTCCCGGATTTCCCGGTGTTCCGGCAGGCTTAACGAGGGGTCCTTCTCCACCAGCGCGAAGGCTTCGCGCCGGGCCATCTCCAGAATCCGTGCGTCTCTGATCAAATTGGCGGCCTTCAACTCCGGAAGGCCGGATTGCCGGGTTCCGAAGAAGTCTCCCGGCCCCCGGATCACCAGATCCTGCTCCGCGATCGCGAATCCGTCCGTGTGGCGGGTCATGACCTCGAGCCGACGCCGACCCTCCACGCCGATGCGCTTTCCGGGCATCAGCAGGCAGATCGATAAATGCCCTCCCCGGCCCACCCTGCCCCGGAGCTGGTGGAGTTGTGACAGCCCGAAGCGCTCGGCGTGCTCCACCATCATCACGGTTGCGTTGGGCACATCGATGCCGACTTCAATCACGGTCGTCGAAACGAGGAGGTCGAGCTGCCGGGACTTGAATAGGGCCATAATGGCCTCCTTCTCATCTGATTTCATGCGCCCGTGCAGCAATCCCACTCGCCACTCAGGGAAAACGTCCTTGGCCAGGTGATCGGCCATCTGGGAGGCGGCCTTGAGATCTGTCTTTTCCGATTCCTCCACCAACGGGTAGACCACGTAGACCTGACGGCCCGCGCGGAGCTCCCGGGAGACCAGTTCATACCCCTTCGGCCGCTGGGCCTCCTCGAACAGGAGCGTCCGAACGGGGGTTCTCCCCGGCGGCATCTCGTCGATCACCGATACATCCATATCGCCGTATACACTCAGGGCCAACGTCCGGGGAATCGGCGTCGCCGTCATGATCAGGACGTCGGGGCGTGCGCCCTTTCTGGCCAGACTGCCCCGCTGAACCACGCCGAATTTGTGCTGCTCATCGATCACCACCATGCCCAGGCTGCTGAAGCAGACGCCTTCCTGAACCAGGGCGTGCGTTCCGACCGCCAGTTTCGCCTCGCCGGAGCGGATCTGCCCTAATGCCTGCAGCCTTTCACCGCGGCCCATTCCGCTGGTGAGCAGCACGCACCGAATTCCCAGGGGTTGCAGCCACCGTCTGAGGGTCAGAAAATGCTGTTCGGCCAGGATCTCGGTCGGCGCCGTGAGTGCACCCTGATGCCCGCTTTGAATCGCGATGAGCAGTCCGGCGCAGGCCACGAGCGTTTTCCCGCAGCCAACATCGCCCTGCAGCAGACGGTTCATCGGACGCGGCCTGCTCATGTCATCGCTGATTTCGCGCAAGACGCGGCGCTGGGCACCGGTCAGCGAAAACGGCAGAGAGGCCAAAAACCGGCTCAGGCAGGGGCCTTGGGTATCAAAGGCCAGGCCCTCGGATCGTTGGGTCAGCTCCCTGCGGCTACAGGCCAGTGCAAGCTGCAGGAGGAAGAAATCATCGAAGATCAGTCGGCGATGAGGGGCGGAGGTCCCCCGGTTCAGCGACTCGCAGTCCGATTCGGAGGGAGGAAAATGGATCTCCTTGAGCGCAGCTTCCAGGGGGTATAACCCTTGCCGTTTCAGGATCGGCTCCGGCAGCACTTCGCCGATGCGTCCTGCCCAGTCGTCCAGAATCCTCTTCATGGCGGACCGTACCCAGCGGGAGCTCATCCCGCGGGTCTCATGATAGATCGGCACGATCCTTCCCGAATGAATCAGTTCATCCTCCGGTTCCCCGATCCGATCCGCCTCCCCGGCCCCCAGCCTCTCGAATTGGGGATTCTCCAGTTCGGGACGACCCTCATAGGGGTTGATCCGGACCCGCCCGTAGAAAACGAACCTCAAATCCTTTTTCAAGATTTTCTTCAGATAGGGCTGGTTAAACCACTTGATGGACAACCATCCCGACCCGTCCGTGACCAGGGCCTCGAAGATCTGCATCCGCTTTCGCGGGGTATCGTAAAGCCTGCAGGCATGGATCCTTGCCCGGAACGTAACCTCCCCGTCGGGCCGGAGCTGATCAATCCTCAGCATTTGGGCACGGTCTTCGTAACGCCAGGGAAGGTAGAAGAGAAGATCTTCCAGCGTCTTGACGCCCAACCGTCCAAGAAGCGCGGCGCGCCTTTCTCCGACACCTTTCAGGAAGCGAACCGGCGTCTCCCAGGCCATGGGGCCCTGGGAGTTCGGTAGGGTCGGGCCCGCCGGCGGCGAGTCCTCCTTCGCCCGACCGGGGCCTGCACCCGGCCGCACCCGTCGACCCACCGTTTGACCCGTCCGTCTCAACGACCCGGTGATGGACTCGATCCGTGTCAGGATCCGAGTGGCCTGCCGCAGGCGGCTGCTGCGCCGCGAAAGGGGAAGCGAATCATAATCCGTGAAAAGTGCGGCCAGGCGGTTTAGATCGGTCGCCAGGGGGTCGGTCTTGGGAAGATGGGCCAGCCGTTGGCGCTCAAGCTGCTGCGAGACATAGACGCCTAGATTTTTGACGGTGGACAGGCGGCTCGCCGACCCCTCGATCGAATAGGCGATCGGCCCCCGAATCTTTTCCAGGACGGTCAAAACCTTTTCAATCGCATCCATCGCTTCTTGACTCGAATCCTTCCGCCCATGGGGATTGCGCTCGCTCCGAATCGGGCCACTCGATCCGCCGAGCCAAACCAGGGTCGTCCCCTATGACCGTGATACGACGTCCAATGCCAGCGACCCGCGGCATCGCGGGGTTCTTGCGCGCCCTGCACGTTTATGGTATGATTCGTGTTACTCAGCAGACCGGTTTTCACCCCTACTGTCAAAGGAACCTTGGGAAATGGCAAGAGTTTGCGAAATCTGCGGTAAAGGGCGGCAGACGGGTCACAACGTCAGCCATGCCAACAACAAGACCAAACGTGTTTTCCTGCCGAATTTAAAGCGCGTGCGCTCGGCCGTCGCCGGGGGAAGCCGCAGACTTCTCGTCTGCACTCGCTGCCTGCGCTCCGAGCGGGTGGCCAAGGCCGTTTAATCGCCTAAAGTTTAATCGCCTAAAAGAGATAGCCCAGCCCCGTCGTCACGCTGTAATCCGGACTCGCCTCAGTGAAACCCGAGCTCAGGGCCAAATCCAGCTTCAGGTGAGGCACCGCTTCGTAAACAACCCCGTAGAGGAAGGCCAGCGGATTCTGACCGGATACCCGTATATTACGGTTGATTTCCCCGGCCACCTCGGCGGCCAGGGCCAGTCCTTCCACCGGCGTTAAAACCTGGAATGCCAGGCTGTATTGAAATATGTCATCCAGGACCTCCCCCGGCGGGTTTCCCACGAAGATATAACCGACATTGAGGTGGACCGTCACCGGATCAAAGGCCTTGCTGGCGATCCCCTTGAGGCCCAGGTCCACCTCCCCCGTGCAGGCGGGATTCAATTTTCGAAGGCTTAGCTTGTCCCGTTTGCAGGTAGGGAATTTGATCACGATCTGGCCGGCAATGGAGAGGGGATTGGCCTCCCGGCCCTTCAGGAAGCGGACCTTCGATTTCATGGTGAGATCACCCAGGCCGGCCTGATGGTTGCCGGCATCTTCGACGAAAATCGTCGGAACCTCGACCTCGAAATCAAGATTATTGATCAGGCCATGGGTCAGCTCGAATAGAATCGTCTGCCGATTATCCGAGCTCGAGAATCGGGCATATTCATAGCCCATCTCAAGCCGAGAGCTGCCCCGGTCAATCGGAACCGCGCTCTCGGTGGCGATGTAGGGCCTGAGCGCATGGGCGGGGCCGGCGATAGCCAGAAGCACCAATAGGAACAGCAGATGAAGTGCCACAAGCCGGGGCATAGGTGGGTCATTTTACTGGGATGCCTCTTTTGTTGTCAAGGAAATCATCGGGCCGAAGGATGTCCAGAATCCGGAATCGGAATCCGGTTGATGTACAAAAATGAACAGGGACTGCAGTCGGCAAACATCGTCCCCGCCTAACTACTCATTTACCCTTTTAATACCTAGCAATTTAAGAAATCCAAACCTCCATGGCTGCCTCGAACTGGTATGGGGCTTGCATTGAATCAGGCCAAGGATCCGGGCACAGACCCGGGTTTGATCCGGACAGAACCGAAACGGGCAGGAGGTCGCCGCATGTCACAGAAAGCCGCCGTTCTGATCGTGGATGACGAACTGGGTCCCCGCGAATCGCTCAAGATGGTACTGAAGCCCTTTTATCAGATCTATTCGGCCGAGAATGGAGAGCGCGCCCTTGAGATCATTCGCAAGCACCCGATCGACCTCGTTACCCTCGATCTGAAAATGCCCGGGATGAGCGGGACGGATACCCTCCGGGAGATCAAAAAGATCAATGATCAGATCGAGGTCATTATCATCACGGGCTTCGGGAGCCTCAAGACGGCCATGGAGGGCATCCGGTACGGCGCCGCGGACTACCTGCTCAAGCCCTTTGACATTGCCGAGCTTGTTTCAATCGTCAACCGGACCCTCGAACACAAACAGCTAAACGACAGGCTCAACGCCTTCATCGCTGGATTGGGAAAGCTCATCGATCTGGAGGCCGACCTCTCAGAGGTCCGAAAGATGCTCAGTGAAAAGCCCGTGGTCAGGGATCATATCAAGGGGGTTTTCCAAGGTTCCCTCATGGACGAAACATTGAGCCCTGAGGAAAGGCCGCTGATGTTCGCCAAGTCCTTGACCGAGATCCTGGAGGCCGAAGGATCCTATTCAACCTGCCATTCAAAGCGCGTGGCGCATTACAGCCATCTCATGGCCCTACAACTGAATTTAGGCGCCAAACAGCTGCTGGATCTACAACTCGGGGCCTATCTGCACGATATCGGAGCGGTGGGCCTGGATCGGCGTCTCTTGCCGAAAGAAGGGATCCAGAGCGAGGAGGATCACCACAAGCTCATGCGTCATACGGAGATCGGGTCGGAATTGATTGCGCCCCTGGGTTTTTCACCCGAGGTGACCTACATCATCCGGCATCACCATGAACACTTCGACGGCACCGGCTCCCCGGAAGGGTTGAAAGGGGAGGAAATTCCGATTCTTGCCCGAATCGTGGCGATCGCCGAGGCCTTTGACGAGATGTTGTCCAGGACCGTCGACCATGAACCGCAACCCCTCAAACAGGCGGCACAAACCTTAAAGGAGGAGTCGGGAAGGCGGTTTGACCCCCGGTTGGTGGACACATTCATTAAGATCATTGAGGAGAAAAAGGACGGCCTGCTCCCGAAGCATCTCGAATCCAGAGCAACCGTCTAAATCCGAGGAAGGAAAGGATCCATGCAAGAAACGGCATTGCTTTTAACAGGGGTACTGGTCATCCTGTACTTCACGATCGATCGTTGGATGGTCACGCCGAAGTATTTCGCGGCGCTCTATATCCTCTTCTCGGCGCTGATCGTCGGCTTGACGGTCTAGTCGCGCAACCCTTTACGAGCGTAGTCCGCATCAGGAAGCCGCCCCCGATTTGCTCAGCAACTCCTGGGCGTGCTGAAGGGTAAGGGCGGTAATCTCGCGTCCTCCCATCATCCGGGCGATCTCCCTGACCCGCTCATCGCGGTCCAGCCTGTGCGTTCTGGCGAGAAATCGGCCCTTCTGACTGATCTTCTCCACCCGGTAATGCCCGTCGGCAAGCATGGCAATCTGATGGAGGTGCGTGATGCAGAAGACCTGTCGCCTGCGTGCGATGGATTTCAAACGGCGCCCGACTGCCTCGGCCACCGCCCCTCCCACTCCCGCATCCACTTCGTCAAAAATAAGAATGGGGATCTGGTCGACATCCGCAAGGACGGTCTTGATGGCCAGCATGATTCGGGACAGTTCCCCCCCCGACGCGGTTCTGCTCAAGGGTTTGGCCACTTCGCCAGGGCCCGAGGCAATCATGAACTCAACCCGATCCATCCCCCGGGATGAAAGGTGGCCCGGCAGGCATTCCATGCATACCTCGAATGCCATCCGCTCCATGCCCAGTTGCCGGAACTGCTTTTCGATCTCGGCCTTGAAGCGTGATGCGGCCCGCGTCCTCAATTGGCTGAGCTGACGGCCCTGGGCTCGGGTTTCGGCCTCCTTCTGGTCGAGCATCCGGCGCAACTCGATGAGCCGTTCTTCATGATTCTCCAGGGACGAAAGCTCCTCCTCCATTTGCTCAAGACGCAGCAGGATTTCCTCCACGGAGGCGCCGTATTTTTTCTTCAGGCGACCGATCTGAAATAATCGCTCCTCGATGGCATCCTGACGCGCCGGGTCATGGTCGATCCCATCCTTGTATCGCCGAAGCACCGCTGCGGAATCCTTCAATTCCGCCTGGACTTCACCCCAGCCCGGCAGGCTCTCGTCGAACCCTTGGTCGATGCCGCGGATGATCTCCAGGTGTTGCCCGGCCCGGTCCAGCAGGGACAGCACCGAGTCCTCCGCTTCGTAAATTAAATGGTAGGCGGCCTCCGCGTTTTCCCTGAGTCTCCCGGAGTTGGACAGCAGATTTCGCTCTCGTTCGAGCGAGCGATCCTCGTCTGGCTGCGGGTCCACCGCCCGGATTTCCCCGATTTGAAATTTCAGGAAGTCAACCCGCTGTTCGAGGTCTTGTTGAGACCGGCTCAGCGCCTGGAGCTCGTCCGCAACCGCGCGCCATTCCTGGTAGCTACGGGAATAGCGCTCCCGCTGCTCCGTGAGCTGCCCATAGCCATCGAGCAGAATGAGTTGCCAGTTTGAGTCCAATAGGGATTGGTGATCGTGCTGCCCGTGGATATCCACCAAGCCGCGCCCGATCGCCTGAAGGAGGGAAACGGTTGCCGGGTGCCCGTTGATGTAGATCCTGCCCTTTCCCGACCGCGAGATCATTCTGCGCAGGATCAATTCATCCTCGCCGTCTGAGGCGAGGCCGCTTTCGGCCAACAGGGCCGACACGCTCTTCGGCAGCGGGGGATCGAGGACCAACTCAACGATGGCTTGGTCTGACCCGGATCGAATGAGGTCGATGGAGCCACGCCCCCCGAACAGAAGCTCCAAAGCATCCACGATGATGGATTTTCCCGCCCCGGTTTCACCCGTCAAAATATTGAGGCCGGGGGCGAAACTGAGACTCAGATGATCGATGATCGCAAAATTTGAAATCTGCAGTTCGCGCAGCATGAACCTGAATATGCGAGCGGCCGGCTCGGGAACATCCTCTTCGGCAGATTGCAACATCCCCGCCATGCCGGCCTGCGTGCCTATTTGTTCAGCAGGGCCTCGATCTTTTCTTTAAACTGCTTTTTGGACGCCGCCCCGACGATCCGATCGATCATCTGTCCGCCCTTGAAAAACATCAGGGTAGGGATCCCCATGACCTGGTAACGGCTCGCAATCTCGGGATTTTCGTCCGTATTCAGCTTGGTGACCTTGACGCGCCCCTCATACTCCGTCGCCAATTCCTCCACGACCGGAGCAATCATCTGACACGGGCCGCACCACGCGGCCCAGAAATCAACCATGGTGAGATGGTCGGCCTTGAGCACCTCCTGATCCCAGGTTGAATTATCCACCTTGATTGCCTGTCCCATTCAGAAAACCCCCTCGTAATGATCAAAATCTAACATCGTCCGGTAGTGAATCCAATTTAGCTGCGTTCATTAAGACCAGAGGAGTGGTCATGGTCCAGAAGTATGGGTATATCTGATGGAATCATATACCAGACTTCTCGCGACTGTCAATGATCAAAAAGGCCTCTCCCTGAAGGTTGCTGATTCCCGCCCCCTTCAGAGAGAGGCCGATCGGTTGAGACGATCTAGGACCGTCCCTTAGTACATATCCCCCATGCCGCCCGGAGGCATTCCCGGGCCCGGCTTCGCCTCCTTTTCAGGAATATCGGCCACCATCACCTCGGTCGTAAGCATCAGGCC
>CAYGBP010000061.1:0-427 GCA_964348105.1 uncultured Nitrospirota bacterium
ATTGACTGCAAATCCAAATGTCCAAACTCGAAACAAATTCGAAATTCGAATGTCCAAAATTCGAAACGATCCCTTACTCCTGTTTTGGTCATGGCCTTTTTGGTGCTTGCCTTTTGTTTCGACATTCGTGCTTCGTGTTTCGAATTTCCCTCTTTACGGGTTATACCAAATCGGACTTGCGTACGCCCTTTCTTGTGTCGACACCGGCGCCCCATCCGGAATCGGGATGCCGAAGCGGAAGGCCTCGTAGGTCGACCATCGTGGTGTTGGAATTTCAATCACGCGCGCGTAATAGAACGCCCTCTGCGCAGGATCAAAATCAGGATCCATCCAGACCGTTCCCAGCTCCGAGGCGCCGATGGAATTCGTAAAATTCGCCATTTTGGCATTCACGGTATTCCCCACGGGTGGTAGCTTTCCATCGGCT
>CAYGBP010000061.1:450-2040 GCA_964348105.1 uncultured Nitrospirota bacterium
CACGGCATAGACCTTCTCATGCGTCTTGCCTTTCTTATCCATCCATCCTTTGATGATCTGAATCCTGTCGAGATTTCCGCCGATCGGGTCCCGGAGGGCATACACCATAAACGTCGGAGCCTTCTTTCCCATTCGTGCCGGCAGATCACCCCCCATCGGGACGCCTTTTTGATAACCCGCGAATGCAGGGCTCCGGGAGGCCATATCCTCATCGGTGAAATCCCAGCCCCCGAAGAAGCGCACCATCATCCGGCTGCCCGTGGTGGCATAGACCTCCTTGCGTTCCATGGCGTCGAAGATGGATTCACGGGAATTCTCACTGGCATAAACAGCCGCCAGACCTGAAGACACTTGTCCCCAGCCCATGATCGTGCCCCTGTCACTGGTCATAAACGGATGGCCCATGCGCTCCGGTTTTGGCTCGGCTCCTGAATGCTTTCCAAAGAAATTATCTTCCTGGGCCGTTGCCAGCGCTGTATGGCTATCGGTTGAACCCACCATCCCGAACTTATAGGGGTTTGTCCCCAGACGTTTTTCCAGAACCAGCCCTCTTTTTAACGCTTCGCGTGCATATTCACCGGAGAGCATGTAATCACTCTTTGGCTTCGCAGGATTACTAAGGTTTCCGATGTCCCAGGTCTCATAATCGGAAAACTCATCTTCCGGTGATAAATAAGGATGGGCCTCACCGTCGCCTTTGATCTGTGTGACTTCATACATCGGCTCCCACTTGGCCCGTTGCGTCACATATTCCTTATCCAGCTTCTTTCCGTCATATTGCGCTTCGAATGGAAACATGATGCCATTGGCCAGATTTCCATTATGTGCCAGGGCCAGGACATCACCGCCTGTTTTTTCTTCATACATCGTCAGCCACTTGTAAAGGTCCCTGGGGTTCTCACTGCCCTCGGGACGTGTGGTCGTATAAGGAACGGTTTGGGAGGCTTTGTCTGCGCCATCCCGGTAGATGACATTGCGATGCATGTTGTTGCCCCTTATGAGTGAGGTCCACTCATAACCAATAAACGCGGTAAAATGACCCGGGTCATTATAGTCTTCCGCGGCCTTGATGATTTTCTGCCAAATCGTTTTATAGGGGGCAGTGCCAGGCTTATACATAAGATTTTCAGGAAACTGTTGGTTCGCAAACAGATTGATGATTTCATAAGCAACTTCAACGCCCTTCCCTTCCTTAATTTTGTTGTACCATTCCTTTCCCTTTGGATCTTTCAGGATGTTCGGGGCTCCGGCAAACAGATCCGTAAAAAAGCCCATGTTGTCAGAGTGATCGGCTAGAACCAGCCAGTCCAATGGGCGGGAAAGCTTGACCGGAATATCCGTTGAGGAAATAACCTCATCCCCGCGGGCGAAACGGAAGGCATCTTCCGGCAGCAGCCGGTTCCCAAAGGCTCCTGCATCCATGGAGTAGGCTGAATGTAGGTGTGTATCGCCCCAGAGCGGACGACTCGGGAAGTTGCGTCCGGCATAAGGGGAGTAGCTTTTCCCCTTGTATGCTCCAGACAAGACCTCCTCGGGATCCTTCGGTGGTGCCATTTCGGAGGCAATCGCCGGAACGGAGAAAGCGATGAG
>CAYGBP010000061.1:2055-15838 GCA_964348105.1 uncultured Nitrospirota bacterium
AAATAAAATTCGAAATTCGAATACCTGCCTGCCGGCAGGCAGGTCGAAACTCGAAACAAATTCAAAATTCAAATGATCAAAATTCGAAACGATTCCTTACGCGTGTTTTGGTCATTGCCTTTTTGGTCCTTGCTTTTTGTTTCGAAATTCGTGCTTCGTATTTCGAATTTGCCTTACCAAAATCCTGCTACTCTCTCGATCATCCAAAACGCGGCCAGTGAGCCGATCGCATAGGCGGGGACTCGAAGAGCCCAGGCCGGCCAGGTTGTTGGGATTCGTCTTAATATCCAGATTACTCCCTGGGCACCTGCGATAAAGATCAGCTGTCCCGCTTCGACGCCGACATTGAAGGTGAATAAGGCCAAAGGAATAGCGGTGTGGGGCAGGCCAATTACAGTCAATGCCCCCGCGAAACCGAAACCATGTAAGAGTCCAAAACTCAAGGCCACCACCCAAGGATAACGAGCGGTTAGTCCGATTTTTCCATCGTGGATTTTCATGAGCTCTGTGGCTAAAAATAAAATACTCAACGCAATCACGGCCTCCACGGGGGCCTGGGGAACCTTCACGAAGCCCAGCGCGGCCATCCCCAAAGTAATGCTGTGCGCGATCGTAAAGGCGGTGACGGTTTTAACCAGGAGTCCCACCCCTCGTACGATGAGTAAGAGGCCCAGAACAAACAGAAGGTGATCGATGCCGCCGAGAATGTGTTCGATGCCCAGAACCAGATAGGAACCGGCGACTTCCAATTTGGAGGGTTTGGCAGGCATAAGAAAGGATGGCGCATCGGGTCGAAGGACTGTGGTGTGCATGATGCCCTCGGCCATCTGAATCCGAAGAAGCGTGTCGGTCTGTGTGGACGACAGCCCGTTGATGACGATCGTTCCGTTGATCATGCCCTTCCCTCCGCAATCCACCAACCAGCGTTCCACCGATCCGCTGGCCGAGGCCTGAGGAGTGGGCTCCGTCATATTGCTGCAGCCCGACGGAAGCTGAGGATGGAGTCTCATGGGCAAACCCGCGACCAATGGCTTTTTCCAAAGAATCGCGAATTTCCCCGCGCTTTGTTCGGTGATTTCCAAATATGCAGGTTGGAGGCGGTGGGCCTCAGCGGTTTTCGTGAATAACACCAGTAGGGAAGTTACAAGTGAAACTATAACCAGTATAGTCATTCCCCGACTTGATCGGGGAATCCAGGCTTGTCCCTGTGCAAACAGGGATTCAGTAACATAAACTGGATTCCGGCTAAAGACATGCCGGAATGACGGCAATATTGAATGTATATAGTTCATGGTTGCAATTTCCGTGTTTTTGTAGGGGCAACCCCCTGTGGTTGCCCAAATTATTCAGGATACCGAGGGCGGCCACGGGGGGCCGCCCCTACCTCTGTGCTACCCTTGGTTCATCCTTGTACTCTTTCACCACAATCTCATACCTCTCCTTAAATCTCTCATAGATCTCTTCATTCATCCTTTTCCTCTGCTCGAACATCCAATCCGTGCGGACTTTATCGATGACGGAGGCCAGCTCGGGCATTTGGGGCTCGGTTTTTTCGTGGATTCGAACGAGATGCAGTCCGTAACCGGATTCAATGGGGCCCTGCCAGCCATTGATCTCCGATTGAAAAAGCTGGTCCGAAAAATCCTTCCCGAATAAGCGTTCCACTTCAAAGGGTGTTTCCTTTTCATAGTCAGAGGGGAGCATGAAGGAGTCGCCCGCCTCCGGCGCCGTCAGGGCGGTCAGTTCGGCTTTTAGGGACTTTGCATCGTCAATCGCCCTGCCCCCGCGCTTGTCCAGGCTGAAATAGACATGAGTAAAGGAGACCTGTGCGGGGAGTTGATACTTTTCCTGATTGTCGAGGAGGTATTGCTTCAGTTCCGCTTCATCCGGCTCGTTCAACTCAGCCAGGTCGTTGGAGAGAAACTCCATCTTCTGCATCAGCCGGCGCCTTATAATGGTGTCGTTCTGGTCCAGCCCCAGCGCCAGCCCTTCGCGATACAGGACCTCTTCGCGGATGTGGCCGTCGATCAGGCCCTTGAGCTCCCTTACCGTCGGCGGCCGATTCCATCGCTTTTCCCATCCTTGGGCCATCCGTTCAATATCTGCTGCGGTCACCTGGATCCGCTTGGTGTCAACCGAGGCCGTCTCATCATTGATCAGCGCAAAGACGGCGAACAACAAGGCTCCAAGTAGAAGAAAATGAACCAATGGTTCACGGTGCCACTTCATGAATTACCTTCGATGCGGATTGAATTGCAGTTTCAATATTCAACAGTCTTATTCAGAGCTCGGTCTGCCGTGGTTTCTGCAATCGATTCATAAGCGGACCCGCCGGACTGCATATCAAGAGGAGACGGTTTTGGTTTCTGTGTCTGTGAAATTACGAGTCTTCAGTCGTGATGATAGGGCTCCTGCCGTGCAATTTTAATCAACTGCCCTGCCTCAAGTCTTACGTCCTCGTCGATGCTATTGGTCATCGCGGTATAGGGCAGTGTCCACTGGTTGCCGGTCCGACGACTTAAATTCTCAAGGGTTTCACCCGCATTGGCCGTCGCGATGCGTAACCTGGTCGCGGTGATGACGTTCCGCTCCTTGATAGTCATCGGACGAAGACTCAGGGCCGTTTCTTTCATGGATTCGAAATATTTTTGGGATCCCACGCCGATCAGCTGGTAGTTGAGTTTCTCCATCATCACCCACAGGAAATGAATGTGCATCGGCGCGCGACCGGTCTCATCGGTGAATGTGACCAGATATCCTGGCCATGTGCCAATGTTGACGCGGCGTGATTCGAAAGGCTTGACTCCGAACTCCTCCTCAATCTCCGAGATAAAGATCAGGGCCTGGTCCTCCGGGTCAGAAGCCTTTCCGGCGACCCCCATGAAAACGAGCGCCTCCTTCTTTGGCGCAAAGGCACCGACTGCTGTCGGCGTGTTCAAGGTTTTCCAGCCATCTGGAAACCGTATGGTTACGTTCAGGTCGGGGTGGAAATACTGTTGGCCCCGGAATAAGCCTTGAGCGGGATTGTTCCCATAATGGACTCCCTCCAGCCGGCTCAAGAAATCCCTTTTGCTTGGGGCAACGGCGGCTTCTTCGGACCTCTCGAGTTTGTCGGCATCGCGCTGGATCTTCTTGACCCGGTGGGGTGTAGTGGGGTGGCTATCGAAAAAACTGAATTTCCTCTTCTCGCCGCTAAGCATCTCCTGCTCTCTTTCGAGATGATATAGAATCGATGCCAGTGATTTGGGATCGTACCCGGACTTGGCCGCGAGTTGCATGCCCAGCTCATCCGCCTCGTGTTCCTGGGCGCGGCTGTAGCGGGAGAGATAGACCTGGCCGACGGCTTCAATCGGGGCATTGACGAGATTTCCCAGATCCTGGCTCACCACCCGACCGACGATACGCCCCGGCAGAGTCAGGAGTCCTGGCAAAATTCCCTTCTGGGCCTGCCGCATGGAATGCCGCCGGTAAACATGGAATATCTCATGTCCTATGACCCCGGCCAGTTCATCCTCGGTATTGACCAGTGCCAGGAGGCCACGGGAGATGTAGATGTGACCCCCCGGAACGGCAAACGCATTCGGTTCCGCCTGGTCCACAATCTGAAAAGTATAATTAAAACGATCATCCTCAAGATTTGAAATCAGTCGATTGCCGATGGCTCCGATATAGGCTGATGCACCGGGTGCATCATAAATGCCAATCTGCTCCTTCACTTGCCGGGCGACTTCGGCCCCCATTTTTATCTCTTCCGAAACCGGCATGACGACGATCCTTCCGCAGCCCGCTGAGAGGGTTGCAAGGAGGCCCGAAAGGATCACCAGGAGGTAGCGGTGGCTGCGTTGAGTCATAATGATCTTCCTGCAAATTTCAAGAGGCTAATCTTTCTTTCTTACATACATTTTGGGGTCGGAAATCGCTCCATCCTCATTTTGCCTACTAACTGCTGAAATAAGCGAGTACGAGGCTACCATTGGCGCCTTGGGCCAACAACTCGTAATATTACGGGTTTTGATCAGAAGAAATACGGGGGGGGAATGCCAAGCACCTGGGAAAAGCTGTTATTCTGGTATATTCCGGTCGCCGCATCTGAAATCCATCCTTACGCGGAGACACGACTCCGGGTGACCCGGCCTTACCTCGGGAAACCGTTACGGCTTGTTTCGAGACCTGTCCATGAAGGATTCTATGAGTTGCTTGTCGATCGACGGGGTAATATAGATTTCCCCCTTCAGTCCTAGCCGGATCGCCGTGACAAGCTCGGAAGGAGCCGCATGCTTGAGAACGTAACCCACTGCGCCGGCCTGGAGGGCCCTTACGGCATAAACAATATCGGGCAGCATGGTCAAAAAAATAACCTTTGTCCGCACCCCCTCCTTCCGGAGGTGCTCAGCTGCCTCAAGTCCGTTGAGCCCGGGCATTGAGATGTCGGCCACCACAACGTCCGGATCAAGTTGCTTCACGGCCTCCACCGTGGCACGGCCGTCCTCCGCGGTTCCGACGATGTTAAAATCGGATTCTAACAAGCCCCGCAACCCTTCGAGCACAATCTTATGATCGTCAGCCAACAATACGGTTGGGCGTTCCATTGATTTAATCCGGTGGAAACCTTGATAAAATCTTCTGCACCGCCTTGCCGAGTTTCTTTTGTCTTTCTTCCGGCTTGGCCCGGCGGTTGACTTCGGCATCGGCCGATCCCCGCCAGATCAGTTCAGACGTCTGCGGATTCACGACGTCAAGAATCAATGTGCCCTCTTCATACTCATGCACATAGGTAGTGGCTCCGCTTGGGGCGTAGGCGGCTCCATAGCCCCATCCCCAGCCCCGCGGATAGTGGTAATAATCATTAATAACATCAATGCTCATCTTGGATTTGATCGCCGCGTGATAGCCAATCCAGAAATCGGGCCTGCCCGATCTCTGTTTCTGATAACCTTGTGCGGCCAATTGCCTGTCCACGGTTTCCCGAATCCGCGAGTCCAGAAGCGGATTATCAATCCTAGGATCACCCGTACGCTCTTGCGGCCCGGGAATCCAAGCATAGGTCCTCAGACCGGAAAAATCCGCTGATGGGTCAAAGTCAGAAGTGACCCGGATCGTCGTGCAAGCCCATAGGGTCGCGACAATCAGGATGACCCAAACTCCTTGTAGCCGTAACATGTTCACTACCTCCCATTGTCTTTAAAACTTCCGTCATTGTCTTTCAGGTGGCGGGAATCGTTTTGATATGCGCCTTATTGCGTTGACCATGTTCCTTTGCTGTTTCTCGGGATTCGCGTGTGCTTTGATCTCCGCCTGCGCTGATCCACGCCAGACCAGCCTTCCAGCATCCGAACCGATCATGTCGGGGATTATCGGGCCCTCATCTTAATGCCTGCCCATAGACCCGGTAGCCCAATGAGCCCCATCCCTTGCCCGCACGATATCCGGATTCATGTTGAGGTGGTCTGCCTCCATACTTGCTGGTGACAGCGGCATGCGAGGACACCCAAAAATTGGCAACGCGTAATGTGCTTTCTTAAACGCCCTCCCCTTCAATTCTCTTTCGACGGCATTGCGCATGCGCAAGTCAAAGAATTTGTTATTAATCCTGGGATTCCCCATACGCTTCGGATGACCGACCCAGCTCAGGGCCCCACCCCAACCCGGTTCCCCCCATTTCATCAGCGTCTGCCGGCTGATTGTAGACATGCAAGTTTGGCAGAACTGTAACACTTGGCAGAACTGTAACACTTCTCCCGACCATGCGACAATCCGTAGAATTACGGGATTCTCAAAATTCATGTACGGGGCCGTCTCGAGCCCCTGCCGACGGAAGATTCGAAGCATCTAATGAACCGCTTGATCACATGATTTGCCACATGCGGGCGAACGGAAACCCTAAAGATATTCATCCCTAAATAGAAAGATCAAGGGTAGAGCCAATGGCGGTCAGACTGATGCAATACCATGCTTGATGGCATAACTCACTAGCTTCGCATGGCTGGGGAGGCGTAGATCCTCCATGATTCTATACTTGTGAAACTCTACGGTTCGCGGTGAGATATTGAGGATAGCACCGACCTCCTTGGCAGAGCGACCTTCCGCTATCAACTGGAGAACCTCTCTTTGTCGTGGGGTAAGCTTGTCCAATGTCCTTCTCCCGGAAGCACGTGAACCGATAAATGACTGCAACACATCGTTCGCAATCATCGGAGTCAAATAGGTCCTGCCATTCAAGGCCTCGCGAACCGCCGTCACCAGTTCCGTAGCAGCCGCGTGCTTCAGAACATAGCCCGAGGCGCCTGTTTGAATGGCCCGTGCTGCATAAGCGACATCAGGGTGCATTGTGAGAATGATAATCTTAAGAGACCTGTCTGCCTTTTTGAGCTGTGCACACGCCTCGATCCCGTTGAGCAAGGGCATCGAGACATCCACCACAACCACGTCAGGCCGAAGTTCTTTGGCATCAGACAGGAGCGCGCTCCCGTCCCCGGCGATACCCACGACTTCGAATTCGCTTTCCAGAAGGCCCCGAATTCCCTCCGCAACAATCCGATGATCGTCAGCCACCAGTACGCGCGGACGACTCATGCGTCGCCTCCAGATAACGGGGCCCAGACAGTTATAACGGTACCTTTCCCCGGCTTGGAATCAACGGATAGATATCCCTGAATCAACCTAGCCCGCTCTTCCATGCTGGCCAAACCCAGTGTCCCTTTCCCGCGCACTTCCGCTGGCGTAAAACCTCTACCGCGATCCTCGATGGAAAGGGCTATACCGCCATCCTTCGTCCCGAGTGCCACAACCGCCTCCTGCGACTGCGAGTGTTTTGCGATATTCCGAAGGCCCTCTTGTACAATTCGATAGAAGCACAAAGCGATAGGTCCGGAGATTGAATACGGCACATTTTCGGGCTCAAACAGAACCGGGATGCCTTCGCGATCAGAGAAGCTGATACACTCGGATCTGATCGCTTCGACCAGACCCAGATCATCGAGAATCGATGGATGAAGGCGTCGAGAGATCTGGTGGATATCTTCCGCCACTCTTACGACCTGCTGCTTTATTTCCCGAATTCTGTCTCTCGCAATGCTCGGATAATCCTGGATGTCCTGTTCCAGCTTTCCGGCATCAATCGCCAGGACCGCCAACCGCTGGGTCAAGTCATCATGGAGTTCCCGGGCCAACCGGCTCCGCTCCCCTTCCTGGGCAGAGATAAGTTTCCCGGCCAGCATCCTCAGATCCCTCTGGCTCATTTGAAGCGCATCCTCACTCTCCTTCAGCGCTTCCTCCATCAATCTTCGCTCACTGATATCGATGGACGTTCCAATATATCCCGCAAAAGTCCCATCCGCAAGATAGCGAGGCCTGCCGTGATCCAGCACCCAGCGATACTCGCCATCGGAACGCCTCATCCGGTATTCCATTTTGAATTCCTTGCGTGCTTCAAAGGCAGTCACATAGGTGTCCAGGCAATATTGAGAATCTTGAGGGTGGATACCATCCGCCCACCCATTACCCAATTCCCGTTCCATTGTCCGGCCGACAAACCGCAACCATCCTTCATTAACATAGTTACAGAGTTTGTCGGGCCCCGCCATCCAGATCATGACAGGAGCGGTATCGGCCATTATTCGGAATCTCTTTTCACTTTCCTGTAACGCCCTTTCTGCCTGGTCGCGTTGCCGAGCATTTCGATAGGCCTCGATAATATTCCCGCAGGTAATCAAGAAGGGCTCCAAGTAGGATGAATGGGCAGACCCAGAAAGGCTTTCAGGTCGGGATGTCCCTTTGGCAACCCGCCACGGCGGGGATCATCGGCCGGCGCGTTTGAAATAACCGGCTGCCGCGTCTTCAATGCGGCACCGAAAAGCGTGTTCAAGTTGTCAAATTCCATCCCTTGCTGCTCATATTTTTCATATAAAGCCCGGGTCTCATCGTCCCATGCAATATTCGTGATGGCGTGCATCTTTAGGAAGGGGGCTCCATGGGGCCTGAAGAGGACTTCGCCGATGAAACCATACGCGCTCTCGGTAAGAGAAAGCAGGTTGCTCAATAACTCACCGAACAAATGACGGGAATCCGCGCATGAAATATACTGCGATTGGGCATTACTGATCGCCCGGAGCAGATCATGACTCCGTTGCAGGCTGACATCTTCCTTCCTGCGCTGGGGAATCGATTGTTTCGTCTTTTCCATCCCGATCCCTTTCCTGGCGGTGCCGCCATGCTAATCCAAACCGTCAATGAATGTCAACATCTCATCCGTTCACGTTCAGGGATTCTGTTTCCCCGTTACAGCGGGGCACACGTCGAGACAGACCAAATGTCGATCCATGACAGACCGCTCCTGCCATTGTTAAGGGATCTCATTCACCGTCAAATCAAATGATATCTTTTTTTTGCCTCACCCCCGATCACCCTTTCACCCGGAATCAGCGGTTCCCCGGCGCTCGACGAGGCGAATAACGATTTTCGAGAGCAAGAATCCCACGGCCCCTCCCGCCACCACGTCGGACGCAAAGTGAACATCAAGAAAAATCCGGGTAATTGCGACCATCAACGCCGCCAGATACCAGAATGACGACCATCGCGGATACACGGATGACAAAATGACGGCCAATGAAAAGGCCGCTGCGGCATGAGCCGACGGGAAGGCGTCATAACCCGCTTCCAGGGAAGGTCCCTTCCAGAATGAAGCACTGTCCTCCAAAGTGGGACGGGCCCGCCCAAACAAATGTTTCAGGGCCTGGACGGTAACGCTGGTAAATGCGATGGTTACGAAACCGAGAAAGCCGGTGCTCTTCAACCTCTCCTGTCCGCGTAACGCACCCCACCCCCAGAGCCCCAGTGAAAAAGGAAGCAGGAGGCGAATTTCCCCGAGGAGAGTCAGGTTTTGCATCATTCCTTGCACACCCGGAGCCAGCATGACCTGCACGAAATCGCGGATTGCCTCATCCGCGATCATTAAGATCGGGACCATTGTCATCATTGCCGTGAAGATGATCAGCGGCCGTCTCAAGGACCGGCTATCCAAGGGCTCTCCAGATTGTGATCCGGAAATCGGGATGTTAGCATTAATCAAACTATGGAATTTCGGATTTTTTCTTTGGATTTCTGAGGATATACGACACGATCTTGTAAGCCTCCATTCAATCGAAGGCCCGCCCACGTCCAAACCTTCGCCCACCTAGACTTGTTCCTCATGCAGATTTGGAGTATAATTATTTTCTTTTTCCATGCTTACGATCCGGAAACGAAAATAGAGCCCATGACGTCCAAGACAAAGATCTGGTATCTTCAGAACATCGATCTGTTCAGGGGCATCACCCAAGAGGAAATGGCGGCCCTGGATCGCATGACCTCCATGACTTCGGCCAAGAAAAAAACGCCTATCTTCCTTCCGGGGGACCCCGCGCGACAGGTTTATCTGCTGAAATCCGGGCGCGTCAAGATCTCCCGAACAGCCGAGGATGGGCGGGAATTCACGCTCGCCCTGCTCAAGCCCGGGGACATCTTCGGCGAGCCGGAAGTCCTCGATGGTACCGCGAGGGATACGATGGCCGAGGCCCTGGACGATGCCCAACTCTGCATCATTCGGGGGGAGGACTTCATCGCCATGCTCAGTAAATCCCCTGACCTCTCCCTGCGGCTTGCGAAATTGATCGGGTCCCGGCTTCGCAGCATCGAGGTGCGGATTGAGGATTTGGTCTTCCGGGACGTGCCCGCTCGGCTGGCCCACCTCCTCCTGGAGCTGGCCAGAGAATTCGGTGCCCGTGAGAAGGACGGCATCCGGATCGGCGTGCGCATCACCCATCAGGAGATGGCCAACCTGATCGGGTCCACCCGCGAAACGGTCAGCGCGACGCTCGGTGAATTTCGCAAGATGGGTTTCATACGGGCCGATGCCCGCCACCTGATCCTGACCCAGACAGAGGAATTGAGACAGTTGAGCGGCACAGGCAACCCGCAGCCGGCCTGAGGGTTGAATCCTTGGTGCCGGCCGAAACCTGCACTGTTCATTCTTCCGATCCCCCATTTCCCAGATAACAACGCGTTTGCAGGTTTTGCGGCTCCTGGAGGATCTGCTCGGAAGGACCCGCCTCGCACACACGCCCCTCACAAATGAAGACCACATCGTCCGCAATCCTCTTGACCTGTTCCAACCGATGGGTCACCATGATCATCCCGACCCGGGGGGAGAGCTTGAGCACCAACTCCTCGATGGCCTCGGCCGACCGGTTGTCCAAGGCGGAGGTGGGCTCGTCCAGCAACAGGATCCGCGGATCCACCGCCAGGGCCCGCGCGATGGCCAGGCGCTGTTGCTGGCCCTGGGAGAGCTCCAGGGCCGGACGCAACAATCGGTCCTTGACATCGTTCCAGAGGGATGCCTGTCTGAGCATCTCCTCCACGACTTCATCCCAATCGGATCGCCGACGGCGACCCAGGTGTTTGATTCCGAAAATGACATTCTCATAAATCGATTTCGGGAAAATGCAGGGTTTCTGAAACACCATCCCCACCCTTTGCCTCAATTCGTTGGGCGAAATCCTTCCGTTGTAGATGTCACGGCCTTCGAGCGTGATCCGTCCGCTGAGACTGAAAGACGGGATCAGATCGTTCATCCGATTCAGTGCCCTTAAAAGCGTGCTCTTGCCGGATCCGGAGGGACCGATGATGCACGCGATCCTTTTCTCGAAAAAACTGAGATTGATGTCATCGACGACGGTTTTTTGGCCGTAAGAGAGCGAAACGCGCTCCATCTGAAAAATCGGGTTCAATGGTCCCCCTCCCAGGAAAGTCTGCCCCTGACAAGCAGTGAGCCGGTGTTTAGCAGAAGAACAATCACCACCAAGACCAGCGCAGCTCCCCAGGCCTTGCCCTGCGCGACGGGATCCTGGGCCTCCTGCGACAGAATAAAGATGTGCGTCTGAAGCGAGGTGACCGGCTCGAAGAGGGAATGGGGAAGGCCCACACCCCAGAATGTCGTCGCCGTGAAAAGGATGGCGGCCGTCTCACCCGCGGCGCGCGCGAGGCCCAGCAGAAGCCCCGTCACGATCCCGTATAAACTCTGCGGCAGGATGACGGATCGGATCATCTGCCAACGGGTCAATCCCAGGGCCATTCCCGCCTCGCGATACTTTGCGGGAATCGCCTCAACGGCCTCTTTGACGCAGACGGTCGCGGTGGGGATGATCATCAAGCCAAGGATCATCGAACCGGTCAGCCAGGAGACGCCCCAACCGAAATAGATGCCGAAAACCAGGTAGCCGAACAGTCCGAACAGGATCGTCGGGACTCCGTTCAGTCCGTACAGAAGGACGGAGGCCTTCCGCTTCCAGCCTGCTTGCAGATATTCGGTGTGGTAGACCGCGGTACAGAGGGACAAGGGCAGGCTCACGGCCGCCGCGCCGCCCACCAGGAGCAGTGTTCCGATGATCTGGTAAAGGATCCCACCGGCATGTCCGAAATCGGATGCCGGCTGGGTAATGAACTCCAGCGTAACGGCCGTCGCCCCTCGGTAAACTAGAATGCCCAGAATAAGAAATAGCAGCCCCGCTGAAAGGATGGCGGCGGTTGCGCTCATGCCGAGAATGATAAACGATCGGGTCCTGCGAAGGATCATCGCTGCCTGCCTCCGTCGGACCTGGATGGGATAATCGCCAGATCCCCGATCAGGGTAACCGCCATCACCAACAGAAATAAGACCAGCCCGAGCCCAAGCATGGCATTCCAGTGCAGTCCTGCCCCGATGGCCTCGGCTGCCTCCCGCCCCAGTTTGGAAGTGATCGTTTGCGCCGATGCGAAAATGTTGTAAAAGGGTGTAGGAATCCGGTCGATACCCCCGATGACCAGCATCACAGCGATCGTCTCCCCCATCGCGCGGCTCACCCCCAGCAGGACGGCGCCCACCATCCCCCTGAACGCCCCGGGCATGACGACGAAGAGAACGGTCTCGGTCCGGTTCAACCCCAGCGCGAGCGCCTGCTCGCGCAATTCCCTGGGAACGGCCCTCATGGCATCATCCGAGAGGGTCATCACGGTCGGCAGGACCATCACGCCCAGGATCGCGCCCGCGGCCAGGATGGTGTTGCCGTCGATCACACCGAAAAAATCCCTGATCCATGCCGTCAAAAAGGCAATGGCAAGCAAACCATATACCACGCCCGGGATGCCGGCCAGAAGCTCCATCAGGCCCTTCACCGCCAGACGGGAGGGACCCCGTAACATTTCGGACGTCACGATCGCGGTGCCCAGACCCAACGGAAAAGCAATGGCGATCGCTATTCCCGTGACGATCACGGTGCCGTAGATCATCGGCAGGGCCCCGTAGGATTGCCCCGGCAACCATTGCGTGCCGAACAGAAAGCCAAGCCCCTCGGCCCTGAAAATAGGGATGCTGCCGATCAAGAGGAAGAAAAAAATTACACCCACCAGGCCGATCGAACCCAGGAACGGCGCGAAGAACAGGATTCGGGAGGGCTCCCGCCTAACCCACCGGAACATATCCGCTTTCCTCCACAATCCTCTGGCCCGCCTCGCCGAGAACGAAATCGATATAATCCTTGATCAGTCCCGCCGGCTCATTCACCGTCAGGAGCGACAGGTTGCGCGCGATGGGATATTTTCCGCTCTTCACGTTCTCCCAGGTCGGCGAAACCAGCTCCTCCCCGGTCCGAATCGCGACTCCCCTGATCCGGTCGTTGAGCCAGGCGAATGACAACATCCCGATCGCGGCATTGCTCATGGCGATCTTGGTTTGGGCCTCATTATTGGAGCCGGCTACGATGGTGGCCCCCTTCGCCGGGGCATTGGCGTCGCCGAACAGAAATCGCATGAATACATGCCGGGTCCCCCGATGAAATTCCTTGTCCACGACGACGATTTCCCTGTCGGGCCCGCCGACCGCCTTCCAGTTGCGAATTCGACCCGAAAAGATTGCTTCGAGCTGCCGCATCGAAAGCTCCGTGACGCCCGCCTCATAAATCCCGGCGGAAACCACACAGGCGACCGCGTCCCTTCCCACAACATGCCTGTGGAGGCTAATGCCCGGGAACTGGGCCGCCTCCGCTTCGGAGATATCCCGGGAGATCATTCCGATATCCGCGATTCCCGATCCCACGGATTTGATCCCGACGCCCGAGCCGCCTCCGTTGACGGTAATCTTGACATCGGGCCGGTTTTTCATAAACCACTCGGCGGCGCGGGAGGCGACCGGAAGCACGGTGGATGAGCCCGCAATGCGGATCAGGGTCTGATCGGTCGGTTCGGGCGTGCAGCCCGCCAACGATCCGCAAAGCATCACGGCCATCAAGGCCGAAACAGCCGGATGGATTCTCCGTCCAGGCTCGGAACCGTCAGGTATTTCTTTCTTTTCATGCATTTTATGGATCTATATAGATTTATATATAAATGGTCTTAAAAAAAATCAGTCCTCGAACGAGATCCTGCAGCAGCCCAAGTTGATCGTGTTTCCCGACCCTTCTCGAAGGGACACCCTCACCAGAGGATGGAGCGCGTAATAGACACGCTGCCCGCGGCGGACCCGCCGCACCAGATTTGCGTTCTTCAGAATTCCCAGATGGTGGGCCACCTGGGGTTGCGGCAGTGTCAAGGACGGGGCGATCTCGGTTCCACAGCGTTCTCCGGCAAAAAGCGCTTTGAGCATGAGTAGCCGCGTCTCGTCCGACATGGCACGCAGCATCTGCGCGCATTCGCCGGTTGAAAGTTGCGCCTTCATCGGATATCCTCCTCCCGCCGTCGGCCAGACACCCATACCGCAACACGGCCGGCCTGTCAA
>CAYGBP010000062.1:0-778 GCA_964348105.1 uncultured Nitrospirota bacterium
CATCGCAAACTGCTCCGGCGGAATCGAGCCACTCTATGCCGTTCGGTACACACGCAATGCGCTGGACGGCGACCGCCTGGAGGAGGTCCATCCAGCATTCGTGCGTCTGGCCAAGCGATACCGCTTCTGGACCCAGAAGGTCCGAAGGGCGATCGAGCAGTCAGAGTCGATCCAGGAGATTTCGGGAATCCCACAGGAGATCCGAAGCCTGTTTTTGACGGCTCATGACATCAGCCCCGAATTTCATGCCAGAATGCAGGCGGCGTTTCAACGGTATACGGATAACGCCGTTTCCAAGACGGTCAACTTCCCGCGCCAGGCAGCCCGCAAGGACATCCGCACCGCCTTTCTGCTGGCCTACAGGGAAGGTTGCAAGGGGATCACGATCTACCGGAGCGGAAGCCGGGAGCGCCAGGTCCTCGCCTGCAGCGACCCGCAATATTGTTGAACGAATCGCGGGGTTAGAACGTGAGCCTTTTCATGCATCGGAATCCGGCCGTTGCCGGCCGTTTTTACATGGCCGCCCCCGATCAGCTCAGACGCCAGGTCGCCGCCTGCCTGCCCGGCCCGACGGCAAAGGAAGACGCGCTGGCCGCCATCACCCCCCACGCGGCGCTCACTTATTCGGGCCGCGTGGCCGGCAGCGTCTTTGCCCGATTGAAACTACCACGCACCCTTGTCATGATCGGACCCAACCACACTGGCCTGGGAGAGCCTATTTCCATTTTCCACAAGGGCGAATGGCGGATGCCGCAGGGCAACATCCCGGTGGAGCCAT
>CAYGBP010000062.1:788-15392 GCA_964348105.1 uncultured Nitrospirota bacterium
AGTCATCCCTCGCGGATTCAATCATGGACCGTTGTCCGGAATGCCGTGCCGATACCCAGGCCCACGAGCACGAGCATTCCCTGGAGGTTCAACTCCCGTTCACTCAGTATTTCAGGAATGATCTGAGAATTGTTCCCATCCTGATCATGCATGCCGACCTGCCCGCCTGCGAGTCCCTGGGACACGCCGTCGCAGACGCAATCCGGGATTGGCCGGAACCCGCTTTAATCCTTGGCACCACCGACATGACCCACTATGAGACCGATGCGCAGGCCAGGGCCCAGGACCGCGAGGCCATCCAGAAGATTCTGGCCCTCGATCCGGAAGGTCTGTACGGCGTCGTGCGAGAGCGCAGGATCTCCATGTGCGGACTGGGGCCGACCCTGGGGGTCCTTTCGGCCGCGATACGGTCGGGGGCCCACGAGGCGGAACTGGTCCGTTATGCGACCTCGGCGGAAGCCGGGGGAGAAGTAGATAATGTGGTCGGATACGCCGGATTTATCATCCGATAGCCCCTCCGTGGATGTCGTCGAAAAGCTCCATAATTCGGGGTCTTCCCGACGGCCCCAACCTTGACAAAGCGGGTCTTGTGTGTTAGCTTCGAAAAAAAGGGATTTTTCTTTTCGTGCGCACAGTTCCGCCAGCCCGGAGGCCATCCCGGCGAGCGAGCCGGATCCATTTTCAATGTCAAAAGCGATCATTGTCGTCGATGCCAATCTGGCCGTCCGAAAGTTGATGGAGTTTGCCCTCAACCGGGAGGGCTTTGAAGTCTCCACCTTTACCGACGGCCTGTCAGCCCTGGATACCGCCTTTAAGTCCCCCCCCCCCCTCTTTATCATCTACCTTAAGATGGAAGGCCTGAGCATCGGGAAATTCGTGGAAAAAGTCAGACGGCGCGACGCCCTGAAAAGGACCCCGGTCCTGCTGCTGATCAATAATGCCGAGCCGGTTGACGATGCCAAAATCCGCTCCATGGGAATGGCGGATTCGATCAAGAAGCCGTTGGATCCGATCGAGCTGGTGGAAAAGGTAAAAAGGTACAGCTCGGCCGACGAGAGCGAAACCATCGTGACGGCCATCGCAGAGGCGCCGTCTCCTCCCGAGCCTCGCCAGGAAACCGTCCATGAGGAACCGGGCGACGACATGGTCAAGATCGAAGAGTTGCTCGGGTGGTCCCCCGGTGCGGAAGAGTCCCCCTATTCCGAGATCAAGGAAACGGACCACGAGGAGGCCGAAGTCAATGACGGGGGCGACTCTGAGATCGAGGTGGAAGAAACCAAGATCGCCGCCTCCGGCGAATCCTCCGAATCGTTTGGCGATCTGATCTTCGAGGATACGCCGGAGCCGGCCCCTCAGCCCCGGGCAAAAGAAACGCAGGTCAACGAGGCGTCGTTTGCGGCCGTTTCGGCGGCCGATCTCTCCGAACCGACCTCAACCCCTCCAGAAGGAACCAACCCGTCCGGGGCCGCCGGGCCGATCGAATTGAATCCCGAACCCGCCTCCGGACAGAGCATGACCATTCAGCAGACCGAATCGTTAACGCGCGAGTCGGTGGAGGAAGTCGTGCGACGGGTGGCTCAAGAGGTCGTGGAACGCGTCGCATGGGAAGTCATTCCTTCACTGGCCGAAATCGCGGTGCAAAAGGGAATCAAGTCCGTCGGCGGTCCCCAAGCGCCATTGGACAGCCCCGCGAGCGGCGCGGCGGCACAGACCGCCGCAACCGATCCCGACGACCAGAAGGCGGCGGAAGAGGCCGGCAGAAAAATCGCTCAGGAAGTCGTGGAGCGCGTGGCCTGGGAGGTCATCCCCTCGCTGGCCGAAATCACCATCAAAAAAGAAATCGAGCGCCTCACCACCGAGGCATAACCTTCGTTTTCCCCCCAGAACATCCACGCCCGCTCCCGTCTTTACTTGGCGGGACAAATCATGTATGTTACTTGAATAGCTTTAAAATCAATAAGATGGCCTTGGCTCATGACTGAAATTCCGAAGGTGTACGATCCCAGGACCGTGGAGCCCGCCTGGTACCGCGCCTGGCTGGAGGGAAACTTCTTCCGAGCCGACAACCAGCGCGACGGGAACCCTTATTGCATTGTCATCCCTCCTCCCAATATCACGGGTTCGCTGCACCTGGGACACGCGCTGAACAATACCCTGCAGGATGTCCTGATCCGATGGCGGCGGATGATCGGCGACAACACCCTGTGGCTGCCCGGCACCGACCACGCCGGCATCGCCACCCAGAACGTCGTTGAAAGGCAGCTCAAAGACCAGGGAAAAGACCGCGAGAGCCTGGGTCGGGAAAAGTTCACCGAACGGGTGTGGGAATGGCGGGATGAGTCGGGGCGCAAGATCATCGAGCAGCTCAAGCGACTGGGGGCGTCCTGCGACTGGTCCAGGGAGCGTTTTACCCTGGACTCGGGGTTGTCGGCCGCGGTCAGGGAGGTGTTTGTCAGGCTCCACGATGAGGGGCTGATCTACCGGGGAGAAAGATTGATCAATTGGTGCCCCCGCTGCCAGACCGCCCTTTCCGACATCGAGGTGGAGCATGAAGAGGTCGACGGCAAGATGTACTATATCCGCTATCCCCTACCAAAAACGGGACAAGGATCCCTGACGGTGGCCACCACGCGACCGGAGACGATGCTGGGGGATACCGCCGTGGCGGTGCATCCCGACGATCCCCGCTACAATGTTCATATCGGAAAGTTGGTCAGTCTTCCACTGACCGACCGGACCATCCCCGTGGTGGGGGACGCCATCCTGGTGGACAGGGAATTCGGGACCGGCGCGGTCAAGATTACCCCGGCGCACGATTTTAATGATTTCGAGTCGGGGGAGCGGCACGGCCTGCCGCGCATCCCGATCCTGGATGAGAAGGCCCGGATCCGCAGGGACCTGGACCGACACGGGGTCGCGGCCGAGCTGCTTGAAACCATTGCCGGTCAGCAGGTCGCCCGGGCACGGGAACGAGTGGTCGCTGCCCTGCAGGAGCAGAACTATCTGATCAAACAGGAAGATCATCGGCACGCCGTCGGCCGGTGTTACCGGTGCAGATCCATCGTGGAACCCTATCTTTCCGCGCAGTGGTTCGTCCGGATCAAGCCACTGGCCCTGCCCGCGGTCGACGCCGTCCGCAGCGGCCGAATCCAGTTCATGCCCAAGACGTGGGAAAACTCCTTTTTTTCATGGATGGAGCAGATCAAGGACTGGTGCATATCCAGGCAGATCTGGTGGGGTCATCAGATTCCAGCCTGGTATTGCACCAAATGCAACGCTGGGAAGATCCCCACCGGGA
Organism: uncultured Nitrospirota bacterium; assembly: GCA_964348105.1. Lineage (GTDB taxonomy): Bacteria > Nitrospirota > Nitrospiria > DATECO01 > DATECO01 > CAYGBP01. The sequence continues at coordinate 4,087 of CAYGBP010000062.1, forward strand.
CGATCAGCGGCTCATCCCTGGTCGACAAGGACGCCCGCCCCATCGTCTCCCGGACACCCCCGAAGCAATGTCCCAAATGCCTGGGGACGGAGCTGGTCCAGGATCCCGACGTTCTGGACACATGGTTTTCCTCGGCCCTGTGGCCGTTTTCAACGCTGGGATGGCCAGATCAGACGCAGGACCTGCGGGTCTATTACCCGACCCAGACATTGGTCACGAGCTTCGACATCCTGTTTTTCTGGGTGGCGCGAATGATCATGATGGGTCTTAAATTCATGAAGGAAGTGCCATTTCGAACGGTCTACGTGCATGCCCTGGTCCGGGACGCCGAGGGACAGAAAATGAGCAAATCCAAGGGCAACGTGATCGATCCCTTGAGCGTGATGGATCGATACGGAACGGATGCCCTGCGCTTCACGCTGGCCGCCATGGCCTCCCCGGGACGGGACATCAAACTCTCGGAGTCCCGGATCGAGGGATATCGCAACTTTGCCAACAAGATCTGGAACGCCGGACGCTTCATTCTCAGGTCAAGTCCTGCGGGAGGGGATCTTTCCCTGCCGGCGGATCCGACAAACCTTTCATCCGTCAACCGGTGGATCTTAAGCCGCCTCGCCCAATGCACCGCGGAGGTCAACCGGGCGCTGAAAGCCTATCGGTTCGATGAGGCCTCAAACCGCCTCTACCACTTTATCTGGCATGAATTCTGTGACTGGTACGTGGAGTTTTCGAAGGTGGACCTGAGCAACGGCGACGCCCGACTCAGGTCCGAGACGATCCGGGTTCTTTACGGCGGGTTCGAAAGCCTCTTACGGCTGCTTCACCCCTTCATGCCGTTCATCACCGAGGAGCTGTGGCAGCGACTTCCCGACGCCTGCCGTCGCGGGCCCGGGGGGAAGGCAACATCGCTCACGTTGGCGCCCTACCCGCGCCCGAACCCGGCGGCCGTCGACCAATCCATCGAGCGGGAGATGCAAGCCGTGATCGAGCTCGTGACCCAGATCAGACGATTCGGACGCGAGGCGCGTCTCAACCCGGCCCAAAAGATCCCGGGCGGCTTCAAGGCCAGGATCCCGGAGTCGGTCCAGACCTATCGCGGCTATACGCCCTACATCATGAGCATTGCCCGGCTTTCCGAATTCCACGTCGGTACCGAGTTCGAAATCTCGCCCGGCACGGTCACCCTCCCGACCGCCGAGGGGGAGGTCTATCTGAGGCTCGGCGGCATCCTCGACTTTGAAAAGGAACGGGCCCGGGTCCAGGCCGAAATCGGCCGGGCGACGGCGGAGGCGGAACGCCTCCGCAAGAAGCTGGGCAACGCCGAGTTCCGCTCCCGGGCGCCTCAAGAGGTGGTGGCCAAGGACGAATGCCGGGTGGAGGAGATTGAAGGGGCACTCAAGCTCCTGCAGGATTACCACCGACAGCTCAAGGAGGCGGACTGAGCATGCTGGACCCCGCGTTGAGAGAGCAGGTGCGCGCCCTGGTCCGGGCCGCCCTCGCGGAAGACCTGACCGGCGGAGATCTCACGACCCAGGTGGTATTTCCACAGCCGGTCCGGGGAAGGGCCCTGTTGCGGGCAAAATCCGACCTAGTCCTGGCCGGAACCGAGATCGGCCGAATGGTGTTCGAGACCCTGGACCCCGGCGTCCGGATCGAAGGCCTGCGCGCGGACGGAGAGACCCTCCGCGCCGGTGAAACCATCTGCCGGCTGGAGGGCGACGCGCGATGCCTTTTGATGGCCGAGCGCGTGGCCATCAATTTTATGCAGCGTCTATCCGGAATCGCGACACTCACGGCGCGGTATGTGGCCGCGGTGAAGGGATTCAGGGCGCGGGTGGTTGACACGCGAAAGACGACGCCCGGTTGGCGGGCCCTTGAAAAATACGCGGTGCGGACCGGAGGAGGCGCCAACCACCGATTCAGCCTTGCGCACGGCATCCTGATCAAGGACAATCATGTCGATCTGTTGGGCAGTCTTTCCGAAGCAGTCCGCCGCGCGAAGACGAGCGCCCCCCATCCGGTCAAGATCGAGGTGGAGGCGCGTTCCATCGCCGAGGTCCGGGAAGCCCTTCAGAGCGGAGCGGATGTGATCCTCCTGGACAACATGGGACCTGAAAAGGCCCGCGAAGCGGTGGAGCTGATTAAAGGGCGCGCCCTCATCGAGGCATCCGGAGGGATCGATCTGTCCAATATCCGGGAAATGGCCGCGGCCGGCGTTGATTTCATCGCGGTCGGCGCCCTGACGCATTCCGCTCCCGCCGTGGACATCTGCCTGGATATCGACAAAACGAGCGGCTAAGATCATGGGCGCCAATCATCCCTACCCCTCCCTCTCTCATAGCGGCCGACTCGATGCGCTCGAGATTCACCGCCGGCTTCGCACGCGGCGCCTCGCCCGGACGATCTTCATTTTCCCCGTCGTCGGGTCAACCAACCAGGCCGCCATGAAAATGGCCAAATTCCGTGGCGCCAGCGATGGAGGGATCCCCGAAGGCACCCTCTTCCTGGCCGAGACCCAGACCCAGGGCCGCGGCCGCCTGGGGCGACGCTGGGTGTCCCCCCCAGGCGTAAATGTCTACGCCTCCTTCGCGCTTTGCCCCCGGATATCCGCCCCGGATTCCCCGTTGATCGGACTTCTGGCCGCGGTCTCGGTCGTCGGTGCCATTCGGCGCGTGACCGGCTTGAAGGCATCCGTCAAATGGCCCAACGACATCCTGTTCAACGATCGGAAGCTGGCCGGAATCCTCACCGAGTTGCACCTCTCGGGCCGCGAGGTCAAGCACCTGATCATCGGCATCGGAATCAATGCAAACGTCGACCCCGCCGGATTTCCTCCGTCCATCCGTCGGACGGCCACCTCCCTCCTCCGGGCCTCGGGCCGCGCGGTGGATCGCAACGAGCTGGTGGCGTTGCTGAGCCGGGAAATCGAAAGGCGATACGATCGATGGCTCAACGAAGGCCCTTCACCCGTCTTGGATGAATACCGCGCCCTTTGCTCGACCCTGGGGCGCCAAGTCCGGGTGGAGACTCCCTCGAGTCAATCCCGGGGAACCGCGGTCGACATCGATCGGCAAGGCGCCTTGATCCTGAAGATCGAGGCGGGGCGGAAAAAGACCATCCAGACCGGCGACATCACTCATCTCAGACACCGGGGGGGTTGAATGCTGCTGGCCGTCGACATCGGCAATTCCAATATCGTCATGGGAATCTTCAAGGGCAATGAACTTGCGGCTCATTGGAGGGTGAACACCGACCTTCACCGGACCGCGGACGAATACGCCCTGCTGATCATGGACATGATCCGCTCCCGCGGAATCGGACCGGACGCGATCTCCGGGGTGATTCTTTCGACCGTCGTCCCCCCGCTCACGCCCGTATTCACGGAGGCCGCCCGCAGGCACCTGGGCATCGACGCCTCTCTCGTGGATCATCGCATGAAAACCGGACTGAAAATCTCCTACCGCAACCCGGCCGAGGTCGGCGCCGACCGGATCGTCAACGCGGCGGCCGGCTATCACCTGTACGGAGGGCCGTTGATCATCGTGGATTTCGGCACGGCCACCACCTTTTGCGCCGTATCGGCCAAGGGGGTCTATCTGGGCGGTGCCATCGCCCCCGGCGTCAGCATTTCGCTGGAGGCCCTTTATACCCGGGCAGCCAAACTGCCGAAGGTCGATCTGGTCAGGCCCCCATCCGTCATTGGAAAGGATACCGCCAGCAGCATGCAGTCGGGTACTCTGTTCGGCTTTGCCTGCCTGGTGGACGGTATGATCGAAAGGATCGCGAGCGAAATGAGCGCCACCCCGCATGTGGTGGCCACGGGTGGGCTGGCGACACTGATCCACCCCGAAACTCGGAATATCCGGGAGGTCCGGCCGCACCTGACGCTCGAAGGCCTCAGAATCCTGTTCGAGAAAAACACCCCCAAATCCGGTAAGCGTTTTTCCCCTTGACAGTTCGCCAGAAACTTGGTATTTATTAATACATTAGCACTCGCCACCAAAGAGTGCTAATACTTTGATAATCATTTTTTTAATTAAATAAAACATTAAGTTATATGACGCGTCGTTCAAAGGGCCGGAAACCCAATGCGGCCGGCCGGAGTCTGAATCCGTGGATCGAGGGCGAATATGGCGGACGAGCTCAATGATCGAAGCAAGGGAATCCTGAAGGCCATCGTCCTGAGCTACATCAAGACCGCATCTCCCGTCGGATCTCGGAGCCTGACCAAATCCTTCGAATTCGGGCTCTCCCCGGCCAGCATCCGAAACATCATGGCCGACCTGGAAGAGGTGGGATATCTGGCCCAGCCGCATCCCTCCGCCGGAAGGATCCCGACCGAGAAGGGGTACCGGTTTTACGTCAATGCGCTCATCGCGGACGCGGGGCCGGACCGTTCGCCTCCCCCCGTGGAATCGGGGCAATACCATTTCAGGCAAACGGAGGACGTCAAGGAACTCCTTCACGAGACTTCCCGGCTGCTTTCCCTGCACTCGAACTATGCAGGGATGGTGCTGACGCCGAAGTTCGGCAATATGTCTTTCCAGCACCTTCAGCTGACCAAGATCAGGAAGAACCAGGTCCTGATGGTCTTCGTCTCCACGGAGGGGTTGATCCAGACCAGGATCATCGAGACGGACCAGGAGTTCACCCAGGAGGAGCTGAATCGATTTTCAACCTTCTTGAACGATCAGTTCAGGGGAAACCCGCTTCGCGAGATCCGGGGTCAGCTGCTCAATCAGCTGCGGCAGGACAAGGAGACTTACAGCCAGATGCTGCAGCGCAGCATGGATCTTTTCAACAAGGCGCTGCAGGAATCGCAGGACGAAGAGCTGTTCCTCGAAGGGGCGACGAACATCCTGAACCTGCCCGAATTTTCGAACGTTGAGAAGATGAAGTCGCTCTTCAAGACGTTCGAGGAGAAGTACATCATCATGAAAATTCTCGACAAGTGCTTCAACAGCGAAGGGGTGCAGGTCTTCATCGGATCCGAAAATGCGTTTTTGGGGATCGAGGATTGCAGCCTGGTCATCACGAACTACAAACGCGGGGATCACGTCCTCGGGGCCCTGGGCATCATCGGGCCGACGCGCATGGAATATTCCAGGGTCATTCCCCTGGTCGATTACACCGGCAAGCTGTTATCCAGGGTGTTGGACGACGCCGTCTGAGGGCGGCGATAGACAGAGGCGATGATGGGAAAAGAGATGGAGGGTGAGAATTTCGGCTCCCCGATCGGGGAAAATCCCGTGCCCGATACTCCGGAAGGGGACGGGGAGGATCTTCAGGCGGTCGAAACGGGGGAGGCAGAAAAGCTTCACCGCGATTTGGAGGCCAAGGATCGCGAGAATAAGAGCCTGCAAGACAAGTATCTGCGGACCTATGCCGATTTCGAAAATTACAAGAAAAGGGCCGCGAAGGACCAGGAGGAGCTCTCAAAGTACGGCAACGAAAAATTATTGAAGGATTTTCTGCCGGTCCTCGACAATCTGGAGCGAGCGATCTTTCACACAAAGGAACTACAGCAATACGAAAAAATCCTGGAGTGCCTGCAGTGGATTCTCAGCAATTCCGGGATGTACTCGGAAAACACGGCGTCAGGCAGATCGAAAGTCACCTGCAGCCGTTTGATCCCTCGGTCCATGAGGCCATGGGCCAGCTGGAGTCAAGCGAACACGAGGCCGGAACGGTGATCGAGGAAATCCAGAAGGGTTACCAGATTCAGGACCGGATTCTCCGGCCGGCCATGGTGATCGTCTCGAAGCGTTCGGATGCCGAGCCGCAAGCGGGGCAGGATGTTTCTGACTGAATCGAGGGCACCGACGGGACGGCGGGGGTTGTAAATCGCGATTTTCATGTTATGATAGAGCGGAGGTTAAACCATGGGTAAAGTAATCGGAATCGATCTTGGAACGACAAATTCGTGCGTCGCCTACGTGGTCAACGGGGATCCCGTGGTGATTCCCAATGCCGAGGGCAACAGGACGACGCCGTCCGTCGTCGCCTTCACCGACAAGGGAGAGCGCCTGGTGGGCCAGATCGCCAAACGGCAGGCCATCACCAACCCGGAGAACACCATCTTCTCAATCAAGCGTCTGATGGGCCGCCGATTCGACTCCGCGCAGGTCAGTCAGGCCATCAAACGGCTTCCGTACAAGATCCAGAAGGCCTCGAACGGGGATGCGCACGTGGAAACCCGCGGAAAGCCCTTCAGCCCGCCCGAGATTTCGGCCATTATCCTGCAAAAACTCAAACAGGACGCCGAGAACTATCTCGGGGAGCCCGTGACCGAGGCCGTGATCACCGTCCCGGCCTATTTCGATGACAGCCAGCGTCAGGCCACGAAGGACGCAGGGCAGATCGCCGGCCTCAACGTCCTGCGCATCATCAATGAGCGCATCGCGGTCTACGACCTGGGTGGCGGCACGTTCGATATCTCGATTCTCGAGCTCGGCGAGGGCGTCTTCGAGGTCAAATCAACGAACGGAGACACCTTCCTCGGGGGAGATGATTTCGACCTGAGGATCATGGACTGGCTGGTCCAGGAATTCAAGAAGGAGCACGGTATCGATCTTCATAATGACAAGATGGCGCTGCAGCGGCTCAAGGAGGCGGCGGAGAAGGCGAAGATCGAGCTGTCATCCTCGCTGGAGACCGAAATCAATCTTCCGTTTATTACGGCGGACTCCGGAGGCCCAAAGCATATGGTCATCAAGCTGACGCGGGCCAAGCTCGAGCAGCTGGTCGATGACCTCATTCAGCGGACCGTGGAACCCTGTCGCAAGGCCCTGGCCGACGCCTCGATTTCGGCGGGCGATATCAACGAGGTGGTCCTGGTGGGCGGAATGACGCGCATGCCGAGGGTCCAGCAGGTCGTCAAAGAGTTTTTCGGCAAGGAAACCCACAAGGGGGTCAATCCGGACGAGGTGGTGGCCATCGGGGCGTCGATCCAGGCGGCCGTGCTCAAGGGCGATGTCAAGGATGTGCTGCTGCTTGACGTCACGCCCCTCTCGCTGGGCATCGAGACGCTCGGAGGCGTCTTTACGAAGATCATCGATCGAAACACCACGATCCCCACGAGGAAAAACCAGATCTTCTCGACGGCCGCCGACAACCAGACGGCCGTGACGATCCGTGTCTTTCAAGGCGAGCGGGAAATGGCGCAGGATAACAAGCTGCTCGGTCAGTTCGACCTTGTCGGCATTCCGCCGGCCCCCCGGGGAATGCCCCAGATCGATGTGACGTTCGATATTGATGCCAACGGCATCGTCCACGTTTCGGCCAAGGACCTTGCCACCAGTAAGGAGCAGTCCATTCGAATCACGGCCTCCAGCGGCCTGTCGAAGGATGAGATCGACAATCTGGTCAAAGAGGCACAGTCGCACGCCGACGAAGACAAAAAGAAAAAGGAACTGGCCGAAGTCCGAAACCAGACCGACAGCCTGATCTACAGCGTGGAGAAGTCCCTCACCGAGTTCGGGGACCGCATCTCGGAGTCCGAAAAATCCTCGGTTCAGGAAAAGATCGCGGCGGCCCGCAAGGCCCTGGAGGGCAACGATCTCGCGGCCATCAAGACGGCATCGGACGAGCTGGCCAAGGCCTCCCACGGCCTCGCCGATCAGATGTACAAGAAGGCGGGCGCGACGGCCCGCGGAGGAGGAACTCCGCCGCCTCCGGGAGGGGAATCGGGCGAGACCCCATCCGGATCCGGCCCGACGATGGATGCGGAATTCCGGGAAGAAAACAAGTGAAGCCCCCCCGGATCGCCCTTTGGGAAGATTGAAAACGCATGGCGGCCACGAAAAAAGATTACTATGAGGTCCTCGGGATCAACCGAAGCGCCACCGATGATGACATCAAAAAAGCGTTTCGCAAGATGGCCCTCAAATACCATCCCGACAAGAACCACGGCAACAAGCAGGCCGAGGAGCGTTTCAAGGAGATCAACGAAGCCTATGCCGTCCTGAGCGATGCGGAGAAGCGACGGGCCTACGACATGTTCGGGCATGCCGGCGTGAGGGGCGGTGCCGAAGGCTTCGGGCGAGGGGGCGGTTTTGACTTCGATTTCGGCGGGGGGTTCAGCGACGTCTTCAGCGACATTTTCGAGGATTTTTTCGGCTCATCCACCCGCGCGCGGCGCCGCCCGGCCCGCGGGGCCGATCTGCGCTATGATCTTGAGATCGCTTTTGAAGACGCCGTCTTCGGCAAGGAGATCAAGGTTCGCATTCCCCGCTGGGAAGCCTGCGCCGACTGCCGGGGGACCGGGGCGAAGGACGGGAGCAGCCTGAAGACATGCTCCGCCTGCAATGGATCCGGACAGCTTCGCTACCAGCAGGGTTTTTTCTCCATCAATCGAAGCTGCTCCACCTGCAGCGGTGAAGGGCGGATCATCACCGAGCGCTGCACGAAGTGCCGGGGCGCGAAGCAGATTCAACGCGAAAAGACCCTGGCCATTAAGATTCCCCCGGGCGTTCAGGACGGTTCCAGGCTCCGTCTGTCCGGTGAAGGAGAGCCGGGGGGACCGGGCGGCCACCCGGGCGATCTCTACGTCGTCATCTCCGTCAAGGAGCATCCTATCTTCATTCGGCAGGGCAATGACCTGGCCTGCGAAACCCCGGTAAGCTTCACGAAGCTCGCGTTGGGCGCGACGATCCAGGTCCCCACCCTCAAGGGCAACAGCGAGCTGAAGATCCCCGCTGGCACCCAGAGCGGAAAGGTCTTCCGGCTCAAAGGTCTGGGGGTGCCGGACGTGAGGGGTTACGGAACCGGCGACCTTCTCGTCAGGGTCAATGTTGCCATCCCGACCAAGCTTTCGGCGCGCCAGAAAGAGCTGCTCGAGGAATTTGCAAGCCTGGGCGAAGAAAGTCCTAAAGGCAAAGAAGAGGGATTTTTCACCAAGGTAAAAAATCTCTTTTAGCCGAAACCCTCCGCCGACGCATCCGACTCCATGCCGTTTTTCTTTGTGGACTCCAATCAATTGTCGGGGGAAACCCTTGAGATTCGAGGTCCCCTGGCCAAGCATCTGGCCGGGGCCCTGCGGATGAGGTCCGGGGATCGCCTCTTCGTCGTCGACGAGAGGAAAAAAGGCTATTCGGTGTCGCTCAAGGAACTCAACCGCTCCAGGATCTTCGCCCAGATCCTGGAACGCCACGCCCCCCCTCCCCCGCCGCCTCTAACCGTGACGGTCGCCCAATCCATCCTGAAGGGAAAGAAGATGGATTGGGTGCTGCAAAAAGTAACCGAACTGGGCGCATCTCGCATCATCCCGATCACGACCCAAAGAACAGTCATCGAGCCCAGAATCGAGCGGGCCGAAGGGCGCCACCGCCGCTGGGCCGAAATCCTCAAAGAAGCCGCCCAGCAGTCGGAGCGCTGGGACATCCCGCAACTGGACTACCCTGCCGAGGCTGGGCATGTGATGGCGCTGGCCGAACAGTTCGACCTTGCGATCATTGCGTGGGAAGGCAAGGCCCGCTCGGAGCGAACCGGAGGAGTCCGTAAAATTCTCCGGGGGCGACACCTTCCCGTCAAGGCCCTGATCATGATCGGGCCGGAAGGAGGCTTTACGGCCGATGAAATCGAGACGGCCCGACGCCACGGGTGCGTCGCGGTCGGGCTGGGGCCCCGCATCCTTCGCTCCGAAACGGCCTGTCTGGCCGCCCTGTTGATGCTTCAATACGAATTGGGAGATATGGGGTATGCTGAATAGGAGGGCGGGGTTTTTCAGGAGAATGCTCGCCTTTCTGATGGATTGGGTGATCATCGACCTGCTCTATCTGGGATTCCGCCTGGTGGGAGCGGGGGCAGTCTGGGTCGGCTTGAAGATCAAGGGACTGCAGATTCCCTCCTTGGACTTGGCCGAGGTGCTGGGCGGCATTTATTTTCTAATGTGGCTGGTGATCGTCTTTTGTTATTTCACGGTATTCTTTCGATACGGAGGACAAACGCCCGCCAAGCGGATGCTCGCCCTGAGGGTGATCTCGATCGATTCCGCCGAGCTTTCCTGGAGTCAGGCGGGGGTGCGGACGCTCGGATACCTGCTCTCGGCCGTCATCCTGCTGGGAATAGGCTTCTTGATCGCCCTCGTCCATCCGCAAAAGAGGACCGCACACGACCTTCTCGCAGGAACCGTGGTGATCCAAGATTGAGGGACATGCCGCTCGCCAAGACATGGTTTGCCAGTCTCATGATGGCCGCCGCTTCCCTGCTCGCGGCCCCCTCCGGCGCTTTCGTCCTGGACAGGATCCTGGCCTCCGTCAACGGCGAGATCATCTCGCTGAGCCGGGTCGAGCGGGAGCTTTCATTCTTCGGCACCGCCTCCCTGCCGCAGGACCACACATTCGACCCCGTCGAGATCGAGCAGGCCACCCACCAGCTCATCGACCACCACCTGCTTCTCGCCGAAGCCGACCGGTTCGCCATTGAGGAGCCCCCGCCTGACCAGATCGATCGACGCCTACAGTCGGTCCTCGAGCGGTTTGAATCCCGGGAGGCCTTCGACGACGCCCTCTCACGAAACGCCATGGACTTTGCCGACCTTCGGGAAATGGTCCGGCAAAAAATCAAGGTGGATCAGTTCCTGGATCAGAGAATCCGTTTTTTCATCATCATCATGCCCCAGGATGTATCGGAATACTACGCCGAACATCAGGACGAATTTCCGGATCAGTCACTTGAACAGGCCGAGGCCGCGATCAAGAAAAGGCTTGAGCGCTTGAAGGAACGAGAAAAATACGACATGCTCATGGCGGGCCTGAAAAAAAAGGCCCGGATCGAGATCAACCTGTAGCGGGACGCAGGCGGACGCGCCGGACCCCGCGCTCGGACACCACCGCCTTGAGTAACGAACCGGCGGGCGGTTTCCGGGCGCTCAAGACGATCCCCTGCCTGACCTGATCCATGACACGGGCAAAGAGGCCCGGATCCCCCCCGTGCAGCACGGCCAGCGCCTCTCCCCGCCGCACGCGATCGCCCCGCTTCTTGACCAGCGTAATACCGGCCGACGGATCGATGGAGGAATCCATTCGGGCCCGGCCCGCCCCGAGGTTCATGGCGCACGTGCCGATGGTCGCGGCGTCAACCCCTGCCACATACCCGCTTCGCGCCGCCAGGACCGGTTTCCGATGCGTGGCACGAGACAGTTTCTCCGGCCGATCGATGGTGATCCACAGGATCCCGTGCTCGCGACGCTCGAAAGTGAGCTGCGGATACTTCTCGAACCAGGCCATGACCCTCCAACCTCTAGCCGTGCGGCCACGATATCGACTCGCACCCGCAGGGGGCGGACGCCCGACCCGCTTTGGCAG
>CAYGBP010000063.1:0-2474 GCA_964348105.1 uncultured Nitrospirota bacterium
AGCACCCACACCTCGAAGATTCTCGCCCGGTTTTTGAAGGAGCGGGGAACATTGCGCTCCGCCCAGCGGCCACGAAAGGGATGAAATCGTCTATAATTCATTGTACGCGGCTCACGACGGCTGAACGGAGAAGCGGCCGGGCCAGGATCTGGAGAAAACCATGAGAATAACACCCAGCGCCAGTTACAGTGTAACCGTCAGGCTGGAGATCACGAATCGGCCGGGGATGCTGGGCCGGGTGACCTCGGCGATCGGGAAAAAAGGGGGCGATATCGGCGCCATCGACGTTGTCCGGTTTGCCAAGGACGCCGTCACGCGCGACATCACCTTCAAGGCACGGGACGAGGCACACGGAAACCAGGTGATCGAGCACCTGCGTCACGTTCCCGGCGTCACGGTCGTCAATGTCTCGGACCGAACCTTCCTGATGCACCTGGGCGGGAAGATCGAGGTCATCGGCAAGGTTCCGGTCAAGACCCGCGATGACCTCTCGATGGCCTACACGCCGGGCGTGGGACGCGTCTGCCGGGCCATCCACGAGGACCCGGAGAAGGCCTACACGCTCACGATCAAGCAGAACGCCGTGGCGGTGGTTACCGACGGCACGGCCGTCCTGGGCCTGGGGGACATCGGCCCGAAGGCGGCGCTGCCGGTGATGGAGGGCAAGGTGCTTCTCTTCAAGGAGCTGGCCGGGATCGATGCCTTTCCGATCTGTCTCGACACCAAGGACCCCGACGAGATCGTCAGAATCGTTCAGGCCCTCTCGCCGGTCTTCGGCGGGATCAACCTGGAGGACGTCTCGGCCCCCCGCTGCTTTCAGATCGAAGAGCAGCTTCGGGACAAGCTGGACATCCCGGTCTTCCATGACGACCAGCACGGCACGGGGACGGTGGTCCTGGCCGCCCTCATCAACGCCCTGAAGATCGTGGACAAGAAGCTCGAAGAGATCAAGACCATCATCTGCGGCGCCGGGGCGGCCGGTATCGGGACGGCCAAGCTGTTGTTGCGAGCGGGGGTGAAGAACCTGATCCTGTGCGATATCGACGGCACGGTCTACAAGGGCCGAAAGCGCGGCATGGATCCCGTGAAGGCGTGGTGTGCCGAGCGAACCAATCCGGACAAAGTCCGGGGCGGTGTGGGGAACGCCCTGGAGGGCGCCGACGTCCTCATCGGCCTGTCAGGGCCCCGCGCGGTGAAGGTGAGAGACATCAAGAAGATGGCGCGCGATCCCATCGTTTTCGCGATGGCCAACCCGGTGCCTGAAGTGATGCCGGAGGAGGCGGGTTCTCACGTTCGGGTGATGGCCACCGGCCGTTCCGACTACGCCAACCAGATCAATAACGTCTGCTGCTTTCCAGGATTCTTCCGCGGGCTGTTGAACGCCAGGGCCACGACGGTTAACGATGAGATGAAGATCGCCGCGGCCGAGGGCATCGCCAGTATCGTGAGCCCGGGTGAGCTGTCGGAGGAGTATATCATTCCCTCCGTGTTCGACAAGCGCATCGTGGAGGTGGTGGCCGCCAGCGTGGCCGAAACCGCCTACCAGACCGGCGTGGCCAAACGCAAATCGGTCGTTCCTTCCTGATTCGGCATTTCAATCCAGAATAAGCATTCACGATCTAACGTCGGGCAGGGTACATGGCAGCCCTGTATCCGCTGCATCATGACGGATCAGAAGAGCGACGGACCGCGTATCGTGTCGTAATTCGGACTGTCCGTGAAGGCGATGAGGTATATCTCACGGTCGGAGGGGTTCGTGACGGCGTGCTCGACGTTCGGGGGAATCTCGTACAGGACGGGCCGGGTCCCGTCCGTGTCCTCGCGGTGAATCGCATCCTGACCGATCGGCCGCCACGCGATCCGCCCCGGGCCACCGAATACAAGAAGCCATTCCGTCGCGTCGGGGTGATGGTGGTTTCCCCGTTCCGCGCCGGGACGGATGGAAACAGCATGAAGATTTCCGACGGTTCCGTCCTTGCGGCCGGCGGCGGCGGCCGGGTTGATTCCCCACCCCCGCTCGTCGCTCCAGCTCGATGGAGTCAAGTTGATCTTTCTGACCTGGACCATGTTTGCTCCCGGACTCTTTCCCGGATTCAAGAAGTTTTCATTACCAGGGATCGGATTGAAAGTCAATTCACATCAATCCGAACGACCGACAATTTCCGGATTCGGATGTGCTAAGATGACGGCGGGGTGGATCGGATGCGGTCTCCCGGTCCGGCCGTTGAATCTGCTTTTGGAGGGATCGTTGGACTCTAGAAACGCGATGCCTGCATTTCCGCTATGGCTCAAGGGACTGGCCACGCTGTTCTTGTTCATCCTGATCCCCGTCTACTGGATCGATGAAGGCCCGGCGAATTTCCTCTGGTTCTCGGACATCGCCGTCATCGCGGTTACCCTTGCCCTCTGGATCGAAAACCGTCTATTGTTCAGCATGATGGCGGTGGGCGTTCTGCTGCCCGAGCTGGTGGAGG
>CAYGBP010000063.1:2484-2982 GCA_964348105.1 uncultured Nitrospirota bacterium
AAGAAGCCATGTTCGATGGGGCCTGACTGATCTTCGGCATCGTTCTGCTGCCCGAGCTGGCCTGGAATCTGGACTATTTTTCCAGGCTTCTACTCGGCAAGCATTTGCTGGGCCTGAACGCCACTTTCTACATGTTCACGGATGAGCTGCCTTTGAGATTCCGGATCCTGTCCTTCTTGTTTCACGTGGGCCTGCCAGTTCTTTTGCTATGGGGGCTGTTTCGTCTGGGATATGACCGGAGGGGGTGGTGGTGTCAGACGCTGCTGGCCTGGATCGTCCTGCCGGTCTGTTACTTTTTGACAGACCCGCAAGCCAACATCAATTGGGTCTACGGGTTCGGTAGGGACCCCCAGGCCCTGATGCCCCCCCTGGCCTATTTCGGCCTGATGATGCTGTTCTACCCGGCTGTGGTCTACCTGCCATCCCATCTCCTGTTGTCCCGGCTGTTCGGTCCCGGGGGCTCTCGAAGGGGGATGACCGGGCCGGAGCATACATATT
>CAYGBP010000063.1:2992-8516 GCA_964348105.1 uncultured Nitrospirota bacterium
TCACCGCGCTGCTGGCCTTCCTGCTGGCAAGCCGGCTGTTCGGTCGGAGGGCTCCCGAAGGGGGATCGGCGGACCGGGGGGTACGTATTGACATGCGTCTTGAATAGGGCTAGGATGGCGGGTGTAAAAGGGGGTGGACATGCAGGAAACGGCCCCCCCACCGGAATCAGGGTCCGGCGATGTACGCGGCGAAATTTTACCCGGAACTCAGTCAAACCGAAATCTCCCAGGCGATCCGCCAGGAGGGGTTCGACCCTCTCCTGATATCGGATCCTCCCGGCCACATCTATTCGACGCATTCCCACCCTGAAATCAAGCTGCTGGCCTTCCTGCGCGTTCGGATGGTGGTGAAGGTCGCCGGGGCGCGATTCGATTGCGGCCCCGGCGACAAACTCCTCATCCCCGGTAATATCGAGCATTCCGCCGTGGTCGGGCCCGAAGGCTGCGATTTTTACTGGTCCGAAAAACTCGGTTAATACAGGCTCGCATCAGGAACTAATCCCTTAATGCAAAGGAGGTACGGTGATGACGACCGGAACTTTGGGGATGGCTTCCGCCCCGCAGCGGGTGATTGAGGATTACACGCTGCTTAATAATGAAGGGAAGCCGGTCCGGCTCTCCGACCTGTTCGGGGGGAGGGGCCATCTGGTGATTCTGCACAACATGGGAAAGGGCTGTCCCAACTGCGCCCTCTGGGGGGATGAATTCAACGGGATGTTGAAGCAGATCGAGACCGCCGCGGCTTTTTGCCTGATCGGGCCGGATGACCCGAAGACCCAGAAGAGTTACGTCAGAAAACGCAGATGGAAGGCCAAGCTCTACTCAGCCCAGGGAAGCACGTTCATCAAGGATATGGGATTCGAAGACGAGGAAGGCGGGGCGGAGCCCGGGATCTCGATCCTGGAACGCGGCAAGGACGGAAAGCTGCAGTTGATCTGGCAGGTCAACGTCACGCGGGACGAGCGGGCCCCCTCCGTCCTGGAAACCCTCTGGGAGATTCCGACGGCGAAGATGGCCGAGCTGGCCTTCGGGGCCAAGGATTAGGGGAACACCCGAAGCAGGATGCCGGAGCTTCCCGACCTCACGATCTATGTCGAGGCCCTGAACCGGGTGGTGGTCGGGCGGCGCCTGCGGAAACTGCGCCTGGCCAGCCCATTTGTCCTTCGGACGGCCGATCCCCCGGTTACGGTCCTCTCGGGGCGAATGCTGTCGGATGTGCGGCGGCTGGGAAAGAGGATCGTCCTGGGATTTGAAGGTGATCTGCATCTCCTGATTCACCTGATGATCGCGGGCCGGCTGAACTGGAAGGCCTCCGGCATCGGGATTCCCGCCAGGGGAGGGCTGGCCGCCCTCGATTTCGACAATGGGTCGCTGCTTCTGACGGAAGCGGGCACGAAGCGGCGAGCCTCGATCCACCTGGTATCCGGCGCCGACTCCCTAAAGTCCTTCGATGCCGGCGGACTGGAGCCGTTGGAGATCGAGTTTGACGCATTCCTGCGGGCCCTGCGCAGGGAAAATCACACCCTCAAACGCTCCCTGACCGATCCCCGCGTCTTCGCTGGGATTGGTAACGCCTACTCGGACGAAATCCTTCACCGCGCCCGTCTTTCGCCGACGAAACGGACCTCGAAGATCTCGGACGCGGATGCGCGCAGGCTATTTCATGCGATGCAGGCCGTTCTCTCGGAATGGGTTGAGCGCCTCCGGACAGAAGCGGGCGGCGGCTTTCCCCTGCGGGTCACGGCCTTTCGCGAGGGCATGGCCGTTCACGGTCGTTTCCGCAAGCCGTGCCCCGTCTGCGCCTCGCCCGTTCAGCGCATCGTATTTGCAGAGAATGAATCCAATTATTGTCCCGCGTGCCAGACCGAAGGGAAAATCCTGGCCGACCGGGCCCTTTCCCGCCTGTTCGGCCGCGACTGGCCCAGGACGCTGGAGGAGCTGGAGCGACGCGGCCTGGCTGAATGATCGATTGCCCCTTCCCCGGACTGTGTAATCCTGGCGACAGATCGAAACAGGTGTCCCGCGTAGAATGGCGGTGAAGCCGGGTAGGGGGGTAAGCCTTGACCGGCACGGGCGGATTTTGGAGGATGGCGGCAGGTTCCAGTGCTCATGGCGCGATGCGGAAGTGATCTTTCCAGCCTCCTTCCTGCCGGATGGTCTTGCGTGGGTTGTGAATTCGGACGGCCCGGGAATTGCCGTCCGAACTTCCCGAAACTTGACGGAAATTTAAAATCAATCCACAATAATAAAGAATAGGGGGGCATGATGCAGCGCCGTTCGATCCTTGCCGGTCGGGAGGCGGAGGGCAGCCTCGAAGCCGAGGGCTTCCCCGGACAGAAGCGGGGCCGCGCGGCCTGGCTGAAATTCGCCGGCCTGCTGCTGCTCCTGGGCGCGTTGGCGTCGATCGCTTGGACGGGCGGGGCGGGGCGGTGGGTGAATCCCGAGCGGATCGAAGAGGTCCTGCGGGACTTCGGCGTGCTGGCCCCGGCCATATACATCCTGATGATGACCGGGGCGGTGGTCATCAGTCCCATCCCCAGTCTGCCGCTGGATGCCGCTGCGGGGGCTGTCTTCGGACCGCTCTGGGGAACCGTGTACTCGGTGGCGGGTGCCGAAGCCGGTGCGCTGATCGGGTTTTATATCTCCCGGATTCTGGGGCGGGAGGCCATCGCACGTTTATTCCGGAGGGATATTGCGTTCTGCGACCTCTGCGCGGAGCGCCACCTGGTTTATTTTATTTTCGTGTCGAGGCTGCTGCCGTTCTTTTCCTTCGATCTGATCAGTTACGGGGCGGGGTTGACGCGTATTTCAGTGGGAGGATTTGCCGCGGCGACCTTGTTGGGGATGATTCCGCCGACATTTGCATTCAACTATTTCGGAAGCGGTATTTTTTCGGCGGGTGGGCTCCCGATGGCGATGGGGGGAGGGATGGTTCTGATGTTTTTCCTTCTGCCCGTCTGGATCAAAAGGCGCAATCCCTGGGGACTCTATGACAAGATGTCCGGGGGGTAAGAACGGGGCCAGGAGCGGCCTCGGATGCGAATCGCGGAGATGCGGTGATGCAGAAAATAGCGACGGTGTTTGAAACCGATGCCGGTGTCGAAATTCCGGCCGTGACAGCGGAGCAGATGCGCGAGGTGGACCGGATCGCGACGGAGGAGTCGGGACCCACCCCGGAGCAGATGATGGAAAATGCCGGCCGAAGTTTGGCCTCTCTGGCCCTGGAGCTGTTGGCCTCCCGATGGTGCCAGGCGGAGGTATTGGTCCTTGCCGGGCCGGGGGGAAACGGCGGGGGGGGACTCTGCGCGGCCAGGCATCTGGCAAACCGAGGGGTGGATGTACGGGTTTGCCTGTCCGATCCGAATGAATTGACCGATGTGGTCAGCCTGCAGCGAAGGATCCTTCGCTCAACCGGCGCGCGGGAGATGCCCTTTCCGGAGGCCCGGGCCACGCGCCCCGCCATGATCCTGGACGCCTTGATCGGATACGGACTGAAGGGATCGCCTCGCCCGCCGGTGGACGAGATGATCCGCTGGGCCAATGGCCTGGACGTCTCGATCCTTTCGCTCGATTTACCCTCCGGCCTTGATGCCGCTGCCGGGGGGGCGCCTGGGGAGGTGATCAAGCCTTCCTGGACGATGACGCTGGCCCTCCCCAAGCGCGCCCTGGTCAAGGAGCGGACCGGGGAGTTGTACCTTGCCGATATCGGGATACCCCAGGCGGTTTATCAGAAGATCGGGGTTTCGTATCATCACCCGTTCGACCAGCGATTCATCGTTCCCATTCACCCCAGGGAAGAAGGCTGAGATTCGCCGCCCCCCGGCCGTTCCGCTTGACAGGGCCGCTGCAAGTCGGGAGAATGTCCCAAGCTGACGGAGGATCGGCATGGATCCGGGATCGACGGGCCCGACGAAATTCTCGCTGAAAAAGCTCATCCTCATTGCCGTTCTGGCCGGGGGCCTGGCCGCCTTTTTCTATCTGGACCTCGGCCGGTTCCTCACGCTGGACGCGCTCAAGGAAAACAAGGATGCCCTCCGAGATTTCACCGATGTCAATTACGGCACGATGGTCATTCTATTCGTGGCGGTCTACTGTCTCCAGACGGCCTTCTCCTTTCCGGGCGCGACCGTCTTCACACTCGCGGGCGGATTCCTGTTCGGGACTCTGCTCGGGACCCTCTATGTGAACATCGCGGCCACCGCCGGCGCCACCCTGGCATTCCTGGCGGCTCGTTATCTGTTCAGGGATGCGGTCGAGCGCAGGCTAGGGGAGCGGTTGTCCGCGATTCATCGCGGCCTGGAGCGAAACGCATTCAATTACCTATTGACGCTGCGCCTGATTCCCATCTTCCCCTTTTTCCTCATCAACCTGGGATTCGGCCTGACCCGGATACCTCTGGGCACGTACGTCGTAGCCACGGCGGTCGGAATCATTCCGGGGACCTTCGTCTATGCCAATGCCGGAAAACAGCTCGGCACGATCGAATCGGTGGGCGACATCGCCTCGCCCGGGGTCCTCGGGGCATTCGTTCTGCTGGGGCTTCTAGCGCTGGTCCCCATCCTTTACCAGAAATTCCGAAAATCCCCCGTTCCCGGAACCGACCCCCCTCAATAGGCCGCGGGCGCAGGTCCTTGGTCGCTCCCGGCAGGCAGCGTCCGCTGATCCCTGGCGCGCGCGCGGCGCCCGGTTTCGTGGCTCAAAAAGAACGTGTTGACAACGGTTCTAACTAGTACTATACTAGCTAGTAATTTTTGCAGCAGGAGTCCTGATGCAAAACGGGGCAAAAGATCAGCATGTCACAGGGCGGTAGCGATCCGGGGGAGGAGCCCTTCTTGAAGGTCTTGAGGCCTCTGGTGGAGGCCTACTTCGCATTTTTGAGAAAGTCCGACCGCCATATCCGGTCGATGGGGCTGACGCAGCCCCAGTTCGACGTGATCGCCACGCTCGGCGACACCGACGGGATGACCTGCAAGGAGCTGTCCGAAAGGACGCTGGTCACCAAGGGCACATTGACCGGGATCCTCGACCGGCTGGAGGCGAAGGGACTGACCGAGCGGGTGCCATCCAGGGAAGACCGGCGCTGTACTTTCATCCGGCTGACGAAGAATGGGGAGTCGCTGTTTCGGAAGGTCTTCCCGCTTCATATCGGCTACATGAAGCCTTTTTTCGAAAGGGCCCTGAACGGCAGGGAAATGACGCAGGCGCGTGAGATGCTCCTGAAGATCAAGTCGAGCTTCGATCGGGATTGAGCGGTCCTTCATGGAGGGTCTGCAGGACATCTCAACGGATAAAGGAGGAGGTGGGCGATGCGATATCTCTTCGAGACGGATGAGTCATGGTCGGGCCTTGTGCTGCGGGTGACCCTGGGTCTGGTCCTCTTCCCGCACGGGGCGCAGAAGCTGCTGGGTTGGTTCGGCGGATTCGGGTTTAGCGGGACGATGGGTTTCTTCACCGAGAAGATGCACATCCCCTGGATTCTGGCCTTCCTGGTGGCAACGGTACAGGGCGGCAGCCAGGCCCTGAG
>CAYGBP010000063.1:8526-14825 GCA_964348105.1 uncultured Nitrospirota bacterium
TCCCTCGGCGCGTTGGCCCTGGTGGCGGGCTTCCTGACCCGGTTGAATGCCTTCGCCATGGGCTGTATCATGGTGGTGGCCACCTGGATGGTCCACTGGCAGCACGGGTTTTTCATGAACTGGTTCGGAAAGCAGGAGGGAGAGGGTTTTGAGTATCACCTCCTGGCCTTGGGAATCAGCATCGCGTTGATGATCTCGGGAGGAGGGCGCTGGTCGGTTGACGGCTTGATCCACCATGGGATCGCGCAATCTCCGAAAGCGGGGTGAAGCATGAATTCCATTCTAAGATTGAGGCCTGTATCGAGTCGGGAAGCCGGCCGGCCAGATCTCCCGGTTGGCGGGCCGAGCCTCTCAAACGGTGATGAAGACCTCCTGGATGCCTACTCACGGGCGGTGACGCGGGCGGCCGAGGCCGTGAGCCCGTCGGTCGTCAACATCGAGGTCCGTAAATCGTTGAGCAGACGTGCCGGCGGCAGGGACGGCCAGCCCGGGGAGCTTCCGGGCAGCGGATCGGGTTTTTTCATCACGGCGGACGGCTTTATTCTGACCAACAGCCACGTCGTTCATGACGCCGAACGGATCGAAGCGGCCCTCCCGGACGGCAGGCGATATGAGGCCCGACTGGTCGGGGATGATCCCGATACGGATCTGGCCGTCGTCCGGGTCGCGGCGCCGGACCTCTCGCCCGTCCGGCTGGGGGATTCCCGGAGGCTGCGCGTCGGGCAGCTGGCCATCGCCATCGGCAACCCGTACGGATTTCAATGCACCGTGACGGCGGGCGTCATCAGCGCGATCGGCCGCTCGATTCGCGCCAGGACCGGGCGCGCGATCGAGAACATCATCCAGACGGACGCCGCGATCAATCCCGGCAACTCGGGCGGCCCGCTGGTCAACTCGCGAGGCGAGGTGGTCGGCGTCAACACCGCCGTGATCCTTCCGGCCCAGGGGATCTGCTTTGCCATTGCCGTGAACACGGCCCAGTTCGTGGCCGGCCGGTTGATCAGGGACGGGAGGGTCCGCCGGAGCTATATCGGCGTCGGCGGCCAGCAGGTGCCGATCCCGCGTCGGTTGGTGCGTCAACATGGGCTGCCGGTCGAGCAGGGGGTGCTCGTTGCAACGATCGCTCCATCCAGCCCCGCCCATCACGCCGGGCTGCACCCTGGAGATATCATCGTGCGTCTGGACGATCATCCGGTGGCCGGCATCGATGATCTACACCGGCTCCTCACCGAGGATCGCGTGGGGGTGCGATCCCGTCTGGCCCTGTTGAGGCGAAACGAGGTGAAAATCTGTCCCATCGTGCCTGCCGAATCCGGAATCGGATCGGACCAATGAGTCGCAGGGGAGAGTCGGGGCGGCAGGCCGCATGGAGCGTATATCCCGAAATCGGTGATGGATCTGCCCCCTCGGCCGCGCTCAAGGAAAAGGCGAGGGGCTAAAGACAGAGGGTTGAAGAGAAAATGGAGATATTGAGTGGAGTAAAATACAGTCCGCGTATCGAGATCCGGCGGAGCGGGGATCGCTTCCGGACCCGCATCGGGTGGCTGGATTCGTATCACAGCTTCAGCTTCGGTCACCACTATGATCCGGCCAACACGCATCACGGACTGCTGCTCGTCAATAACGATGACGTCATCCGGGGCGGCACGGGCTTCATGACCCACCCCCACCGGGACATGGAGATCGTGACCTGGGTGCTGGACGGGGAGTTGGAGCACAAGGACACGCTCGGAAACAAGGGGATCATTTATCCGGGGCTGGCCCAGCGGATGAGCGCCGGAACCGGGATCTGGCACTCCGAGATGAACCCCCGCGAGGGACGAGACGTTCACTTGGTCCAGATGTGGGTCCTTCCGGACACGGAGCGGATCGATCCGGGCTACGAGCAGTTGGACATCACCCCGCAGATCGAAAAGGGGGGGCTGGTTCCGATTGCGTCGGGGAGGGGGCACAATGCCGCCATCAGCATCCGACAGCGGGATGCCGTGCTTTGGGGCGGGCGCCTGAAACCCGGCGAAACCGCGACCGTTCCCGACGCGGCCAGCGTCCACCTCTACGTGGCCAAAGGGGCGGTCGACCTGGAAGGCGCTGGTTCCCTGGCATCGGGCGATTCCGCCCGACTGCTGGCTGCCGGCAGCCACATCCTGACCGCCGACCCGGGGCGGGGGGCCGAGTTCCTCATCTGGGAAATGGGGAAATAGGCGCCTCGAAATCCGGCGGCATTTATCTCGCCGCCGTTCTCTCAGCCGAACGAGCGGGTGAGCCGTCCGCAGGGTAAACGACTCCTGCCGGCCCGCGGTGCGGTGGTCCACGGCCCGTTCCGTCGCACCCGACTCGCCAGGGCGGCCAGGCCCGGCGGGCATCCCGTTTATTATCCCTTCTCTAAGCTGACCAAACAAGCGGGCCTGAATTCAGGCCCGCGAAATCGGCCGGATCCCCCCGTTGCACCGCCATCCAAAGTCCGAAATTTCTGCTAAACTTTATTAGAAGATCGGGTGATGTCCCCGCGGGGGGCGTTCCCGAAGGCCGGAAGTTCCCCAAGATCCGGGGGGCTTCGGGTAGCCCTGGCGGGAACCCAATATTCTGGAAGGCGGGCCGTGAAGGGGGCCGGCCGTAGAATCGGGAGGGGAGACCGACTTTGGAGGAAGGCATGGAGCCAACTGAATCCGAGCTGGAGGTCAAGGTGAATAACGGTTCGCATGAGCTGGACGACTATTTTGCGCTGGGCAAAATCTATTCCGAGCGCGGGGAGCTGTCGAGGCTGCTGGAGCTCTACGACAAGGCGATGAGCCGCCTGCCGAGTGAGGAAGGCGCCTTGATCGCCTACCATAAGGGCACGATCCTCAACCAGATGGGCCGCAGCCATGAGGCCGTCTCCTGCTTCGAGGGGGCGGTTCAGATGCTGTCCGACTCCAAGGAGTCGGAGCTGGCCCTCACCGTCAGGGGGATGAGCCATTTCGATCTATCCCACGAGCTGGCCGGCAACGGAGGCGGCAAGTGCAACGCGAAGCTGGCCCTGGCGGAGTTGGAGAAGCTGATTCGCGAATACCCGGACTGCGATCACAGGGACCGGATCTACGAGCATATCGGGGACCTTCATTTCAGACTCAAACAATTTGACAGCGCCCTGGAAGCCTATCGCCAGGGCGTGGAGGCCAGCTCGGAGGGGATGGACAAGATCTCCTGCCTGCTGGGCATCGCGGGCGTCTACTGGAAGAAGAGAGACCGGATTGAGGCCGAGCAGGTCTTTCAGCAGGCGCTGGATCTGGCCGAGGGGGGCGCGGGGGTGACCCAGATTTACTACTGCATGGGCAAGATGTATTACGAGGCGGGATGGGCCGAGGAGGCGGGGACAGCCTTCGAGAACGCCCTGAAGAACCTTCACCGCGACCCTTATCTGAAGCACAACCCGCAGTATGTGGCGGACATCTACTGGCACATCGGATCGATGGCCTACGACCGGTATGAATACCCAAGGGCCGTCAGCCTGCTCAGCCGGGTGCTGGATCATGTCACAGAGGATCACCCCTACTTCTGCGACACTCACATCACGCTGGGCCACTGCCACCTCGGGCAGGGCTATTTCGAGAAGGCCAGGGAGCACTACAACGCCGTGCTGTTCTCACCCAAGGCCAGCCCGGAGGAGATCGCCATGGCCGACGAATGCCTGAAGGAAATCGGCGGGGAAACGGTTGTCTGATCCGAGCCCCCGTGCGCTTACATCCCTGCGCTTGTTCATGAAACTTCGCTGTGGTATCCTGTCGCATGGCGATCACGGATCGGAGGATCGACGTGAGCGGCAGGGTGTTGATATGGCTCTTCTTTTTCGCATTGGCTGTTCCGGCGGGCGCTTGTGGCGGGGAGAATGCCGTGCGCCCGGAATTCCTGGTTGAAGACCGGGAGTTTTCGGCCGAAGGCCCGGATTTCACGATTGAGGTGAGCGGGGAGGAGATCCCCAAGGCGCCGGACGCGCGCATCATTGGAAATTCGCTCGTCATCACCGAGCGCGCCGACCTTCCGACGCCCTGCCACACCGTTGATGGCGACGTCAGGATCGATGCGGGCGTGATCCGTGTTACGCTCGAGTTCCGATCGACCCTTTCCCCCGGCCGGGTCTGCATCCAGATCATTGCCCCGGCGCGCGTGGTCGTGACCGTCTCAAATCTCCCGCCGGGGAAATATTCGGTGAAGCTGGTGGCCCCGTGGCGGACGGTCGAATTTCCCGTCCTCATCCCGGGTTCTTGAAGCGGTCCCGCCGTTTACCTTCGCTCCGAACCGCAGTTCCAGCAGGTGCTGAAGGTTCCGTGGTGATCCTCCCCGCACTTCCTGCATTTCCAGCCGTCTGATCGCTGGGGTGACGAATGCTTCACCCGGCGATACTCGGCCACGATCTCCTCCGCCCGCTGCAGATCCGATGTCCGAAGGACCCAGATGGATGGGGGCTCGAAATGGCCCTTGTCCTGACCCGTCTGGAGGATGTGCGCGATGCCCTCCGCATTCAGAATGCTGCTCAGCAGAGAGGCGTCGCCCTGGTCATAAGTGTCATAGATCCGGATCATCTGCAAAACCCTGGTGATGGGTCGTCATCACGCGGCTGTGGCGTCTACTTGATAGATCATCACCGAGATAGCTTATCTTACCATGTCCTGCCCGGGTGCGAGGCCGCCTTGAGGCGCGACGCGATGGCCGCGTTTTCTCCCGTCTGACATGATCAGAAGGGCGGGGAGAAACAGAAAGTCCAGGGCCAGGGCCAGGCTGATGGTCATGGCGGTCATGACCCCCATGTCCGAATTGATCCGGTAGCCTGAAAAGGTCAGGACGAGAAACCCGGCCACCAATGCCGCCGAGGTGACCCACAGCGCCGTGCCGACCGTGTTGAAGGCGTAACGCACGGCGGCGGCCGGGGTCATCCCGGCATGTCGCCGGGCATCGATGTAGCGCGTCAAAAAATGAACGGTATCATCCACCACGATGCCGATCGTCAGGGAGACGATGACGGACAGGCCCAGCCCGACCTGGCCCACCAACAGGCCCCAGACCCCGAAGGCCATGACGGCCGGCATCAGATTGGGAATGAGGCTCAAGAGGCCTAATTTCAGGCTTTGAAAGGCCACGATCAGAAGCCCGGAGATCACGATCAGCGCCCCGAAGGAGGCCCCCAGCATGCTCCGGATGTTCCGATGGGAAATGTGGGCCCAGATGACCGACAGGCCGGACCCATGCGTCCACATGGTTTCGGGGGTGTTGGCCCGCAGCCACTGGGCCGCCCGCTCGTCCAGCTCCCGAAGCTCGCGGGTCGTCATCTCCCCCAGGGTGACGATCATCCGGGTCGCGGAGCGATCGACGTTGATTTGATTGTTCAGATCCAGTCCGTACGGCAGGGACAGTTCGTAGAGCAGAAGGTACTGCGCCGCCAAGTCCCGCCGTTCCGGGATTCTGGCGTAAATGTCGTGGTCGCCGTGCATGTTGCGGTTGAGCCGCTTGAGGATGTCGGTCACGGTATTGACGTGCATCACCTTCGGCTGGGATCGATACCATTGGGCGAATTTTTCCACATGAGCCAGGTAGGCCGGTTCGTTGATGCCCCCCGGTTCGCCTGATGACAGCGAATACTCGATCAGGTCGGTCCCCGTCAGGTTCCGGGCCATGAAATCGGTGGCCTGGCGGATGTCATAGCGATCGTCGAAGTAGCGGACCCAGTCGTCGTTGAGCTCGATCCGGTGAATGCCCGAGGTGAAGGCGAGTGCCAGCGCCAGTGTGGCCCAGAAGACGGGACGAAACCGGTGCAGGACGAAATTGGCGATGGTATTGCAGCTGGGACAGTCCTCCTCCCCGGCCCGCCGCTTGATGCCGACCGGGAGAACGGCCATCAGGGCCGGAAGGAACAGGACGGAGTGGATGAAGGCCGCCATCACGCCCAGCGCCACGATATTGCCCAGGTCCCGGAAGGGAGGGGCGTCCGAAAAATTCATGGTCAGAAAGCCGATGGCCGTAGTGGCGCTGGTGAGAAAGACCGGTCGCAGGTTGTCCCGGACGGCCTCGGCGATGGCTTCGGGTTTGGACCGGCCGAGGCGCATCTGCTTGAACATCGTGGCCAGGACATGGATGCTGTCGGCGACGGCCAGGGTAAGGATGATCGTGGGCGCGTTGGCCGAGGCGGGATTCAGGGTAAAGCGAAGCCACCCGGCCAGGCCCATCGCCGTCACGGTGGAGATCAGGATGACCGAGACGGTGGCCAGGGTCCCGGAAAAGGACCGCAGGGCGAGGCCCGCGATTCCAATCAGCATGACGAACATGAT
>CAYGBP010000063.1:14904-15195 GCA_964348105.1 uncultured Nitrospirota bacterium
CGAAATTCGGTGGACAGGCTTCGCGAATGGGCCGCGATCTCCAGGACCTCATCGGGTGATTCCCCGGACAGCAGAATGGTGACATTGATGCCCGTGACGTGCCCGGTGGGCGAGATCAGGCGATTGACCAGCAGGGGTTCCGACAAGGCGATCTCCCGTATTTGCTCGATCGCGCCGTCCGAAAGGGCCTGGGCATTCCCGACCAGGTTCTCGACGAAGAGGTCGTCTCCCTCGGACCAGGTGTGCTGGAAGTTCGTGCTCGCGTCCACGCGGGTGGATTGCGGGATCTTC
>CAYGBP010000064.1:0-7622 GCA_964348105.1 uncultured Nitrospirota bacterium
TGGCGCCGGCATCGGGGCCGTTACCGACGGGACTGACGCTGGACGGCGCAACTGGTGTCATTTCGGGTGTCCCGACGGCCGAGGGGACGTTCAGCTTTACGGTTCGTGTCACCGATACCAATGGCGTTTTTGCCGATCAGGCGCTGACCATCGTGGTGAATCCGGTGCCCACCATCCTGACCGCGACCCTTCCGGATGCAACGGTGTCGGGTCCATACAGCGAAACCTTGGCGGCCAGCGGTGGAACGCTGCCGTTGACCTGGAGCCTGGCGCCGCTTTCCAGCCCGCTGCCGGATGGATTGGCCCTGGACGGTGGGACCGGCGTGATTTCCGGCATCCCCACGTTGGCCGGAACATTCCCATTCACGGTTCGGGTCACCGACATCTATGGAGTATTTGCCGATCAAAGCCTCACGATCGTCGTGAATCCCGCCCCGGTGATCGTCACCACGGCGCTTCCGGATGCCACCGTCACGGCGGCCTATAGCCAGGCCTTATCCGCCACCGGCGGGACGGTGCCGCTGACCTGGAGCCTTGCCCCCTTGTCCGGTCCGCTGCCGGCTGGGCTGACCCTGGATGGCGCCACGGGGGTGATTTCAGGAACCCCGACGCTTGCCGGAACATATAACTTCACCGTTCGGGTGACGGATTTCTATGCCGTTTTCGATGATCAGGATTTGACCGTTGTTGTGAATCCGGCGCCCGTGGTTCTAACCACCACGCTGCCCGAGGGAACGGTCACCGGGCCCTATTCCGAAACCCTCACGGCGAGCGGCGGAACCTTGCCGCTGAACTGGAGCCTGGCGCCGGCATCGGGTCCGTTGCCGGCCGGGCTGACGCTAGATGGTGGGACGGGGGTGATTTCAGGAACGCCGACGGTTGCGGGAACCTTTAATTTCACGGTTCGCGTGACGGATGCTTACGGAGTATTTGACGATCAGGCCTTAACGATTGTGGTGAATCCGGCACCGGTGGTACTTACCACGACCCTGCCCGAGGCAACCGTAACGGCGGCCTACAGCCAGACCTTGACGGCCAGCGGCGGGACCTTGCCGTTGACCTGGAGCCTTGCTCCGGCATCGGCTCCGCTGCCGGATGGCTTGAGCCTGAGTACAGGCGGGGTCATCTCGGGTACGCCCACCCTTGCCGGGACATTTAACTTCACGGTGCGGGTCACGGATCTGAACGGGGTATTTGATGACCAAGCCCTGACGATTGTGGTCAATCCCGTTCCAATCATCCTGACCACCACGCTCCCTGAGGGGACGGTAACGGCTCCCTACAACGAGACGCTGGCCGCCAGCGGCGGGACCTCGCCGCTCAACTGGAGCCTGGCCAGCGGGGTCCTGCCGGATGGCCTCACATTGGATGGGGCGACGGGGGTTATTTCCGGTACGCCGACACAGGCTCAGACATCCAGCTTTACGGTTCAAGTGACGGACGCGAACGGGGTGAGTGATACGCAGGTACTATCCATTACCATCAATCCCGTGCCGGTGATCGAGACCACCAGCCTTCCCGAGGCCACCGTGACGGCGGCCTACAGCCAGACCCTGGCCGTCAGCGGCGGGACCTTGCCGTTGACCTGGGGCCTGGCCCCGGCATCGGGTCCGTTGCCCGACGGGCTGACGCTGGACAGCGCCACGGGCGTGATCTCGGGGACGCCGACGGTTGTAGCCTCGTTCTCATTCACCGTCCGGGTCACGGATGCCAACGGTGTGTTCGACGATCAGGCATTGACGATACTTGTCAATCCGCTGCCCACGATTACCACAACCTCACTGCGGGAGGCGACTCAAAACACCGGGTACACCGAACCGGTCATCGCCACCGGCGGAACATTGCCGTTCAGCTGGACTATTACCCTGGGCGCCCTGCCGTCCGGTCTGGATATTGCGAGTGTGACCACCATCAGGGAAAATCCCATCTCAGGGACGCCGCTTGAAACCGGAACCTTCAACTTCACCATTCAACTGACGGATGCATATGGGGTCACCGCCAGCCAGGCCCTGACCCTCATTGTCAATCCGCCACCGGAAATTGTAACCACCACGTTGCCCGATGCGACCGAAGGTTTCGCTTATAGTGAGACACTCTTATCAACGGGCGGAACACAGCCATTAACCTGGAGCGTGCTATCCGGAAGCCTGCCGGCCGGTCTGGCCCTGGATTCCGCGACCGGCACAATATCAGGCACACCTACGTTGGCTGGGACTTCTACATTCATCATCCGGCTGACCGACGCCAATCTCGCTTATTATGATCAGGTCTTAACGATTGTGGTCAATCCGCCTCCGACGATAACGACCGCTAGCCTGCCGGATGCCACACAGACCGGTAACTACAGCCAGACGCTGGAAGTGTCCGGGGGAACCGCCCCGCTCGTCTGGAGTCTGAGCGGCGGGACTCTGCCGGCCGGGCTGACACTGGATCCGAATACCGGTGAAATTTCAGGCATTCCAACGGTCACGGATACCTTTACCTTCACGGTTACTGTCACGGATATTTATAGCGCGTCTGACAGTCAGACGTTGACAATTAAGGTCAATCCGGTGCCGAATATCCTGACCACGATCCTTCAGGAAGCCACGATAGGCGCGGGCTACAGTGCAAGCCTCACGGTGACCGGCGGCACCACACCCATGACATGGAGTGTTGTCGCCGGGGCCCTGCCGCCGGGGCTTTCACTGGATGCCGCCTCCGGAATCATTTCCGGAACTCCCACCGCCAGCGGGACCTTTTCCTTCACGGCGAGGGTGACGGATGCCAACGGCGTGTTCGACGATCAGCCTCTGACCTTAGTGGTGAACCCCGTTCCGACCATTACCACGACTGCCCTACCGGATGGAACGGTTGGCGGAGTTTATGATGAGACGTTGCAACTGACGGGCGGCACGAGCCCCTATTCCTGGAGTATTGTCCTTGGGAGTCTTCCCAACGGCCTCACGCTGGATGGCTCGACGGGGATCATCAGCGGCATTCCCAGCCTTGCCGGATCGTACAGCTTTACCGTCCGGATTACGGATTTCAACGGGGCAACCGATGATCAGGCGCTCACGTTGCTGGTCAATGATGCCCCGGCGATCCTGACGACCAGCCTGCCCGAAGGAACGGTTACGGCGCCGTACAGTGAAATTCTGGTGTCATCCGGCGGAACTTCTCCCTTGAGCTGGAGTTTGGTCAGCGGAACCCTACCCGACGGAATCACGCTGAACTCCTCGACGGGCGAGCTCTCGGGTACGGCGACGGTGGCGGGGACTTTCGTATTTATCGTCCGGGTCACTGATGCCAATAACGTGTTCGATGATCAGGAGCTGACGATTGTTATTAATCCGGAGCCGGTGATTACCACGACGACCCTACCCGAAGGGACGGAAGGCCAGGGCTATAGTGCCACCCTTGCGGCGAGCGGAGGGACGGCGCCATTGACATGGTCATTGACCGGAGGCAGCCTTCCGCCCGGCTTATCACTGGGCAGTGACGGCGTGATATCGGGGATCCCGACCGCGGCCGGGGCGTATGCATTTATCGCGACGGTCACGGACGCGAACGGCGTCTCCGACTCTGCCCCTCTCGCTATAACAATCAATCCTGTTCTGTTCATTACAACCGCGTCCCTTCCGGACGGGACGACCGGCTTTAGCTATTCCGCTCCACTGGCCGCGTCGGGAGGGACGGTCCCGCTGACCTGGCAGATTATCTCGGGGGCGTTGCCCGACGGGTTAAGCCTAGACAGCGTGAATGGGGTCATTTCCGGCACACCGGCGGCCTCTGATATTTATATCTTCACCGTCCAAGTCAGCGATATTAACGGCGCGACGGATAGCCAGGCCCTTTCAATTACCGTGCGGCCCTTCCCGCCGACCCTGATCAGCGTCGAAGATGTGCCCGGCGACTTCGGCGGAGAAATACTGCTGACCTGGGCGGCATCCAGCGAACCCAATACGAGCGGATACAACATCTATCGGGCGGTCCAACCGGGAGGCCCTTTTACACTGGTTGACACCTTGAACAGCGCCTTGGCCACCACCTATACGGACACCTGTCTCTCGAACAAGGTTACGTACTACTACGTGATAACCTCGATCAGCACCACTGTAAATGGCACGTTTGAAAGTGACTTTTCGAATGACGGCGCAGAACAACCTGAGCTTTGCAGACCTGACACTGAACGGTGTGGATCCAGACGACCTCTCCGGCTCATCGGTTGCCAACCAGGGGGACCTCGACGGTGACGGCTTGGCAGACCTTGTCATCGGCGCCCCCGGCGCGAGTCCTGATCTGGCCAGAACGGCGGCCGGCGTCGTATATATCAGCCTCAGCCAGGCCTGCCAGGGCGGGGTCTTTGATCTGAGCGATCCGAATGTGATCAAAATTCTCGGGGTGGGGAGCGGGGATGGCCTCGGGACCGTGGTGTCGACAGCCGGCGATCTGAATAATGACGGCATCGCGGATCTCGTGATGTCTGCGCCGCAAGCCGATCCCGGAGGAAGGGGAAATGCCGGAACAGTTTATGTTTTCTTTGGTCAGGCCGCGTGGCCGGCCGTGATCGATCTGAGCGATCTTTCAAATCCCAACAATGTGCCGGATGTCATTATCAATGGCATTGCCGTGAACGATGAAATCGGCGGTTACCTGTCAAGTGGGGGAAGCGTCAACGGTGACCTTTTCGACGATCTGCTGATCGGAGCCCCCGCAGTGAATTCCGAGGGGATCTTTGATTCCGGAGCGGCCTATATCATCTTCGGCGGGGCCGGGCTATCAGGCACGATCGAACTAAGTACCGGCTCCGATGTGACTCTGATCGGTGGGGAATCGCAGGCCAGGGCCGGTCGCATAGCCAGCACCGGCGATGTGAATGGCGATGGATTGGCGGATATACTGGTCGGCGCGCCCGGTGTGGACGGCCCTGCGGGCATTAACACGGGCGCGGTCTATCTTGTCTACGGACGAGTCAGCTCATTGTGGCCCAGCACATTCTCGCTTTCGGCCAGCAGTAATATGATCATTTACGGAGCGGCCAGCGGTGACCAGGCCGGCGCCGCCGTGGCCAACAGCGGCAACGTGAACAATGATTCGTTTGATGACATCCTGGTCGGATCCGCGTTGGCCAGCCCTTCAGGAAAACAGTTCGCGGGCGCATCTTATCTGATATTTGGAGGGCCGGCCTTCCCGTCCAAAATGGACCTTACCCAGGCCCATGTAACTTTCGAAGGAATCGCCTCGGGCGATTTTGCGGGACAATCGGTGGATCTGGGCGATGTAAACGGCGATCAATTCGCAGACATTATGATCGGGGCCTATAACGCCAGCCCGCCGGGCCTGTCGGCCGCGGGGCAGGTTTATGTCATCTATGGAAGCTCAATCCTCGCGCAGCAGTCACGAATGGATCTGAGCGGTGCACATCTAACCTTCAGCGGGGAGAGCGCGAGTGACCATTTCGGGTACAGCCTGTCCGGCCGGGGTGACATCAACGGCGACGGGAATGCCGAAATCTTTGTGGGGGCCAACCTGGCCGATCCCGGCGGGAGAACAAACGCTGGAATCAGCTACGTCGTCATCGCCCCGAGTTCGCCGCCGGGGGACACTTCGCCTCCTTCGCCGCCCTCGAATCTGCAGGCAGCATCGATCGGGGCCACGACGGTGACGCTGACGTGGACGGCCCCTCCGGAAAATGATGTGGCCGGATATCGGATTTACCGCGATGGCGTGCTTGTCGGGACGGCATTCACGACGGGCTTTACGGATACAGGCTTGGCCCAGGCAACCGGTTATCTCTACATGGTGTCGGCCTTTGACCTCGCCGGCCTTGAATCGCAGGGGAATCCGACGATCAATGTCACGACCGGCCTGGATACGACCCCGCCTACGGTTCCGAGCAACGTCACGCTTTCGGTGCTGTGTCCCCCCAGCACGCCGGATTATGAAATCCTGATCACCTGGACGGCCTCCACGGATGATGAAGGCGTTGTCGGATACAACATCTACCGCAATAGTGACGTGGAGATTCACGCCACGATCGGCAACTTTACTTCGTACTTCGACGTCGGGCTGTTTCCTGACACACTGTATAACTATCGGATCTCGGCGCTTGATGCGGCCGGAAACGAATCTGCGCTCTCGGTTCGCGTCAGTGAGCGGACCTGCGTGGACACGATTCCTCCGACCCAGCCCACCGGGCTGACGGCGAGTCCCGTTACGGCCGACCGGATCGACCTGAGCTGGTCGCCCTCGACGGACGGCGACCGCGTGGTCCGCTATGACATCTATCGCGGCGGCGCATTCCTGGACAATGCGGTCTCCACGACCTATTCCGATACCGGCCTTTCGGCGGGGACGACTTATACGTATCAAGTTCTGGCCGTCGATTTCTCAGGAAACCAATCGCCGCTGTCGACTTCCATCTCGGCCACCACCTTCCTCTCGAGTCCGCCCCCCGGGGACCCGGGCGCACTGACCGCCACGCAGACCGGTGAAAGCCAGATCGTCTTGAACTGGGGGGCCGCTTCTGGCGGGGCGGGACCGTTGCAATACCGGATCGAAAGGGGACTCGACGGCATCAACTTCACGGAGGTGGCAGCCACGAGCGCCCTGACGCATACGGACACCGGGCTGAATGCCGGTACGCAGTATTTCTACAGGGTTCGGACCTATGACCCGGCCACCAACCTCTTTAGTCTCAATTATTCGAACATTGCCAGCGATGTTACGAGCGATGTCACCTCGCCGAGTACCCCGCAGAATCTGTCGGCCACGGCTGTCAGCGAGGATACGATCATTCTGATCTGGACGGCCTCGACCGATAATTCCGGCGTGGCGGGTTACCGGATTGCCTGGGGAACGGACGGGATCAATTTCCCGAGTGAGGTGACCACGGCGGTCAATCTCTTTGTTCATTCGGGCCTGGCGGTCGGCCAGACCTACTATTATCGGGTCTGGGCCTTTGACGGCTTCGGAAACGAGAGCCTACTTTATGCGGAGGCGAATGCCACCACACTGGATATCACGCCACCGAGCGCGCCGACAGGTCTGACGGCGGCGCCCGTGGGAGAATCCCAAATGGATCTATCCTGGACGGCGTCAACCGATAACGTGGGGGTCGTCGGCTATCACGTCGAGCGCTCGACCGACCAGATCACCTTCGTTGAGGTCAGCATCGCGACGGGGCTGACCTTCTCGGATACGGGGCTGAACGCCGGAACCACGTACTATTACCGGGTTCGCGCCGTGGATGCGGCGACGAACTTCAGCGCCTATTCCGGTACCGCCTCCGGGACCACCCTGGATGTGACGCCCCCGAGCGCGCCCCTCAATGTGAGCGCGACCGCGGTGGGCAGCACCACGATCCTGATCACCTGGAGTCCTTCCACCGATAACGTGGCCGTGGATCGCTACGAAATCGCCTGGGACAACGACGGCACCTACCTGGCCCCCACCGTCATCACGGCGACGGATACGGCCTTCATCCATCAGGCGCTGCAGCTCGGGTTGACCTATTACTACAGGGTTCGCGCGGTGGACACCAGGAATAACCCGGGCCCCTATTCCGTGACCGCATCGGCCACGACGATGGACGTCACGCCACCGAGCGCGCCCCCTAGCCTGACGGCGGCTCCGTTAAG
>CAYGBP010000064.1:7632-8083 GCA_964348105.1 uncultured Nitrospirota bacterium
CCGTCACCGGAAGGCTCGCGCCGTTCCGCCGTGCCGCATCGAAAACGAAACCGAAATCCTTGCGCACCCAGTCGACAGCGAAACCGAAATCGAACTTTCCTGGGGGGCCGCAACGGATGATGTGGTGGGAGGCGTCGCCGGATACCGGGTCGAGCGCAGCCCGGACGGTTTTGCCTTCGTCGAAATTTTTGATACCCTGGACGGGACGGTTCTGACCTACACGGATAACGACGGCGGCGCCGGCCTGGCCGCGGGGACAACCTATCATTATCGCGTTCGCGCCTATGATACGTCGGGCAATCTGGGCCCGTATTCGAGCCAGGAATCTGCAACCACCTTCTCCGAGCTGACCTTCACGACCGCCTTCGGGGACGTGACCCTTTCATCCAACCGTGGCCGGGTCGTGTCCGGGTCTGAGCTGGATCAGTCGAGCTTGCCGCCGAATCCGGGC
>CAYGBP010000064.1:8093-9400 GCA_964348105.1 uncultured Nitrospirota bacterium
CTTGATTTCGTTTACGCTCGATTCATTGACGCCCGGCGATACGGCCACGATCACCCTGACATTACCCGGACCGGTTGATACGGCATCGGAGTACTGGAAATACGGGAAGAAACCGGGCGACACCCTCGATGACTGGTATGCCGTACCGTTCGGGAGCAATGACGGGGACAACATCATTACATTGACGATTACGGACGGCGGCCTGGGGGATAATGACCTGACGGCCGACGGGTTCATTATCGATCCGGGAGGGATCGGGTCGCCGAGGCTGGTATTCACCACGGCCGAGCAGACGGTGGCGGCGGGAGATCCTTCGGGAGCGGTGACGGTTCAGGTGCAGGACCGGTTCGGCACGGTCGTGACCACGTTTAACGGTACCCTGACGCTGGCCTCCGATTCTCCGACGATGCGTTTTGACACGGTTGCCACCGGACTCTTTGACGGAACGGTATCCAGCATCACGATGACCGGTGGCCAGGGGACCTTCTACTTCAAGGACGAGACGCTGGGAACGCCGACGGTAACCGTTTCAGCCAGCGGCATTGCGCCCAGCAGCCAGACCGAGACCATCGTGGCCGGCCCGGCCGCCCAGTTGGTAATCACGAGTGCGGCCCAGTCGGTTCCGGCCGGCGCCGTTTCGGCTCCGGTCACGGTGGAGGCCCGGGACGTTTTGGGAAACCTGGCAACGAGCTTCAACGGGACGGTAGACCTGGCGTCGGACAGCGTTACAATGGTGTTCGATCTAAGCGCGACCGGTTTGTTCGACGGGTCGGTGAATACCGTCACACTGTCCTCGGGCGTCGGGAGCTTCTTTTTCATGGACACGACCGTGGGGAATCCAACGATTACGATTTCGGCGACCGGCCTTGCGCCGGATAGCCAGTTGGAAACGATCAATTGATGGTCCGCCGGCCTCGCGGGGAATTTAGCAAAAAGGTCGGCGGTTGAATGAATGGGTGGAAAGGGAGGTTGCATGAAGTCCAAGCTTTGCAGAAATCTGGTGTTGGTCGCGGTTGCCGTTTTGACGCAAGGCCTTGCCGCCGGGTGCGGCAGCGGAGGCGGTGGCGGCGGTGCCGCGGGGCCTGCTTCGGGAGTCCTGGCCAATCTCGAGGTCAGTCCCAGCTCGAAGGCCATACCCGTCGGGGCGGGTGAGATTGTATTCTCCGCCCTGGCGAAGGATTCGAACGGAAACGTCATTCCGAATCACCCCGTGACCTGGAGCCTGGTCTCGTCGGGACGCATCGCGTCCCGGGACAGCGCGGTCAAGGTGGCGGAGCACAGCACGCCCGCCTGCTTCAGGATCCCGG
>CAYGBP010000064.1:9410-15027 GCA_964348105.1 uncultured Nitrospirota bacterium
TCACCTGGAGCCTGGTCTCGGACGACGTGAGTGGAGTGTTGGGAACCATCACACCGACCTCGGGTCTTTATACCCCTCCGAATGCTCTTCCGGATTCCAACGTGGTTCTCGTCAAGGCATCCAGTAACGAAAACTCCCAGATCTCAGGATTTGCCTCAATCAATCTCGTAACCGGCTCGGTAATTTCCTTCCCCAGGAATATTCCATTGTCGGGTGTTGCCCGCGTGATAAGTACCAATCCCCCCCTAAGCCACAAGAGCATCGCCGTGTTGGACAGAACGGTATATGCCGTCTGGGTCGATGAGGGCGACAACAACATATACTTTGCGCTAAGCACGGATCGGGGCCGGACCTTTACGGCACCCCAGGTGGTGAATACCGTACCAGATGGTTCCAGGGGATTCCCCCACATCGCTGTCGACGCCCAGGGTCACGCCTACATCGTGTGGGAAGACGCAAGGAGCCTGGATACCGGCAATGACCGAGATATCTTTTTCAGGAAAGGGGTCAGAACCGATTCGGGGATCGAGTTTACCGCTCAACATCCAGATAAGGCGGTTAACGACGATAAAGATCAAATTGGCGTGCATTTCAATCCGGTCATCGCGGTAGATGATTCCGGCCATGTGTTTGTGGCGTGGGAAGATCCTCGCAACGGCACGGAAGGAAGGAACATCTATTTTGCGAAGGGGATGCCGAATGACCAGGGTGTGGTCAGTTTCGCCCCGAATGTCCGGGTCAGTCCTGATCTGTCTTCCATTGGGGTGGCGGATCAGGGACTGCCGAGCATTGCGGTGGATTCATTCGGTAGCGTTTACGTTGCATGGATTGCCTTCGACACCGACCATTATGTCTATGCGGCCAAGGGGCAGGCCGGCTCGAATGGTGCAGTCGTATTCTCCGATGGCGTGCGCGTGAGTGACGACGCGAGCCGGGCGCCGCTCTTTCCAAGTCTGGCAACCGATGTCCAGGGCAATGTATATGTGGTCTGGGAGGATTTCCGAAACGAGGCGGGAACACCCAATCAGGGGGCCGATATCTACTTGGCCAAAAGTGTGGACGGATTGTCGTCATTCGGGCGAAACATTCTGGTCAAGAACCTGAAGTGGAACCAATTCTTTCCTTCCATTGCCGTTGATCTGGCTGGACAGGTTTATGTCGTCTGGGAGGATCACCGGAATAAAGCACGCGACGAATATGGAAATGAGACTAATAAGAACTCGGATGTCTATTTTGCAAAGAGCATGGATGGGGGGGAGACGTTTGGAGTTGATCTCCGGGTCAATCTGGATGCGTCAGACGTGGAACAGCTTGCGCCCAGCATTGCGTTGGATTCTGCGGGGCGGGCCTATGTCATCTGGATCGAGAGGCAGAACGCGTGTGACATTTCCGCGCAGGCCTGTTTATCCGTGGCCATGGGAGAATAAGAGGTCGCTTACTGCTTGCTTTTTCAGGGGGCATCGTATATAGGTAGGTAACTAAAATGACCGGGAGCATCTTTCCTTGACGCATTTCGATGTGGTGGTGGTGGGTGGCGGACTGACCGGGAATCATGCCGGTTGGCTGCTGTCGCGCGCCGGGCTGCGAGTCGCGATCCTGGAGGAGCACCCGGTCATCGGAAGACCCTGGTTCTGCACCGGAATCGTCGGAAAGCGCGGTTTCGACAACCTGGATTTTCCCTCCGAATTCATCCAGCAGGAGCTGGGGTCGGCCACATTCTTCTCCCCGTCGGGCAGGAAATTGCGGGTCGCGCGAAAAGAGACCCAGGCCTACGTCATCAACCGGGCCGCGTTTGATTTCTATCTGGCCGAGATGGCTTTGAAGGCCGGCGCCCGCCTGATGACTTCGACGCGGTGCACCGGCATCAAGCCGGAGCGGGATCGGGTGCGAGTGAGCGCACGGGAGGGGAGGACCGTTTTCGATATCACTGCCGGTCTGTGTATCCTGTCGACCGGTGTGAGATACGGATTTCACGAAGCTTTGGGTCTGGGGCGGCCGGGCGGATTCCTGGACAGCGCGCAGGTGGAGGTGGAAGGGTACGGCTTCAAGGAAGTCGAGGTCTATCTCGGCGAGAAGATTTCACCCTCTTCCTTTTCCTGGTCGGTTCCTGTAGGTGAGGACCGCGTCCGGATCGGGGTGACGGCGCGGGCGGGTGCCTCCAAACACCTCGAAGCATTGCTCGGCTCGCCGCAGCTGCGACCCCGCATTCGGGAGATCGGGGCCACCGTTTCGCGGCGGGTCATCCCGCTCGGTCCGGTGGGGAAGAGCTACGCCCATCGGCTCCTCGCCGTCGGCGACGCCGCCGGGGCGGGATCTATTACGGCCTGATCTGCGCTCAGCTGGCCGCCGACACTGCAGAAACATCGTTTAAAAACAACGACTTAAGTGAGTCTTCTCTCTCCTTATACGAGCGACGGTGGCGTGAAAAAATCGGCCTAGAGCTGAAGGTGGGATTGGCGGCCCGGAAGGTCCTTTCACGCTGCAGCGACGCACAAATCGAACGGCTGATCGAAATGGGACGGGAGGACCGGATCCTGGGAATGATCAGAAAATATGCCGATTTTGACTGGCACCGGAAGGTCATCACGGTGCTTTCCAAGTCTCAGGTCCTGATGAGCCGCCTGAGCAGTCTTTATTGATATCAAGCGGATGATTGCAACTCGCCGTCGCGCCCGGCGCGAAACCCGGGCGAACCTGCGGTATCCGTCCGATGCTCCGGTCAAACGGCGCGGTCATGTCAGGCCCTAGTCCTCCGGTCAATTCCCAGATCGATCTGCCTGTCCCCTGGAGGCAGGCGGCTGATGATATTCTCGCCAAGGGGGGGATCGGCTGTATCTTGGGAGCCGCCAGTTCCGGAAAAACCACCTTCCTCCGGTATCTGATCGAAAAACTGTCTGCTTGCCCGGCCCCGGTTGCGGTGGTGGATGCGGACATCGGCCAGTCCACCCTTGGGCCGCCTGCGACCATCAGCGCGGTCCTGCTCCGGCGCGGTCGGTCATGCCCCTTGCCGGAGAATCCCGGATACATGTATTTCGTGGGATCCACGACCCCGGCGGGCCATCATTTACAATGCCTTTCGGGTGTCAAGGCCGCGGCCGAATGGGGCATGAAGGCCGCCCCTTTTGCCATCCTCGTCGATACCACCGGGATGGTACAGGGTCGGGGTGCCTGGAGCCTGAAACGCAACAAGATCGACCTACTGAGGCCGCGCCATTTGTTTGTTCTGCAGCAGGGCGATGAGCTAGGGGACCTTTACCGTCCATTCATGAACCGGGCCGGGCTGGCGATTCACCGCCTGCCGATATCGTCCCGTGCCAGGCAAAGGAGCCCTGAAGAGCGAAAGACCTACCGCGCCGAGCTGTTCAAGGCGCACTTCAGCGGCGGTTCCACGCGGATCTTCAGGCCCCCCCGGGTCAACATCCTCTCGGGTGGACGCCCGTCCCCGCCGGAAATGATCCGGGCATTTCCCCGATCGCTGCTTGTAGGCCTCAATGATACGGAGCAGAGCACGCTGGCCCTGGGCATTCTGGAGGGTCATGACCGCGCTTCGGGCGAATTCAGGGTCTATACAGCGCTTCGGGACATTGAAATGGTAAAATACGTAGTGGCGGGATCCCTGAGAATCGACAGGAAGGGACAGCAATTGCCGGAAGAAACGGACTGGCGGAGGGCTTAAATGGCTGTTTCGCAAATTTCGGAGCGTGAGATCGAACTTCTCGAGGAGGCCGTAGGAAGGGTGTGGGGCCTTGTCGATGTTTATCGAAGGTTGGCCCTGGGCGCCCAGAATCCCAGGGTCCGTGACGTGCTCACCCGCCTTACGCGGGAGAAATCCGAGCAGGTGAAGGCCCTGGAGGACACCGTGGAGGAGCTCGGCGGAAATCCCGGCGGCGTCTCCATTCCCCGCGAGCACGCCGATGTCCCCCCCCGCGAGGTAATACCGCTTATCTTTCAGGAAGAGCATCAGCTGGGGCTGTGGTTTCAGGCCGAGGCCACCGCCGCCAAATCGGAGCGGATCAAAAAGCTCTTTCTCGGATTGGCGGAACAGGAACTCAGACACCAGGATATCATCAAGGATCTATATCGCGGCGTGACGCACTGCTAGAATCCAGCCGGGTAAAGCCCTCTTGACAGGCCCGGGGCAATTTTATTATAACAATCCCCGTTTCCGGAATTTCCCGAAGCTGCAGTTCGGACAATGATCCAGGTCGAACATCTTACCAAACAGTACGGAAGCCGCTTCGCCGTTCAAGACCTCTCCTTCGAGGTGGCCAAGGGAGAGGTCCTCGGATTTTTAGGCCCGAACGGGGCGGGAAAGACC
This sequence comes from uncultured Nitrospirota bacterium, assembly GCA_964348105.1. Classification (GTDB taxonomy): domain Bacteria; phylum Nitrospirota; class Nitrospiria; order DATECO01; family DATECO01; genus CAYGBP01. The sequence continues at coordinate 13,729 of CAYGBP010000064.1, forward strand.
ACCACGATGCGGATCCTCACGGCCTTCATGCCGGCCACCTCCGGACGCGTGCGTGTCGCCGGATTCGATGTGTGGGATTCTCCCCAGGAAGTCAAGAAGCGGATCGGCTATCTCCCGGAGCAACCCCCTTTGTACGGTGATATGACCGTCAGCGAATACCTGGGGTTCGTCGGCCGGATCAAAGGGATTCAGCGGGGCGCCACCGCGTCGGCCATTGACGAGGTCTGCGGGCGCTGCGGGCTCGCAGAGGTCAGGGGACGGCTGATTTCGAACCTTTCCCGGGGCTATCGGCAGCGGGTCGGCCTTGCGCAGGCCCTGATTCACCGTCCCGAGGTGCTGATCCTGGATGAGCCCACGACCGGACTGGACCCCAAGCAGATCATCGAGGTCCGCCGCCTGATCAAGGAGCTGCGGGGCGATCACACCGTTATCCTGAGCACGCACATCCTGCCTGAGGTGACCGCCATCTGTCAGCGGGTCGTCATTATCCACGAAGGACGGGTGGTGGCCGTTGACACGCAGGAGGGCCTCTCGGCCAAGCTTCGTAAATCCGACAAGATCAGCCTGAGGATCAAGTCCCCCTCGCAGGACTGCCTGGAGAAGATCAAATCGATCCCCGGCGTTCTGAATGCCTTTGCGGAAGACGGGCTCGGGCAGGATGGTCATCCCTACATCATCGAAACCGAGCTCGGTCACGATATCCGCGACGATCTGGCGAGGTGCGTCGTCACAAACAACTGGGGGCTCTTGGAACTGCGTCCCGTGAGCATGACATTGGAGGATGTGTTCCTGCGACTGACCGCGGAGGAGCCCGGCGCATGAGTCGTCTTTGGACCCTGACCGGCAAGGAAATTCGTTCCTATTTCAAGTCGCCGGTGGCCTATGTCCTGATCGCCGTGTTTCTGATCATCAACGGTTATCTCTATTTTAATATCGTCAACTTCGCCAGCCGGCAGAGCGTGCAGATGATCCGTTTCCAGGGGGCCGCACCCCAGTTCAATATGAACGACCTGGTCTTCAGGCCCACCTTTCACAACATGAGCGTCGTGCTGCTGCTGATCGTTCCCATCCTGACCATGAGGCTCTTCAGCGAGGAAAAAAAGAGCAAGACCCATGAGCTGTTGATGACCTCACCCCTGACCATTTCGGAGATCGTTCTGGGCAAATATCTGGGCGCGTTTGCGATCTACGCCATCATGATGGGGCTGACCCTGTACATGCCCCTTCTGCTGGCCGTTTACGCGCAGGTCAACTGGGGCGTGATTCTGTCAGGGTACCTGGGATTGATGCTGCTGGGCG
>CAYGBP010000065.1:0-971 GCA_964348105.1 uncultured Nitrospirota bacterium
GTCTACTCTTTGTCTTTCCCATTGCCAAACCATCTCACGTTAACATTATTATTATTATTGTCTTTGGTGGACTCCTATGGGACAAGGGAATGAAAACAAAGAGGTCAAGTCTATGTTTGTGATTTGGGAATCCCACGCTCCATTCCCACAATTGTTCCCGGTAGACTCGATGTCCTTCATAAGCTTGACGACCCTTACTTTTTTCTCCCCGCCACCAGTCTACTTCCCGACAGTACTATTGTTAATACACAAGTAAAGGGGTCAAGTCTTTGGTTGACTAATTCTCGCCCTGATGCGCTCCACTTCCTGCCGACACCGCCTGTCTGGTTCCATTGGACGCCACTAATCTACGGTCATGACGTGATAGACTGCATTCGGATACTCGATGCGAACTGGACAGGCCAGACGGGGGGACTATAGCACCGGAATGGTATTTTATCAACGATTGACACAACCTTTATCTTTACATTCTAAAGGGGTCAAGTCTTTTGTTGGCTAATTCTCGCCCTGATGCGCTCCACTTCCTGCCGAAAGCGATTGTCTGATCTCATTTGCTGCCTCACCCCACTGCAGGCCCACCCGACAGCACCATAGCTGGCTACGTTAAATCTGCGTGCCGTCTCTTCCAGTGTCAGATCACACACAAGCTTCATTAAATACATCGCTACCTTCCTGCTCTGATTCGAATTGCCACGCCCCCCACACAGCAGTCTCGCTCTCGATGTTCGGTATGCCTCTGCCACAACCGATAATACAGCTTCCGCTGATGGACGCAAACCCATTCGCTCGTATCTGGGGTGCTCTTGGCTTATTCGATTTACCCTCTTTTTGATCTGTTCCACGAAACCGTCCGATCCCAATACCGGTTTTTGCTTTCCCCCACCGTAAAACACCTCTAGACGCCTATCATTGCCCATATCTACAAATTCTTCATATTGTCTCATTCCAAGTTGCCAAAAGTCAGGTTTAGT
>CAYGBP010000065.1:981-3576 GCA_964348105.1 uncultured Nitrospirota bacterium
CTTCATATTGATGGCGGCTACTAAAGCCTCCCAACACCTGCTCCGTGTTCAGCCACCTGATAGCCTTCCTAGCCCGCATATATACGGCATGGCTGCTCCATCGATATGCTCCTGCCTCTTCTACCAATCCCGCCTTCACGGGGTTTAAGTGAATATATCTCACCAACGAAGTCAGATATTCCTCCGCATCAACGAGTATTGCTTTGTATCGACCACGGAATAGTGGGCCATCCCGCCGATGGGCTCGGTTAAAGCGCTGGGTATACAATCCATTGAGATGGCGCATGATGCGCGACAGGTTTCCTTCGGGCGTTCTCATGCATATGTGATAATGGTTCCCCATGAAACAGTACGCAAACAACTCAACCCCCCATTGGTCATGCACTTCCCCGATTGTCTTTAAGAAGGTCTGGTAGTCGCCTTCTCCCAGGAAGGTCCTTTGGCGACCGCTTCCTCGGTTCATGACATGATAAACTGCATTCGGATACTCGATCCGCAGTGGGCGGGCCATAGGCGTGGAATATAGCACCGGAACGGTATTTTATCAACGATTGCCCCTAACCTCTATTCCTAGACTTCTCTCCAAGTATTATGCAACCAAAGACTTGACCCCTTCCCCTCATCGTTATTACTTTCCAGGAGTTGAGCTTTATGACGTGATACGATGAACTCGGCCCTGGATGCGATGTGGACGGGCCATATGGGGGGACTATAGCAGCGGAACGGTATTTTATCAACGATTGCCCCAAACCTCTACTTCTAATCTTCTCTCCAAGTATTATTCAACCAAAGACTTGATCCCTTGCCCTTATGCCCTTATGCCCTTAAATATTACAATCGTAGCCAAGCTGAAATTGTTTAGACCCTGGGCTACTCCCAGCATAATAGAAGATGGCCAGAGGTAGTTAAAAAGAGTTCGCGATATAGGAACTTTATCAATATCAAAGTATAATTCGACTAGAACACCGATGGAGAGAAGTATTGGAATTAAAGCACCCGCAATAGCACAAATCATAACAATGCGCTTCACCGTACGCTCCTTGATATGATCACCGGCAGTTCATTGCCGCCACTACCTTCACCCAAATGATCTTTGCCGATAAACCCCTAGGAGAATACCGATTAAAACACCGATATAAAAACCAGTAGGCCCTGTTATCAAGAAGCCCAGCAAAGGAGCTTGATTTGCCTCTTCGCCCATAACATACCTTACAATCATCGGCCAAATTGCAACCCCAATACCAAGTCCAATTCCACCAACAATAAAACCCCACTTCCAGCCCGATTCAATTATCTTTACTTCCCATTCGGAATGGCCTCGGATAGCATACCAAATTAGCAGCAAAGCACCCATTGCCGGACATGCAGTCAAAGCTACCGACATCAGATTTACACCCCAATTGACTATTCCCCGTATAAATAATATTGCCATTCCAAGACACAGTAAACCGCCTACCCCGCTTACAAAGCGGACCCGCTTTGGAGGCCAGGCGTGCATCCCACTGCCGCTCAAATTCTTACCTCCCCCTAGCATCTTCTACCGCTAGCAATCCAGGCATCAACTAATCACAGCAAACTCAGTACATTACAAGCTTGGCAGTCAATAGAAGATCCAAGTCCAGGAACCCACCCAGATTCAATATTTCGGGCACACCATATCAAATATTACCACTGAACTCCCTTTACCCAGTGTTTTGACAGAGAAGATCCCGACCCGATGCGACGGTGGCGCGCCATACTCATCGACTATAGCACCGGAATGGTATTTCGGCAACCACTTGAAAGACTTTATCCGCGAACTTATCTTCAGGGAGCTTCCCTTCAGCGAGTACCTTTGAGGGCTTCGGTGTAGGCGGGGGATTTGACGGCGTTGCGGATGCGGTCCATTTCGGCCCGGTTGAAGGGCCGCGAATTTTCCATGGACGTCTCCTGGACCGGCCTCCCCTTTTCATCCACGATCCGGTCCCATAGAAAATCGTCGGGCATAAAGCCCTTGAGCTTGGGATAGTCCTTCGTCGCCGCGGCTCCCAGGCCCAAAACCTTTCGGCTTTTATGGCAGCTTGCGCAGCTTCGGGTTTCCTTCCGGACGGTGTGCGGGATCGTGGCATTGTGGGCGAAACCCAACCTTTCCTTGGCCGTGGTCTGCGGCCGCAGGTGATAAAGCTCCTTTCCGGATTCGTCCACCAGGGTGTAGACGACGGAGCTGCGGGGCGCGAACGGGGCGACCTTGCCCCGGTGGTTGATACCCAGCAGATAGTCCCGCTCCGCCTCCCGGACGCCCGCGATCTGGGTGTAAAGGCCGAAGTCGCTCTGCCGCTTTTCCAGATGGTCGTAGGAGACATGGATGGGATTGGGCTGCCGAGTGAGGTCGAGCTTGATATGGCATCCCATGCATTTGGGCACCCAGGCCGTGTGGCAGGCATAGCACTCCATCCGGTCGAGATGGCCCGGGATGTCATGCGCGCTGCGGGCCTTCGGGGTGGTCGCGTCCCGGACCTGGGACACGGGGTGCTCCTCGCCGTCCATTTTGGAGGTCAGCGTCACCCGGACCGTTTCGCGGCCTTTGCCTGTCTGCCGACGCCCGATCCTAACGCG
>CAYGBP010000065.1:3586-4270 GCA_964348105.1 uncultured Nitrospirota bacterium
TGCCGGATTCTGGATCTTTCGCTACCATCTGCCGATCTGGACCGTTTCGCGGCCGTTGTCCATCGATTTTTCGATCCGAAGGTTGGGGAGCCGGTTGCCCATCGCGGTCACGCCCGTGCCGTAAGCATCCCGGGTCCCGTGGCAGGTCTCGCACCGGATCTCGAGCTGATAATTCTTTTTCACATACAGGTTTCCGTCCCCATGGACCTCATTGATGGTGTGGCAGTCGATGCAAGCCATACCCCGCTCGTAGTGAATATCCGGGACCTGGTTCGAGTAGGTATGGCCATGCTCCAGATCCTGGGCCAGGACGTCGTAACGGCCGGGCTGCTCCATCTTGCCCACAAAGGCCGGCGCGATGCGGTTTCCCCCGGCGTGGCAGGTGGCGCAGGTGGAGACGGGTACCTTTTTCGTCAGCTCGTGCCGAATGGGATGTCCGGGGCGGTTCTTGGGAATCGTCGGATCCGCGCTTTGGCTCGTGCCCTTGATATCGTACGTCATGTGGCAGGCGGCGCAGCCCGTTCCCCGGTAATCCGCCTTTCTCTGCACCCCTTCCGTCCAGAGATGGCACTGGGCGCATTGCTTGCGCATCAGGTCGACGAAGGGATTCTGCGCATCTTGGAAGGTCGGCAGGGGCAGCAGGCGATCCACCGTCCCCACCGGGCGCGGGGTTTTGCCGGGGAG
>CAYGBP010000065.1:4317-9863 GCA_964348105.1 uncultured Nitrospirota bacterium
ACCGATTTCGTAGGCCGAGAAGGTGAATTCCACGTCCTCCTTCGCGTCCTGATAGCCGTTTAAATAGAATGTCCCGCTGAAGGTCCCGGCGCGCGTGGCCATCATCGAGCGCTTGACCCGATCGACGATGGCCCGGTGGCAGACGCCGCAGGTATCATCCACGATCCGCAGGTCGGCGGGATTGTAGAGCATTCCTTCGTGCGCCAGCTTCTTTTCCCCGGCTTCGGGATTTCCCCGGTGGCAGGCGACGCAGTGAAGGGGGGCTTTGGGATGAGCCTCCTCGATCCCCTTGTGGCAGCCGAGACAGGACTCCTCATTTCCGCCCGCAAACAGGAAGGGGCCGGAGTCCGTCTGGCTCCGCATTTCATCCAGAACAATTTTTCCGCCCACGGCCAAGCCCAGCAGCAGGATGGCGGACACGATCAAGACGGCTGCCTTCATAACGGCGCTTCCATCTCCCCTGAGAAGTCCCAGCCCGGCTTGTGCTTATGGCAGTCGGCACAGGTGCGTCGCTCAACCTTGAACATGGCGTGAGAGGCGACCAGGTCTTCTTCCGAATGGCACTTGAGGCAGAAGGTCTCGGGCATTTTGGCCTTGATGGGCCGGTCCGGGTCCCGGTCGGCGAAAAAATGTATCCCGATCATCCGCAAACCCCTGACTTCCGACTCCAGCAGCCCGGCCAGGCCTTTCCCGCTGTGGCAGCCGATGCAGTCCGGGTGATTCCGGGACGCACCCGAGGACTCCCAGGCCTCGACGCTGGGCCGCATCTCGTGGCAGGCCGCGCAGAAGGCGGGGGAGCGCTCCAGGACATAACCGCCCCCGACCATCCCCGCCGGAACCAGGATCATCGCCGACAGCCCTATCCAGGGTAAATACCGGCCCCATCGATTCATTCGAAAATCATAAAATAAAAGCGAGACGATCTACAAGTGATTCCGTGCTTGAGGAAGATGTAATGCGCAACAATCCAGGCAGGAATTCGCGGGCGGGTGAATGATTACAAAAGCCCATGAATCAGAAGGCGGGAGATGGCCAATGGCAGAAACCTGCTTTGCATTTGGGATGCCTGCATGCTTTCCGGCCCCTGAAGCGAATGCCGAGCCGTGTCATTCCCGTCTATTGACGCGTTATGATCAGTAGGCCTTTACCTCCAGGGAATCTCCTTCCCCGATTCGGTGATCAGGTAGACGGACGATTTTCCACCCAGGACGGAGGCCACACGGACATGCTCCACGAATTCACCGCCGATCATGATCGGGGCGTCCAAGGCCGCGGTCGTCGTCGAAAAGGTGGCCGTCGCCGTGATAAAGCTCAAGCCGTCCGGTAGGGTTATATTCACCGATGTCGTGGATGACTCGTTCGTCCCGCTCAAGAGACCGTTGGCATCCGCTGCATTCCCCGTTTCGGGCGCCACCAGCACTCGAACGGAAGTCCCCACCGGGATCTTACTGCCTGCCACCTCGATCGTTGTAGGTCCACCCTGCGGAGGCAAGGTGATATCAATCCCTCCGGATCCACCGGTCGGCGTTGCCGGCGCCGCTACTCCCGCAACGGTCGTAATCCTCAGGCTGGGTGGATCGGGTAATGACACCACGCTGGGTAGACCTGTCGTGGGAGACGGAATTCCGGTACCCCCAGGAATCGTAACGGTAAAACCCTCCAGCCGGACCCGGCCATTTCCACCCACCGATCCGTTCACACTGAAGTGGCCCACGCCTCCGGACGCACCCCTGGCGAAGAATCGCCCGCTAGACGTCACTGTGACAGTATTCGCAATCAGCCGGATCGCGCCACCGCTCCCCCCACCGCCGCCACTGCCCGTTCCACCCGTGGGGCCTCCCGCCCCTCCATCCGATTGAATGGTCCCGCCAACCGTAATAAGTCCGGAGGAGGCAATGACGATTGCCCCGCCGCCACCTCCCCCGCCACCACCGAGAATACTACCGAGGTCCGGATTCCCATTGGCGCCTCCGCCGCCTCCGCCAGACCCACCGATTAGAGGCAACAAAATGGAATTCCCATAGGTTGGACCGCTATGCGCCCCTCCTGGCGTCCCGAAACTGCCGCCACCACCGCCATAAGACAAGTCATTACCCCCTTCGCCACCTCCAGGCCCCAAACCTCTGCCGCCAAGAACGCCCACTTGATCGCTTCCGCTCCCGCCCTTATATCCGCCGGGGCCACCCAGACCCGATCCCCCGCCTGAAGCCGCGGCGGAGCCGGTAACATCTATTATGCCCGAAATCGTGACATCACCTGTGGCAAGGATCGTCACGGGTGAATTGGTGGTGTTCAGGGCAAAGGTGACCGTCACGCCTGAGGGAATATCGACGGTGGTAAAGTTAAATATCCCGGAATCGGGAACTTGAAGTGTGGTGTTCGCTCCCGGATTAAACGCCCCGTCCGCTCCCGTGCTCCCGCTGTCAAATGCGCCATAGGCCGGTAAGCTTATGGCCAGCACAAAAGCAAGCAGAATGGACAGGACGTACAGCGCTTTCGGTCTCATTTCAATTCTCCTTGAGCTGTCATTCATTTCATCAAAGAATATTCCATTGATCATGGCTGAACCTCCACCCCCACATAGGGGGCGATGAACGTGGTCGACGGCACCACGAATATCCCCACCACATCAGAAGTGAATGTAATCGGCTCATTGGTCAGGATGGTAAAGCTGTTCTTGGGGGTGGGGTCCTCGTTGCTGATCCCCTCCGGCGTGGTGATCGTCACCACACGACGGCCGAGAGGCGCGGAGGCATCGATGGTGACATCGACCGTGGCCGATCGGCCATCCAGGGCGACATTCGGAGGGTTGGCCACACTGACCCCAACCGTCCCGATGAAGTCGATGGTGGTTCCCCCGTCCAGATTGTATCCCTCGATGCGAAACCCGTTGATGGTGCTCCCCTGCTGGCCGAGATTCGGGGCCACGGCGGTGATCAATGGCGTCGGGACGAAGTTCTGCGGGCTGACGACGGTCCCCAGCGGAGAAGTGACCGTGACCGGCCCTGCCGCGACCCCTGGCGGCACAAGGACCGAGATGGTGGTCGTCGTGGAGGATTCGATCACGGCAGTAACCCCGCTTGAGAATTCCACCGTGTTCTCGGACGCGGTTTCGGAAAATCCAACGCCCACGATTTCGACCACCGATCCGACCGGCGCCCGGGAGGGCTTGAGCGCGACAATCGCAAGCTCGTCGGGCGCATGCCGGGTAATCGACAATAGGTTCCCCACGGCATCGTACGTGTAGCTGGCAGCGTTCCCGCTGCCATCGATCACCGCCTTCAAGCGCCCCAGCTCATCGTAAAAGTACTGTGCCTGATCCCCTTGAGCCGGGGAGACAGGACACAAAAGGAATACTAGGAAAAAACCTAAAATCTCCCGAGCTATAGACCAATTCCAGATTTTCTCTATACTAATTACCATTGGCAAACCAGCCTAGAGACCAACTGCGGTACTAACAAAACGAGCTCTTCTTATCACTATTGTAAGAATTAGTCTGTCGCTTTTCCCTATCAATTCTTCATCCGTTTTATTTAAATTCACTTAATCTGAATCCTTTCCTGAAATCCTTCCTTTAAGCCCTTGATAACTACCTCTACCCGCTTCGTATCCCTAAAATAATTTAGATATCCCTCAATATTTTCATGCCTGTTGGCTGGATCATTTAGAATTTTTTCCATATCCCTCTTGCTGATAGTTCCTTGATCAACACTTTGTTGCAGAGACTTAACGGTTTGCTCATAGGGGCTAAAAATAATTTCATCATGCCCAATTGTCCATTTTTTTATTATGCTTGCGCCTTTCGAATCCGTCCCTCTGACCACAAGGTAAAACTCATAGACCATCTCCTTGTACAAAAAGTAGTTGTCAAAAAAGCCGTTGTACAATTTGAGAGCCTGGACGGCGAAAAGCTCCACTCTAGTGCCATTGTTATGAACAAAATCGACTAGCCCACCAGTTATCTTCCATCCCCCGCCACCCATAAAACCAAAGAGTGCCCGTCCTCTTGAATCTTTAACCCAAATCTTATAGCTTGTTTTTTGAGGATTATGATTAAGGAGAGATGGATCAAAGGGTTTATCGTTGATTGGAAGTAAAGAAAAAGCAAGTTTCTCTTTTTTTTTGTTATCCTCATTTACAGGCACATTCCTATAGCCTCCAAACTTTCCCTCGATGACCAATGTTTCGATAAGTTGATAGGCTTCTTCCTGCGAAACAGGTCCCTTTGTGAATACTTCTGTTAATCCTCCTGTTAGTACTTCTGTTCCTATAAACATCAAGATCAAGACTCCAGCCACAAGCAATTTCTTCATCTTTAGATTTCCCTTTTTTGTGCAGGCACGAGATTTACGGCGATCCCGAGGCAAGTGGTGCACACGCTTGCCCCACATTTTTCCGACCGCTTAAGACAGTAACACAGGTAATAAATTGAACCGCCGGATCACTGTCAATATCAAAATGGCCTACATCAATCAGAAGGTTGTTTGTGATCTGGGCCCCTGTATTGGTCTCACCTCTAAAAGGCCACCAACTTTGAGTCTCATAGAAATTCACGTTGTTAACAACATTACTGGACACCTGGTTTTTCCTGAAAGAATCGATAGTCACGAGATTGTTGACACTAATATTGGAATCTTGTAGATTACCCGCCACTGTTACCGCTGCATCCCCACCAAGACTGTGTCCCACCAGATTAATCGGCTCTCCGCGAGCTGCTGCTTCTTCTGCCAAGGCAGTCGCAAGACTTGTTTCCCCTGGGTTCAGTAGATAGGTCGTTTCACCATTAGCCGCTATCGTGTGGCTCAAAGGCCTGATATCGTTGCCTGACCCGCTTGTGCCAGAACCACCCTTAATAATAAGGGTTAAGAGACCGAAAGGATCATTGCCAATAATGGGGTTATTCTTTGTATAAGCATATATATTTCCAGTCACCCTGAAAACAGTGTCTTCACTGATAAATCGGTGTAAACTAGGACTCATATATCTTTCCCGATAGTAATACAATCCTGTTTCATCATTCTCTCTACCTGTGTACTGAAAAACATTAGCACTTGTTCCGGTAATGCTTGTGTTCCCAAAGGGATCGTAAGAATAAATCGTTTGCACTTCCCCCGAACCATCACTCAATTCAAGGACTGACCCCAGCGCATCCATGTGATAATATTCATCGCTGATCGCCTGTCTTACAAAAGGTTCATCGATGTTCAGGCTGCGCAAGTACGTTGCGCCCATTACCCCACTACCAGTCTCAGCAACGATATCATTGCCATCATATTGATACTGGATTGTTATACTGTTGACTGTCTTAGCGATCCTGCGGCCTAGGGCATCATACTCGAAGCCGGCAGAAACATTTGGTCCACTGAGGGACAGGAGTCTATTTCTGGCATCCCAACTAAATGTGGTGGTACCGGCGGCATCCGTCTTGTCGCTCAAATTCCCATTTGCATCATAGGTAAGGTTAGGAGTGGTATTATTAAACTGAATCTGCTCGTTGGCCGCGTCGTAGGCGGCTTGGACGTCATCAGGTAAAAGCGTGGCAACAT
>CAYGBP010000065.1:9873-14759 GCA_964348105.1 uncultured Nitrospirota bacterium
GCGGCGTCATAGGTATACGTCAGATTGTCGATGATACCCGCGGCACCTTGATGCAAAATCTCGGTTAGACGCGAGGAATTATCATAGAAATAGCTCGCGGAGGTGTTGTTCGGATAGGTCAGGCTCGTGCGTCTTCCCGCTGCATCATAAGCCAACCCCACAACTTCTGTCCCTTGATCCACCTGCGTAAGCCTCGAATTCACATCGTAATCATAATTTACCGGTGTTTGTCCATTGACGATCATCGTCTTCCTTCGGCCGATCTCATCATAAGTGTATTCAACAATGCCCTGCGGCGTGACCTCTCTTGAGAGCCGGTCCAGATCGTCATAAGTAAACTCAATTCGTCCCGAAACGGAGTCTTCCAGCTGCTTCAGTCTGCCCACCGCATCATAGGCAAACACCGTGCCGGATCCATCCGCATAATCCGCCCCAATCCGCCGATCCAACGCATCATAGCTGAATGTGCTGACCTGCAATTTGCGGTCCGTGAAGGTTCTTAGGTTGCCTCTAAGATCATAGCTGTAGCTTTCCTGCCGCAGCAGCGGGTCCGTTCTCGTTTTAAGCCGATCCATGCTCCCATAGGTGTAGGATGTTGTGTTCCCGTTGCCATCCGTGACCGTTAGTAAATTTCCGTTTTCATCGTAACTGAACCTCGTCAGATTATTCAGCGCATCGGTAATCTGGGTAACACGGTTGACCACATCATAATCGAACCGGGTGATTCGGCCTAACGGATCGGTGAGCTTGGTCAGGCGGCCGAGGGCATCGTATGCTCGGCGCGTGGTGTTTCCCAGCGGATCGGTTGTGCGGATCAGATTGCCGAAGTCATCGTAATCAAATGTGGTGGTATTTCCTAAAGGATTGGTAACGCTGACCGGCTGGCCGAATGAATTGTAACTGATGGTTGTCTTCAGGCGCTCCTCCGGGACCGGATTCTGATTTTGTACAGGGTCCGTCGTCGCAATCAGGTTTCCGTTGGCATCATATTCAAAGGTCGTCACGTGGCCCAGAGCATCCGTCTGCTTTGTTATGCGGTTAAAGATGGGCTCATATTCGAACCGGGTGATTTTCCCGGCCGGATCCGTAATGGCCGTGACATTTTCTCGATCATCATATTCAAATGTGGTCGTCCGGCCCAAGGCATCCGTCGTGGATAAGAGCCGGTTGGTGCCTATCTCCCGCTCGAATTTCGTGGTGTGGCCCAGGGCATCCGTCTGCTCGATCAAGAATCCGTTGCTGTTAAAGCGGTAGCTCGTCGGATTGCCTTCGGGATCTATGGCGATCGCCTGAGACACGATGAAATTGGCCGGGGATGGCTGGATCACCCGAATGATGCAAGTGGTGCCGGCCGGTGGTTCCTCCCCGGGTTGGACGACGCGGGTCGCGTTCCTGCTTTCGCAATTTTGGGGATTTAGTGCACCGGGGCTTGCTGGCCCGGTCATCTCGGCCCGGCCGTTCGGACCGAAGTATATGTACTCATATACGCCCCCGTCAGCGTTGGTTTGTTTGATCACACGGCCGTTTAGATCATATACATTGCGCTGAAACAGAATACCCCGCGCATCGGTAATGGTGGCTATGCGATTTCCGGCCTCGTAAGTATATTGCGTTTGGCCACCCGCGGGATCCGTTACGATCGTCAACCGTCCCAGCGTGTCATATTGGTAAGTAACCCGCCGGTGGATGGGGTCCGTCACGGCGCTAACCAGGCCCGAACCGTTGTATTCAATGGTGAGCTTGCGCTCCGTTGTGGGATCGCGGATCTCCAGGATCCTGCCAAGGTTATCCACTTCTACGACGGTGATATTCCCGTTTCGGTCCTCCTGCCGGACCAGCCGCCCGGTATTGTTGAATTCCCAGACATCTCCGCCCTTGAATCGCAGGGTTCGGGTGTTGTCGGGATTGAGGGTGGCCACGGCCCCGCGCATTGTCGGGCTGTTTACGCTTGTAAAGGTGCTGCCCCCGGTGCGGGCAAACCGGAAGCGACTGTTGTTCCCCATGATCAGGACAAGGCTTTGTTCTTCCGCGTCGAGAAGCAGACGGACGTCGTAGGTATGACTGGTGCCCTGTCCGAACGGCCCCGAGGTGGTCCTTCCCGGATTATAAGTGCGGGTGAATGTAATGGGCATACGCCCAGGGATGATCAGATCAGTCTTTTCCACCATTAAGAGACCGGTGGAGACATCGACAGGATCATTGACCGGCGTCGGATCTTCGAATGGCGTCGGATCAGGAAAAAAAGCCAGTACAGTGTAGTGCCATGCAAAGCGCGGAATCCCCACGCCCGGGTCGGGAATTACCTGGCGCCCGTCGGGACTCACCGATCCCTGGCCGTAGTTTTCCCAGGCGCCCGTCTCGATGTTGAAGAAATAGAAATCGGCCCGCGCGCCCGGATCCCCGTTGAGCAGGTTGGGAAAGGTAATGGGCACCAGTTGCGAAAGAGTGGCTCCCCCCGGCTGAATCGTAAAGAGCTGGGCCCCTTCCCGCCCCTCGGGGAACGGCATCGGCGAGCGGTCGGGCGGAACGGCCGTGATCGTAATCTGGCTCACCGGATTGCCCTCCGGATCGATGATCTGTGTCCCAGCCGGAATGAACACCTCCAGATCCGGGATGGCCGGCGTGGTGGCCGTCACGTCGGCGGTAGTCGTTCCGGTGGCGTCCACCGGGAGTTCGATCGGGTTGCTGGTATCGATCTCCGGCAGATAGACGATATATGGCATGACGTTCGGAGCGCCGGCGACAATGTCCACCGAGACGTCAACCAGGGGATAGAAGGTGCCGGGGGCGTTGGCCGTCCGGCCGTCGATCTGGACCATCTGATGCCCGGTCGGGACATTGCCCAGGAAGAAGGTCCCGGCGGCGTCCGTCATTGCGTTCGCGTTGCCCAGCGTGACGAAGGCGCCGATGATCGGATCGTCCTCGATCGAGAGAACCGTTCCCGTCAGGGTGGTGGTTCCCGCGGCAAGGACGTTGAGCGTGATGGAGGCATCGCGGGTGATGCCCTGCCCGTCGATCAGGGCGGTGCCTTTGACCGTCAAAGGATAACTCCCCGCGGGCACCGTGCTGTTCACATAGAGCGTGAGTTTCGACGACTGCCCCGCGGTGATCCAGGTGGGTAGCGCCTCGGCAGTGACGCCCGCCGGGAGCGTGGCGGGATCGGCTTCGATGAAGATGAATCCGCCGAATCCCTCGGTCCCGCTTGCCGAAACGACGTATCTGGCGATGCTGCCCTGGACTGCTGAGGCGCTCGAGGGGCCGACGGTCAAGGAGAAGTCTTGCGATAAGGTCACGGTGAACGGCGTGGGACTTGTGGCCGTGCCCTGCGGCGTCGTGACGGTCACGGGGCCGGTGGTGGCCCCCAGCGGAACGGTCGTGGTAATGCTGGTTTCGGTGGCCGAAGTGATGATCGCCGGCGTGCCGTTGAAGGCCACCTGATTGTTCGCAGGAACCGGGTCGAAGTTGAGCCCGTCGATCGTGACCGGCGTGCCCACCGGGCCGGTGTCGGGAGTAAGGGAGTTGATCACCGGGCCGATGATTTCGAAGCTGACCGCGTTGGAGGAGCCCCCGCCCGGCGGCGGGTTGACCACCACGACCGAGGCCGTGCCTGGGGAAGCGATGGCCGAGGCCGGGATGGCCGCCGTCACCTGCGTGTCGCTCACATAGGTGGTCGGCTGCGCCTGGCCATTAAATGAGACGGAGGATTCAGGGATAAAGCCGGTGCCGCTGACCGTCAGCGTAAAGTCGGCGGAGCCCGCCACGGCCGAGGTCGGCGAGATCGATGTGATAACAGGGACCGGGTTTTCCACCGTGAAGGTGAGAATATTCGATGTGCCCCCGCCCGGGGAGGGGTTCGTGACCGAAACGTCGATGGGGCCGGCTTGGGTGACGGCCGAGAGCGGGACCTGGACCACCAGCTCCTCGTTATCGATGAAGTCGGGAATCAGGGTTTCCGTCCCGAAGGTCACGGTCGATGTCTGGAGGAACTTTCGCCCCGCCAGGGTCAGGGAAAAGGAGGGGCTGCCCGCCACGATGGCATCCGGGATCAGGGCCTCCAGGACCGGCACGGGATTGGGAAGCTGTAGGATCGTGACCAGGCTCGGCTCGCGGTGCGTCACCACCGCCACGTTGGTGTACGGGTTGATTGCCACCTGGCTGGGTCTCAGGCCCACTCCAAGGGTGGTCAGGATCTGGTTGTTGGATAGGTCGATGAGAATCAGGCTGTTCGTGCGGCGGCTTACCACCGCAGCCACATCCGTCGACGGGTTGACGGCGATGCCGGTGGGATTGGGGCTGACCGGGACGGTGGCCACGACGCTGTTCGTGGCCAGGTCGATCACCGAGACATTGTTCGATTTGGCATTGGCCACCACCGCCCGGTTGGTCCCTGGGTTGACGGCCACCGAGACGGGATCCAGGCCCACGCCGATTGTGGCCACCGTGATCTGGTTGACCAGGTCGATCACGGTGACGGTATCGGTCTTCTTGTTGGCCACCACGGCGGAGCGGCTGCCCGGATGGATCGCCACATCCACCGGCTGGGTGCCCGCGGGGAGTGTGGCCACGACGGTGTTGGTCGACAGATCGATCAGGCTGAGGGTGTCGTCGCGCTCATTGGCCACGGTGGCCAGGTTCTGGACGGGATCGATAGCGACGCCCGTCGGACCACGGCCCACCGGCAGCGTGGCCAGGACCGTCCGGGTGGGAAAGTCGATCACCGAAACGGTGTTCGCCCGGTAATGAGACGCGACCAGGATTCCGGTGTCCGGGTGCAGCGCCACGTCCATCGGGCCCCGGTCCACCGCGATTTCCTCCAGGATCGAGGCCGTGGAAATATCGATGACGGAGAGATCATTGCTCTTGAAGTTGGCCGTGACGGCCTGGTT
>CAYGBP010000066.1:0-3372 GCA_964348105.1 uncultured Nitrospirota bacterium
GGGCAGCGCCTATCGCGGCGTCGGGATCCCCGACTGCATCCAACAGGGCATCGTCGCGGCGGAACAGGCCTTCCGGTACCTTCAGCCGAAACTCATGGATTGACTCATTGACGGAGGGCAGGACCGATATTCGTATTCGACCCTACACATTGGTTTTGACGCTGGAGCCCCCGCCCACCAGGATTTTTTCGACCACCTCGGCCAAAATGGAGTCATGCTTGTGGTCCTTGGCGAACACACGGCAGTGCACCACCCGGCTCGGGATATAGTCGAAGAACTCCTGCAGGGCCTCCTTGGAGACCTTTTGCGTCGATGGGCTGTAGACGTAAATCTGCTTCTGCCCCATCATCAGGGGATTAACCGGCCGGGGATCCTGGCTGGCCAGGTCCACGCGGAATTCAAGATCCCTGATCTCGACGGGAAGGCGACTGCGGATGGACTGCTCCAGAAACTCCTGGTCCATCAGTGTAAGGCCCTTCCCCGGCTCGCGGATCGAAAGCGTCGTATCGTAGGCCATTTTCCACTTAACGTCTCGCCCCAGAATCCTCTGCCACTCCGTCCCGAGCCGGCGTCTCGGTCCCGACCGCGCGTCTTTCCACCGCCGCACCTCTTCCAGCAGAGACCAGTCGGTCAGGTCCTTGTAAAGGTCCAGGCGCTCCAGGGGGTTGTGCGGGAAGACGAGCTTGATGGTGTCCCGGAAGATCTCCCGAAGGTGCAAATCGATCGCGCGGGTGGTTCGGTGGTAGTACACATTGGTATATAAATAAAGTCTCGCATTGAGAAACATGGTCAGGGCGCTGGCCCCGGCGCGATGCAGGGAAAGGCCGTTTTCGCTGAAAAAGGTGTAATGCATGAGCCGGTCGAGGTCGACCGGCCCGATCGCCACGCCGCACATATAGGCATCCCGCAGGACATAGTCGAGGTTGTCCGCCGTGTAAATACCTCCGATGATGGGGCGTAGGAAGGTCAGCCACCTGGGATATTCCGGCGGCGATGCGCCGGACGAACCCGCGCGCTTGATCCGCCCCGGTTTCTTGGTCTCCTTCAGGATGAGAAAGGCGATATGGTCGGGGTCCAAGCGCTCATTTTTGCCGAAATTGCCGTGAGGGCTACGGCGGATCCGGGTGATGATATTGCGCAGTTCCCGGGTGATAATGCACTGGCCGAGATGCTCATGGGTAATCCCGAACTCATCCAGATAGTTATCATCGAAAAAATGGCAGAAGGGGCCGTGCCCCACATCATGCAGCAGCGCGGTGACCCGGAGCAGCTCCTCGACATACGCCGGTGAGGGAAGATCCGGCACCACCTGCTGCAAGGAGGGATAGAGATGCCGCGCAAAACGGCCGGCGACGTGCATCGCGCCCACCGAATGCTGAAAGCGACTGTGCTCCGCCGACGGAAAAACCCATCTTGCGCTTTGAAGCTGGTTGACATACCTGAGGCGCTGACCCCATTCTGAGTCGATAATGTCCTTTTCAGTGGCCTCGTCCCGGTAGTCGGGATATGGGACCGTGAAAGTGATATACCCGTGAACCGGGTCATTAATAAGGGCCGTGCCTTCGTACTGGGACTGACGGACCGGACTTGCCTGCATTACGATGGATGCTCCAGGGTTTGGCGCAACGGCGCTGAGACCATTTATTTGAAATGAAACGGGGCAAAACGCAGTGAGTCGCCGTTATTGTCGGACTGATCGGGACCGACAACCCAGCCCGGCGGCCGGTTCAAGTCCTTTGAAATAGAGTGGCATGCCGGAGCCGTCCATAAGCCGAATTCTGTGTCCCGCTGCCCCAACGGGAATGCATCCCGTTCGCGCCGAACCGACCACGGCGACGCCGGGAAACGGTCCTCTTCGCGGGCGATGATCATTTCTCTAGCCCCGGTGTTGCCATCGGGGTCAAGCGACCTACCCGGAGGCCTCGGCCGGGCCGGCCTTAAGGACAATGGCCAGTGCCGGTGGGCCGTCGGGTTCTGCCCGCCGAGTGACGGGACGACCCATCGGCACTGGCCACCATCCTTGGCCTCTCTATTTGGTCTTGCACCGGGTGGGGTTTGCCGTGCCCCCTCGGTCACCCTCGGGGCGGTGGGCTCTTACCCCGCCGTTTCACCCTTACCCCGCGGCCGAGCGGTTCCGCCGCCGGCGCGTGGCGGTCTATTTTCTGTGGCACTTTCCGTCCCGCGGAAGGTTTCCCTCCCACGGGCCTGGGCGTTACCCAGCACCCTGCCCTCTGGTGTTCGGACTTTCCTCCCGCCGATCCAGGACCGCGATTCGATCCCAGAAGTGGCGGGCGATCATCTGTCCGGCTCCGGCATGCGCAATATGATTATAAGACTTTTCCCCGGCCAGTGCAACTTTTGCCCGTGGGGTCTTGACCCCGTATGGGGCTTCTTGTAATCTAGCCGCTGTGTCCAGGATGGATCATTCCCAAGACGGCTGGATCGGCATCGACGAGTCCGGAAAGGGCGATTATTTCGGCCCCCTCGTGGTCAGTGGTGCATATATCACCCCCGCTCAAGCCGAAGAATTGCTTCTCCTTGGTATCAAAGACAGCAAACGCCTCACCGACCTTCGCGTCCAGGCCCTGGCGCAGAGCGTATCGTCGAAGGTGGTAACGTCCACCGTGGCCATCGGGCCGAAAAGATATAACGAGCTTTACGCGAAGATCAGGAATTTGAACCGGCTGCTGGCCTGGGCTCACGCAAGGGTGTTGGAAAACATCCTGGAACGGGTAGACTGCAGCCGGGCCCTTTCGGATCAGTTCGGGGACGAGCACTACATCCTTAACGCGCTTCTGGATAAAGGAAAGAAAATCAGGCTGGAGCAGCGTCCCCGGGCCGAGGATGACCCTGCAGTTGCAACCGCATCGGTGCTGGCTCGGGCGGAATTTCTGAGGAAGCTCAAGAAACTCTCACAAGAGGTCGGCATGACGCTTCCTAAGGGCGCATCCGACCAGGTGATTGCGGTGGCTCGGGAGCTCACCCGGAGGCACGGGCCGGAGGTTCTCAAGAACGTGGCGAAATATCATTTCAAGACCACGCAGGCCGCGATTTCAGGCGGGCGTCTGGGTGGAAACTGAAGGCTGTGACCAGTACAGGAAGCGATGACAATGCGAGCAGGTAAACAGCTTTTCTTTCTTCCTCACATCCGCGTAGAGCTGCGGCGGGAGCGCCAAGCGACACCCCGTGCAGGTACCCTCTCTCACCGGCACAACAGCCAGGCCGCCCCGCACGCTGCGCAGTTTGCGATACTCGTTCAATAGCTTATCATCCGTCGCGGACATGACCGACTGGATCTCGGTTTCCAATTGCTTTAGGGTCTCCTCCGCCTGGCGCAACTCTCCTTCCAACCGACTCTTTTCAGCCTCGAAC